>NC_018868.3:2714350-3031525 GCF_000305785.2 Simiduia agarivorans SA1 = DSM 21679 | reverse complement strand
TGCCGTTAGCATCAAGAATCCGCACATCGTAACCGGGCATGGGTAAGGTGGCAGAGCCCGCCTTCGGCGGCACGGGTTCGATACCCATGGGATTACCGCAGATTGCCCAACCAGTTTCTGTTTGCCACCAGTGATCCACCACCGGTAAACCGAGCAGGTTTTTCACCCAGTGGTAAGTGGCAGGGTCCAATCGTTCGCCCGCCATGAAAACCGTTTTAAGGCTCGCAAGGTTGTAGGGATTGAGCAACGTGGATTCCGGGTCGGCTTTGCGGATTGCGCGGAAAGCGGTGGGTGCCGCAAAGATGGCATTCACCTGGTATTGCTCTATGACACGCCAGAAGGCGCCCGCATCGGGCGTGCGTACCGGTTTACCTTCGTACAACACGCTGGTCACACCTGCGAGCAGTGGTGCATAGACAATGTAAGAGTGACCCACCACCCAGCCTACGTCCGACGCCGCCCAGAACACATCGCCAGGCCCCATGTTGTACACACACCGCATGGAATGGTGCATCGCCACCGCATGGCCGCCATTGTCGCGCACCACACCTTTGGGTTTGCCAGTGGTGCCGGAGGTGTACAGGATGTACAGCGGGTCTGTAGCCAACACCGGCACACAATCGGCCGGTTGTGCGCGCGCTAACGCCTGATGCCAATCGAGATCACGCGGTCCCATCAGCTTGGCTTGCAATTGCGGCCGCTGCACAATCACACAGTGCGCCGGCTGGTGCCAGGCCTGATCAATGGCCTGGTCCAACAGTGGCTTGTAGGCAATCACCTGATCCACTTCGATGCCACAACTGGCGGAGACCACGACAATCGGCGTGGCATCATCGATACGCGCGGCCAGTTCACTGGCCGCGAAGCCACCAAAGACCACACTGTGAATTGCACCCAGGCGTGCGCACGCCAGCATGGCAACAACCGCCTCGGGAATCATGGGCATGTAAATCACTACGCGGTCGCCTTTGCCCACCCCCAGATCGCGCAACATACCCGCGCACAAAGCCACCTGATCGCGCAGCGTTTCAAAACTGAAGGATTGTCGCGCGCCGGTTACCGGCGAATCATAATGCAACGCAATCTGGTCGCCATTGCCTTGCGCCACATGGTGATCCAGTGCCATGTAACAGGTATTGAGTTCACCATCGGGAAACCAGCGTGGCCAGCCGTTGTCGTCCGGTGCAAGGGTAGTCACCGGGAATCGGTACCAGGGCAGCTGACTCGCCTGCTCGCGCCAGTAGCTCTCTGGCTGTTGCAGTGAACGGGCGTAGACATCCTGATATTTCATGGCGGTACCTCACAGCAATTTTATACGGTGAGTATAAAAAACCAGAATTCGGGTACCTACCCAGACATTGGTCGATTCGACTTTAGTCGATCAGCTGAATGGCCGACACGGCATCACCCAGCCGGACAATGCCACTGGTGTGTATGCACGCGGTGATGCCGCCGTGGCCGCGCACGGCGTTATAACCACCGGGGCCGAAGATTTCTTCCATGCGCGAACAGGGATGGGCCAGGCCAGTACCCTCGCATTCCACGGCACCCATGCGGAAACGTTTATCTTTCAACGCCAGCAAATTAATACCGCTCACTAAAATATTCCGGCGCAGTTGTTCGGGGGTTACGGACTCGCGCCCCAACAGCGCGGCAATCACTGGCAGGTGTTCGGCCTGAATCAGGGTAATCTGGCGCTTGCCATTGCGGCTGCTGTAACGGTCGCCTACCAGACCACGGCCGGCGCGGGCGTCCACGGCATCCACTACCAGCATGGCTTCGCGCCGGGCCGGACGCACGCCCAGCCATTGCACAACGCCCGTTTGGGCAAACGCCGAGTGCAACGCTGCCAGGGTTTTCATTGCGGCAACGGCACCACCGCCGAGGGCATGACACCGGCGATTTTGTAGGCATCAATCACGCGCATTTGAATATCGGTAGCAAAACGTTTTTCCAGCCGGATATCCAACACCCAGGCTTTCACTGTCACGTGAATGAGTGCCTTGCCGAATTCAACACTGTTATCGAGGTTGATAATGATGGGCTTTTTCAGAAATGTGTAGGGCGAGGTCAACGTGGCTTCGCGGGCCAGTGCCATCGCCAGCTGGTGATCGCATTCTGCGGGCAGTGAAAACTTCACACTCACCTGCTCATCCAATGCGCCGCTGTTGGAGTTGGCAATGGCGGTGCGCAACGCTTCGTTGTTGGGCACCATGATGATGTTGTCATCAAAGGTGCGCAGCCAGGTCACGCTCCATTCCAGTTTAATCACTTCACCGTAGTGGCCCGCCAGGCTCACCATGTCGCCCAGCCGGTAGGGCGGGTTGATCATGATTATGAGTCCGGACACCATATTTTTAATGGGTTCCTGGGTGGCCAGGCCCAGTGCCAGGCCGGCGGAACCGAGCATGGCAAACAAGATACTTTGGTGCGGCGCCACGATGCCCACAACGGCATAGATTACCGTGCCACTCCACACCAGCACCCGGGTCAGCGGGTAAATGCGATTGAGCAGCAGCCGGTGGCGCGGAAACTGGTCGGCCAGTTTATTCAGCAACCATTGCATCAGGGTCAGAAATACCCAGGCGGAGAGCACCAGCAGCGCAATCGCCAGTATTTTTTCCAACGAAATAATATCCAGCAACGCCTGTAAACTATTTGATTCCGTATCCATAGGGGCCTCAGTACAAACGGTTGGCATTCACCAGATGCGCCACGGTGGCCTGCGCCAGTATGGGCTCAAGGTAATAGCTGTTACTGGTATAGGGTTCACTGGTTTTGATGCAATTCAGAATACCCACCCGGCGCAAACGCTCCAGGCGCAGCAGACTCTGGTCGGGCGAAATCCGGAACAGGGTTTCATGCTCCATGTGAGTCAGCACACCGTGTACAAATATTTCCGCCAGGCTGAACAATTCGTCTTCATCGCAGTCTTTCAACACACTGGTGTCCAATGAACAGAATGGCGCCAGGCTGACGGCATCCGCATCTACTTTGAACGCCCGCAGCAAAAAGAAAAACGCCATCTCGGGTAAGCCGCCGCTGATGCTGTGTAATTGCTTAAGGCGTTTTTGCAGCCATTCCGACTCATCCATGTCTTCTTCTGGTTGCCAGCGAAACCCGTGGCCATAAAAACGCCTCCCGATTAAGTCGGCGAGTTCCTCACTGTTAAAATAATCCATATGCAGCACCCGGCTGAAAAACCGTTCCACCGCGTAGATAAAATTCAGCCGACGCCAGGCTTGCTTGGCACAGGCCACAATCCAGCAGTGCCGGTGCTGGGTGGCCACCATGATGGCGCCGATGGTCTGCACGGCGGCCTGATTGCCCAGCGCGCGGGACAGCAGCATGTGGGCATCGTCAATCAACAGCAGGCGTGGCGGCAGCGCATTAATGGCGGAGACCATTTCAGCCACGGTGGCCGGGCAGGATTCGAATTCAAAAATACTGTTGATCAACCGCAGCGCGTCCTGCACCGACAATGGCCGCTCGGCAATACTCAGAAAACTGAGCGCCTCGTCGCCTTCAAGACGATGCCGCAGCTGATTCAGGGTCGACGTCAGCCCGCACCCGTGCGGCCCAACCAACGCAGTGAGACTGGAGCGCCCATCGCGCCATTCCAGCAGCACGTTGTCCAACGCTTTCAGTAATGCGTCGCGACCGGTAAAGCGAGGGTCTTCCGGGCCCAGGGGTTGGTTGGAATAAGCTTGCACCAACGCAGTTGGCACCAGCTGCGGAAATGCCTGCCGCAGGCGCACAATGGCCTTGGGGCTGAGTGCATCACCCGGCTGCAGGCTCGCGTGCGGCTCCACCGGTTTTTTGACCAGCGGTTGCCAGATATCGTGGCGCATGACCTGCCAGAATTTTTCTGCAGTCGCCTGGGTTTTCGCCAGCAATGCTTTCATTGGGATTCCGTTCAGATTCCGTTTTATACTTTTTGATTGTTACTTACATCCTGTCAGGACACTAGTATGGACCCGATAACACAAGGCGTACTGGGTGCGAGCTTACCACAGGCCGCCGCAAGGCCCGGCAAACAGCTGGCGGCCGCCACCTTGGTGGGTGCCATTGGCGGCATGACACCGGATCTGGACGTGCTCATCCGCTCCAGTACCGACCCCTTATTGTTTCTGGAATTTCACCGCCAGTTTACCCATTCGCTGCTGTTTATTCCGATCGGGGGCGCCATTACCGGGCTGATACTCTATGCCCTGTTCCGACGTTTTCTGGGCCTGGGTTTATGGCCTACCTTATTGTTCACCACGCTGGGCTATGCCACCCATGCACTGCTGGATGCCTGCACCACCTACGGCACCCAGTTGCTTTGGCCGCTCACGGACACGCGCTTTGCGTGGAATACGGTATCGATCATCGACCCGCTGTTTACCCTGCCGTTGCTGGCGTTGATTATTGCCGGCGTACTGAAACAACGGCCGGCATTTGCCCGGGCCGGCTTGGTCTATGGCCTGTGTTACCTGAGCCTCGGCGCGGTGCAGCGCGAGCGCGCTGAAGCCGCTGGTTGGGCGCTGGCTGAGTCGCGGGGGCACACGCCCATCCGGCTGGAGGCCAAGCCCTCATTCGCCAATATCTGGTTGTGGAAACTGGTGTACGAAACCGACAACCATTTTTATGTGGATGCGGTGCACGTGCTCGACAAGGCCACCCTCTATCCCGGGCAACGCGCACGCAAGCTGGATATTGCGCGCGATTTTCCGTGGCTGGCACCCAACACTCAGCAGTATCGGGACATCCACCGCTTCGCCTGGTTTTCCAATCGCTATCTGGCGCTGGATGCGCACGATCCGGCGCGCATTATCGACGCCCGCTATTCACTGATACCCAATGAAATCAGCCCGTTGTGGGGCATCATCTTGCGCCCGGAGGCGAGCCCCACCGAACACGTGGGTTACTTTGCCGAACGCGATACCAGTGCCGCCAAGCGCAAGAAATTTCTGGCCATGTTATGGGGCGAGCCGCTGGCGCGGGAATAGCGCAACGGCGTCAGTCCCAGGCGCCCAGCATGGGCACAATCATGATCGTCAGGATGATCGCCGCCGACAGAAGCGCTGCCAGCAACGGCAAAGGTTTACGGGCGCTGCGGGCCCAGAAGGATTCCGGGGGCTGCGCCCGCATGCGCTCAATCCAGCCGGCCTCAAATTCGGCCAGCAGGGCCTTGGCTTTGGGCAGCTCGCCGGCATCCGTCAGCCAGATGGCGGCCACGCCAATGCCCCAGAATCCGGCCTGGGTTTCGTACCAGTCCAGGCCGGCCTGATCCAGCAGTTCACGCACGGCCTGGGCTTCGGCCTCCGGTACCTGGTTGAGTTTAAACAGCAGTTGTCCCATCGGGTGTTGTCCATACCATAGCGGTTAAGTGTGGCGTTTTGCGTTGGTAGCGGGCCAGCCGGCTGGCCAACGCCGGAGGCAACGACGAGGCCCGCGCGAAGCCCGCGCGCCGGTACAAGTTTACAAGCCCCGGCTCACAAAACAGAAAGGTTTCGCCCGCGCGCAACGTCGTTGCGGCTGCCTGCAACAACGCTGCCGCCCAGCCCTGGCCACGGGCGTCCGGCGCCACCAGCATGCCGGTGAGCAATACATAGGGTGATTCCAACGGCCGCAATCGCAATGCCGCCCGGATACTGCCATCACACTCGCCCAACCAGACGGTTTCGTCACCGCGGGCTTTCATGTGTTTGTTCACCCGCTTGTAGAACTGGTTGGCGAGCGGTATCAAGGGGCCGGCGACGGCGCGGAATTGCCAGTCAGGGTTCATAGCGGGCCTGCACTTCTTGCGGCATCTGCTTCAGACGGGCATCAATCCACCGCGCTTGCAGATCCAGTAAGGGCTGGGGGTTGCGGCCCTCATTGGTGTGCAGCGCCCAGGCGATGGATTCGAGCGTAGACAGGCCACCGTCCACAGAGGTTTTGCGCAGCCGGTAGTTGCCCTGTTGCCGCAGACTCAGACGCGGCAGCTGTGCCAGCCAGGGATTCAGCATGAGCATCTTATGAGCTTTGCGCCAGGTGGCATCCAGCACAATCAGGGTATCGAAGCGGGCATCGGCCGCGGGCGCATTCGTCGCGGTGTCTGCCGGATAACACAGTCCAACCCGGCCCCAATCGCCGCGGGCAATGGCCTCCGCCAGGTCGCGGAAATCCGCCGCCGGTTCGCCCACCAGGCAGTGCATGGCGGGCAGGGCAAGTTGCGCCAGGCGCAGGGTGTTTTTGGAATGCTGGGTTTCCTGCGGATGCTGTAACGCCACCAACCGCGTGCGGGCCTGAATCTGGCTCACCTGCGCGCACAGGCAGTAAGCCTGCACCAGGGCGCAATGGGGGCATTTGGGTGTGGGCATGGGCGCGGAAACGTGGTTCTGAAAACCGCATTATCCGCTAAATGCCCAGGCCTTGGCCAATCGGCGGGTCAGGACACCGCCTTGCGTTTGCGATCGTCCACGGCCGCTTCTGATACCTTGTGCAGGCTCACCAACACGCCGTTAACGGCCGCATTGCCGGAAATGGAATCGAGCAACTGGTCGTCGGTGAGGTCGTTGACGCTGGCGCCCAATTGCCGCGAGGCAATATTCAGGCGAATCCCTTCGCGGTCGTGCCCGTACCCATGCGGCAGGCTCACCACGCCGCGCGCCATTTCCTGGCTGGCCTGTACCTGCGCCAGCACTTTGCCGGTGCGCGAGCGCACTTCCACCCAACTGTCATCGGCAATGCCAAGATCGGCCAAATCGTTGGGGTGCACCAGTAAGTGATCGCGCGCTTTACCTTTCACCAATCGGTGATAATTGTGCATCCAGGAGTTATTAGAGCGGATGTGGCGCCGGCCAATCAAACGCAAGCCCGCGGCGGGCTGTGGCTGCACCGGTAGTCGGGCCAGACCGTCGAGCATGGGTTCGGGCGCGAGCATCAGAGGTTGTTCGGCACTGAACAGCGCCGCCATGCGCGGCACATGCGGGCCCAGATCGATGCCGCTGGGTTGCGCCTGTAAGGCTTCGAGACTGAGCCCCTTGCCGCCAAACTGCAACATGGCATCGACCATCTCGGCCGGGGGCACCAGTGTTTTGGTGGGCTGCTGCTTGCGCTCGCGAATGGCGTTGCCGAGGGCGCCAAAAATCTGCCAGTCGTGGCGTTCGCCGTCGGATTTCTCATACACCGCCGGCGACCAGCGGGCCATGTTGTGAACGCCCAGCGCGTGAAACACCAGGTCGTAGTTGTCGCGCTCCAACGGCGAGACCGGCGGCAGTATCAGATCCGCATGGCGGGTGGTTTCATTCAGATAGAAATCCACCGCCACCATGAAATCCAGTCCCGCCAGGGCGTCGTCCAACTGGCCGCCATTGGGTGTGGACAATACCGGGTTGCCAGCAATGGTGACCAGCGCCCGCACCTGGCCTTCGCCGGGGGTGAGCATTTCTTCGGCCATGGTGGCGGCCGGAAACTCGCCGGCAAATTCCGGCAACCCGCGCACCCGCGACTGGTAGCGGTTAAAGGTTTGCGGGTTAGTGCCCGGGCCCGCGGTATCAATTGCCGGGTTAGGCAACATCAAGCCGCCTTCCACATCCAGGTGATTGGTCAAGAGGTTGAGCAGCTGGATCGCCCACTGACAAAGGGTACCGTAAGCCTGGGTGGACACCCCCATACGCCCGTATACCGCGGCGCGCGGGGTGGAGGCGAGCTCATCGGCCAGGGTGCGGACCTGGTCAGCGCTTATGCCGGTGTGGGCTTCTGCCAATGCCGGCGTGAACGGCTGCAGTTGTTCGTCCAGTATGTCCAACCCGGCCACACGACCGCTGAAACGCCCCAGGTCAATCTGGCCGCTGCTGAACAGGTGGTTGAGCATGGCCAGTAACAGGTAAATGTCCTTGCCGGGCTCAATCGGTAAGTAAGTGCTTGCCAGCTCCGCAGTTTCGGTTCTGCGCGGGTCGACCACAATCAGCTTGCCACCGCGTTGGCGCAACGCTTTCAGCCGGCCGGGCATATTGGGCGCGGTCATTACACTGCCATTGGAAGCCACCGGGTTGGCGCCCAGCATCATTACCCATTGGGTGCGATCCAGGTCCATGACCGGCACCCTGAGCCAATGGTGATACATCAACAGCCCCACCATGTGGTGCGGCAACTGGTCCACCGAGGTGGCAGAGAAGCGGTTGCGGCTATTGAGCGCGCGGGTGGTCAGGGATGAATACATCCAGATCCCGAGCGAATGAATCGACGGGTTGCCCGCGTAGATGGCCACTGCATCATCACCATGGCGCGCCTGCACCGCCACCAGGCGATCGGCCGCCAGCGCGATGGCTTCCTCCCAGCCGATGGGCTGCCAGCCATTGGCCGTGCGGCGCATAGGTTGGCGCAGGCGGTCCGGGTCCTGATGGATATCTTGCAGTGCCACCGCTTTGGGACAAATGAAGCCCTGACTTAAGGGGTCGTCCTTGTCGCCCTTGATGGCCACAATCTCATCGTTGCGGGTATGGATTTCGATGCCACAGATAGCCTCGCACAAGTGGCAGGCCCGGCGGTGTATATGGGTGCTGGAATCAGTCATTGTTATAGTCGACCTCCTGTCGGACAGCCATGGTAACGCCTAGCCCCTGCCCAATGCCAATGGCACGGGCAAATCCGGCGCCATAAATTACACTTTTTTACTACTTGAACCGGGGTATGTACTGCCCCACACTGCGCGCCACAGCCAACGGGAGAGAAACCTTTGAAGTATTCCCTTGTAGCCACTGCCTGTCTTTTGCCCGCCCTGGCACTGGCCGACGATATTGAGTTTTCCGGCGAGTTCGACCAATTTGAATTGCGCAGTCAGGGCCTGGCGCTCTGGGACGCCGAGTTGTTTATCGGCAATGCTGCAGACCAGGCGCTGGTGATAAAAAGTACAGCCGAAATTCCCAATCGCTACCTTGGCGCGCACGAAGCCCAGGTATTGGGCCAGATGGCGGCCAACGACACCTGGACCTTGCGCGCCGGGGTGCGCTCGGATCACTACCCGGACCCAAAGCGCCACTGGGGCGTGTTGTCGGCGCTGGCCGAATCTGACGCCGGCACGGCCTACGAAATCACCGGTTTTGTCAGTCCCGACAATCAGGGCCTGTTGCTGGGCATCGAGCATTTCTGGGAAGTGGCGCCGCAATGGAAACTGATCCCCAAAGCGGAGCTGCTGTTTCACACTGAGGATGATATCGAGACGGCGACCGGCGAAGGCCTGAGCTATGCCGAGGTGGGCCTGCGCTTGCGCTATGTGGCATCACCCTGGTTTAAGCCCTATGTGGGCATTAACTGGATCACCAGCCACGGCAACACCCGCGATTTTCTGGAACAGGAAGGCGCGCGCAAACAGAATTTTACTTACCGCGCCGGTTTTACCTGGGCGTTTTAGCACGTCAGCCCGTCGTGCGGGGTCAGACCAAAAAATCACACCACCTATCTTCGGAGTTTGTTCACCTCTCACGATTTTTTGCTCTGACCCCATTGATCAAAACGCGTAAGTAAACCCCGCCCCCGCAAACAGCCCTGACTCATCAAAAAAATCCACATCGCTGTCGCGATCATTCAGGCTCGCAAGCACCGTGAAAGATGTGGATTGCCAACCGAAGGGTTCAGCCAGAAGATAAGAGGTGAACAGCTTGAAGCGGTTGTCCTGGCGGCGCTCGTCAAACACGGGGTTAACCGCATCAAAGTCGTAAAATTCATAACCGGCGTTGGCAATAAAACTGTGCCGTCCTGTGCGGTGAAACAAACGGAACTCGGCGCCAAAGGCGTTAAAGGAATTCGCTTTGCCATCGGCGTTGCGATCAAACATATACACAGAAGGGGTGAAAAACGTCGCGCGCCCGAGCGGCAGTAAAAATTCCACACCCAGATACCCGTACTCACCATCGCGCTTCAATATCGCCTGCTGTTCGGGTGCCAGGCTACTGCCACTGGTTTCCCGCTTGACGTCCAACTGCCCGTAACCGATTTCCACACCTAGCCCGGTGCCACTGATGCGCTCGAGCTTGGCCCGCACCGCGTGCAATTGCTGGTCGGTTTTGGTCCGGGTCTGGTTCAATAAGTAGGGGTCCTGCCAGACATCTTCAGGCAACAGCGACGGAATATAGGCCGCCTCGAATACCGCGCCGCTTTGCAGGAAGCGCCGATAGCCGAATTCCCCGGCAAACCGCCCTTGCGCCGCATTGGACCGACTGACCCCCGCATAGATCTGCTGGTCCAGTCCCTCGAAGGTATACGCGATGTTGCCGATGATGCCGGGCAAACCGCGCGAGGTGGCGTCGGGGCTGGAGGCGTAGTCGGTGAGCAACGGATCGGCATCGTCATTGGCCGATAAGTTGGATGACTGGCTCAGATAAATTACGCCAAGAAACACATCACCGGACACGCCGGCTGTCTTGGGCGCAAATGCCTGCGCGACCGATTGATGACAAAACACTGCACACAAGAGTGCAAGACCGGGGGCAAGGTAATTCACGCGACGTCCTCAGAAACAAGTGCGCGGAGTGTAACACGTCAACGTAAAAATTCTGCTCTCAGTCCCGGGTCGCGCTTGAATGCGCCGGCCAGTGCCTGGGTCTCGGTAAAGGACTCGGCATCCCGCACACCGCGGGCTTTCACGCAATAGTGGGTCGCAGCCATGTGCACGGCCACATCTTCTGTACCCAGAATAGTTTGCAAGGCCACCAGGATCTGCTGGGTCAAACGTTCCTGCACCTGTGGGCGTTGGGCAAAAAACCGTACGATGCGATTGATTTTCGACAGGCCCAGCACTTTATCACCGGGAATATACGCCACCTTGGCCCGACCATCGATGGTGATCAGGTGGTGTTCGCAGGTGGAAATCACGCTGATGTCCTGAACGCGCACCATTTCCGACACACCCATTTTATTTTCGATCTGGGAGATTTTCGGAAACTGGCCGTAATCCAGCCCGGCAAACAACTCGTCGACGTAGAGCTTCGCCATGCGCTCGGGCGTTTCACACAGGCTGTCATCGGCAAGATCCAGCCCTAACGTGGTCAGAATACCGCGCACATGGCCGGCGATGGCTTCGCGCTTTTGGCTTGGAGGCAGGCTGTTACCCACCATCGGGGTTTCAAGCCCCCGGGTGATAAGCGCTTGCCGGACTTGCTCTGCTATTGGGCTCACAACACCATCTCCGCATTACGTTGCAGACTGGTTACGCGGGCAGCTGCCGTTCGGATCTGCGTTGGCATTCCGCGGCACACACCGCATAATCGGTTGACGATACAGGAGGCCAACGCATGACCAAGCTGTGGGATACCATGATTACCGGAGCCAAGATTTTTGACGGTACCGGCGCCCCGCCCTTCATCGGCGACCTCGCCATCAAGGCGGGCCGGATCGCCGCCATCGCGCCACAACTCGACCCCGCACACGCGGAACAGGTGGTCGACGGCGGGGGTAAATGGTTGATGCCCGGGTTGCTGGATATCCACACCCACTACGATCTGGAGCTGGAACTGGAGCCCGCGCTGCCCGAGTCGGTACGCCATGGCACCACCACCGTAGTCATCGCCAACTGCAGCCTCGGCCTGGCCTTCGGCAACCAGCGTAAAGGCAGTGCCGATCCCATTGTGGATTGCTTCGCACGCGTGGAGAACATTCCCAAATCCGTTCTGCGTGCCTGCGCCGACAAAGCCACCTGGTCAACCCCGGCGGAATACCTGGCGCACCTGCAACAGCTGGCCATGGGACCCAACGTGGCAGTGCTGATGCCCCATTCCATGCTGCGCATTGAAGTGATGGGTTTTGATGACAGCATCAACCGCCACGCCACCCCGGCCGAGCTGGCGACCATGCAACAGTTGCTGGCCGATGCACTGGATGCGGGCTTCGTGGGATTTTCTACCGATGCGTTGCCGTTCCACTACCTGGCCAATGAACCCAACACCCACAAAACCATCCCCACCCAGTTTGCACCGTTTGAAGAGATCAAGGCACTCACCGATGTGGTACGTGAAAAAAATGCGATCTGGCAAGGCACGCCACCGAAAGACAGCCCCATCAATACACTGAAAACGTTTTTACTGACTTCGGGCAAGCTACACCAAAAACCGCTGACCACCACGGTCGTGGCCGCGCTCGATGTACACAGCAACCGCAACATCGTCAGACTCGGCAAGTTAATGGCCAACCTGCTGAACAGCAAACTGCTGGCCGGCGACTTTCATCTGCAGGCACTGGCGGCGCCATTCAAAGTCTGGGCGGATGGCGCCATCACCCCGCTGGCAGAAGAAATTCCCGAGTTGCGTCAACTCAATGCCCTGGATCTGGAGGACCGCGTTGGCCGCCAGGCATTGTTGAAAGACTCCACCTTCATCGCCAACTTCAAACGCATGTGGCTTAAGGGCAAACAGGGCATTTCTTTTGCCCGACTGCAACGCTGGTTGCGACTGGAACAGTACGCCCTGACCCGTACCCTGGCCGACATGGTAATCGCCCGCTGCCCCATTGCTGTCTGGAACGGTAAAACCTTTCAACAGATTTTTGAACTGGTCAAGTTGGTGAATGCAGGCACACTGGATTATCTGGAGCCCGATGAATCGCTGAAATTAATCCAGTCTGAATTTTCCGAAGTCGACGATGAAGCGGATTTTGTGCTGCAAATGCTGCGCAGCTTTGATACGGAACTCAGTTGGTACACTGTTTCGGCCAATCGCGACACAGACACAGTGCGAAAGCTCATCATGCACCCGAAATTGCTGCCGGGCTTCAACGACAGTGGCGCGCACCTCACCAACATGGCCTTCTACGATTGCAACCTGCGCGCCCTGCAACTGGCCGCGCTCGGCGGCGACGAGGACACCGCCTACATGGTCAAGCGGCTCACCAAAGACCCGGCCGACCTGTTCCGCATTGATGCCGGATCACTGGCAGAGGGCGCTCGCGCCGATCTGGTGCTGATAAATCCTGACGAATTGCTCAGCTATAACAGCGACCAACATACCCAACGGGTCTATCGCGACGCGTTTCAGCACGAGCAAATGGTGAACCGGTCTGATGGTGTGGTGGAACATGTGTGGATTAATGGTGCGCTAATCTGGTCTGGCAATCAGCTGAACAAACAGGCTGGGGATCAACGCTGGGGTCAGTTATTAAAACCCACGCCGGCACCCTGATCAAAGTGAAAGGGTGGATGGCGGCCACCCTTTCAATCCGACGCCCGGCGAAGTGATATAAAATTTCAACCACGCCCGGGCATGGCACGTCAGAACTCCTCGTGATACCGCACTTGCTGCCAGCTTTCGCCCTGATCCGCCGACTCGTAAAAGTCCAGCGTGGCACCGTTACAACTGATCAGTAACCGGTCTGTAACTTCGGGAACCAAAGCCGTGCAGTATTCTTTCGGGAAGGCTTTCCCTGTATTGGCCCAGGTCTGCCCGCCGTCATTGGTAGTAACCAAATAGCTTTCTGAACTTCGCTCTGAAGTCCAGAAATCATAGTTGGAAACACTTACGGAAGCGACTGCATTGAGATCATCTGAAAACAACGGCGCACCATTAAAGTAAAAACTTTTCGACTTGCTTTTTACTGCTTTGCTTCCGTTCGTACAAGCCAGATTAGTTGTCACCTCCTCTTTACAGAAAAGTAGTTTCTTGCTGATTTCCACCCACGAATCTGTAGCCTGATCTTTCCGGAAAAAGTCTATATTTGCACCACTCCACCATGAGTTACTGCGCTCTACTTTGAGCGTCCTGAGTCCGGCGTTCATCAGATAGATATCGTCAGGATCATCTTCAAATTTGCCAACAGTCCAATCTGCACTATTAAAACGGAAGTATACCGGCTCCCCGCCGCTGCCTAATGCCGCCTGACTGGCCATAGATTGAGTCGTTATCTTTACCCAGGTCTGATCATTGTCACTAAAAAAATTGGCGGACAATATTCTGCGTGGATAGATTTTTTTGGTGGACGATTTCCTGGGGTCAACCACACGCGGTAGCGACGCCCATCCCTTGATATAGTTGTAGCGATTCATTTCCTGCCAGGTGGATACCTGACTATCACGCCTGAATACAATCAGTTCATCATTCCTGGACGTCAACACATCGATTGCCCCTTCGTTTACCTCCCTGACCGCATGTACGTGCAGGTCCGCATCTAATGACCAGTCATGCCACTGTTTACCAGCGTCGCGATGAAAAACCTTACCCTCGGGAGCTGCGACCACTAACCCACCCGTACTCAATGCCTTTACATCGGTGAAAGCCAGATTGGAAGTAACACCACCCGCGCTGAAATTTCCGGCGGGGTCACGCTCTAAAACCGTGCCCAAACGGTTAAAGAACAATACGCTGCCATCACTCAATTTCAGCTTGTCTGTATAGGACACGGGGCTTTGTACTACCTGGCTGAAGAGTAATTCACGATCCGATGCCAAGCCATCTTCATTCCACCGATTTGGATTGTTGAAGCGCCCTTTTAAGAAAGCAAAGTGTGCATCCAGTGCAGTCGACGCATGTTGTTCGGGCACCCGCAATAATATGTCCTGATATTTTTCGCCCATACTTTTCGGATAATGCACTAGCGTACCAATATCAGTTACTTGCCCCGCCTCAACGGTAAAAGTGCCCAAATCATCCGGTGCAGAAACAAATTTACTGTAGATGTAGTCGCCAATGATATAAAACGACCGGACATCGGACACCATATACGTACCGGGTGGTACCTGAGCGGCGAACACGGTATAACCGCCGCTAAACTGGTCTTTTGCTGTCAGTCGCTCCGGTTTAATGGTCTTTGACGCATTGAGATTTTCCGGTGTTAAGGTGAGCTGATTGAATGGCATTTGGAAACTGCCGGCGTTCACGACCCGGGCGACGACAATACCCCTTTCAGCTACTATGTCATGTGCCGACTCGATGGTGGGGTTCATGTTTACCTGACCTGCACAGCCCGCCAGAAAAATGAGTCCGGCTGCGACCAGAATCCGGTTAATTTGTTGCTTCAATGCAAAGTCCTCCAAGGATATACTCGGTTGAATTCCCGCAATCATTTGACACCCTATTGCAGTAATGCACAAGCAAAGGAAATGGTTACAGACCATGAAATTTGACTTTTACAGATTTTTTTTGGTTGTTTTTTATACACTGCTCGTTTCTGCTGATGTGAGCTCTGCCGGTCTGACTCTGCAGTCACTGCAATCTCCCGCGAATATTGAATCCAATCAGGGTTTACTGGTGTTATCACTGGACGTTAAAACGCAAACCACCAAAATATATCTGGCGCCCTTGCCACTACGGAGCATCAGAGGTAAAGATTACGCCGGAGCACGGACCATTGAATTCAATGCACCCAGTCAAGGCTTTGTTTATGTAGTGCTGCCAGCCGGCACATACCAAATCACCACCATAGAAATTCCATACTTCAATTTGCCGTATTCTCTTGGCCGAGAGGACGACGAACGCTGGCGCCTGATAGTTGAACCTGGTTCGATTGCTTATGCAGGGCATCTCGCCATCGATAAACTACGAAGCGAACACAGTGTGAAGGTAGAGCTTCACAATCGCGGTTTCGAACAATGGCCACAGATTCTCAGCCAGTTAGCCCCTGCGCTCAAATCAATGGAAAAGATCAATGGCCGCGCCATGAGAGATCCTGCACAGGAGAAGCTGTTGAAATCCTTTCAGAAATCAACGACTGACATCAAATCATGATTCGTATCCTTTTATTTGCGCTTTTAATGATAGTCTTTGCAGGGAAGGGCAAAGCAGAGTCAATCATTGACGCTACCGAAATAAGCTTTGTAAGGCTTAGTCCAGATGGCGATCAGCTCGCCTATGCAAAGCAAAAGGACAGTATCAGCGAAATCTATGTAAAACACTCCGAAACCCGCATTAGCCAGCCCTTTAATCTCAACCAACTTAAGCTTAATAAGCACCGGTTACAGAACCTTCAATGGGTGAATAAACGCGTTCTATTAATTGAACTGAGTCAGGAAGTTATTGGCATTGGCAACCTGGAAAACACGCGATCCCAGATAAAGCGCTACCTGTTAAAGATAAGCGAAGATCAGACAACTTTTAATCAATTCAAAGAAATTGAATCTGAAGGCTGGATCAGTCACATCGACGCAGAGAAAGGCCGCATTCTTTTTGCACGAAGCAGTCGAAATTCAAGTGTCTACTCACTCAATCCAGACACAATACTTTCTGCGCCCAGCAGTACCGGAAAATTCCGGTTGATAGATGCCGGCGAGGTCACCGCCAAGAACAAAATACAAACTACAAATGGGTATGTAGTCCGTTGGTTTTTTCACAACAACCAACCCAGTGCGGCACTAAAATTTACTGACACCAAAGTCATGGAACTGTCGCAATTCAACCAACAAGGCGAACGATCGGTCTATACATGGAAGCTGGGAGAGGAGGACGAACCCACTGTGTCGTTAGATTCTTTAATTCCAATCGGATACAACGGCACCAAGGATCGATACTATGCAACTTTCAAGGAAAACGATTACAACCAGACGTTATATGAAATAGACTACCATAGTCATTCATTCACCCAGCTTGAAACCCATAGCGACGGAAAGATCATCAAGCTTATTCAAAGCCAGATCAACCATGAGCTGATCGGAGCGACGGTGATTAATCAAGGCCGTATAGGCGACATCTATTTTTCTAATAACGAAAACAATTTCGAATTGTCCGATCAGTTATCAGTGGAAATTGCCCGCAGCCCCAACGACACCCACACCCTTCGATATACCGAAGCAAGTAGTCATCCTGGAAAATTTTCAATAATCGATAAAAATGGAAGAACAACACTACAGTTAATGAGGTTGCCTCACTTCGATCCAACGCCCTACAGCCAAACAGACAGTCGTTTCATCAACCGTGATGGACAACGTATCAATTACTTCCAAACTTACCCTCGGAACGTGGCTCCACAAGGTCTCTTGGTACTGATACACGGCGGACCGATCGGAGCATACGATACTCCTTACTTCGACCAACAAGCAGAGTTTTTTGCGCGCCAGGGTCTCGTCGTCGTCAGAGTCAACTATCGAGGATCCGGAGGTTACGGCAAGGCATTTCTGGAAGCCGGTAAAGCCGAATGGAGCACAGGCATGCTGAACGACATTCTGGCTTCGACCCAAGAGACACTCAACACTCCAAGGTTCAAGCATTTGCCGGTATGTATTGGTGGTTTCAGCTATGGAGGCTATGCAGCCGCGCAACTGGCTGCAACACATCCAGAGGTTTTTCAATGTGCCTTCAGTGCCGCCGGTGTTTCAGATCTTAACCTACTGATGCAGGACACCAGTATGAGCAGGCGTCAGTTCAACTGGTTAATGGAACAACTGGGTGACGCCGCAAATGAGCCCGAAATGCTCTATCGGCTATCGCCAGTCGCCAGCATAAACCAAGATATGGGCCCGCTACTCATTATCCATGGCAGCAAGGATGAGCGCGCCCCTGTGGAACATGCTTATCGGCTTCACAATAATGCCAAAAGCCTGGGCCTGCCTGTTACGCTGGTCGAACTCGCTGATGAGGACCACTATTTTGATTTACCTGGCTCAAAACAAAAGGTCTTTTCAGCCATCAGTGATTTCCTGAAAAACGCTATGCAGAGCCGACCAAAGGATAGCGATACGAACAGATAAGCAGCTGCTACAATTCAGTACGAACATACTGCAGTACTATAACCAAACCCGATCAACCCGGCTTGCTGCAAAACCCTCTGATTCAGCGATTATTGCAACCGTGCAACGGCGTCGAATTCCTACAGCTTGGAAATAGTACAGTGGTGGGATGCGCGTTCGCTTATTCCACCCTACCCAAATCCGAACCCGAACCCGAACGTAGGGTGGAATAAGCGCAGCGCATTCCACCTTCAAATTCCACCTCGGCACCTAACAATTACAACGCCATTAACGCGCCAACCGTAAGCTCATCATCGTAACCAGCGCCCAGATCCAATTAAAAAACAATACCAACACGGGTGTCATGGTGCCCAGCGATAAACCCGCGACGCCCTTGCCCATAAAATAAGGAAACACCACGAACAACTGAAACGCGGTGGGAAACAGGCTGAACACCGCCGCCTGAGTAAATCCCCGGCTGCCCAGTGGCAATGCGAACAACAAACCCCAGAGCCCACCCCAAACAATGCGCGGGTAGAGAAAATGCGCGGTCAGTACCGGCGCAATGGCCACGCCCATGCTCTGGCTCACGCCGTAATAACCAAACGCCCATACCGCCAGGCTATTGGCCAGCGCGCCGATGGCGCCGGCGCTGAAACAGATCATTAAATTCTTCATTTTTTATCCCATAAAGAAAAGTCCCACTCGCCTGCATCGTTGAGGCACGCTTTGAAATCCGAGGACGTTGGTGGTTTGCCCGGGTGGCCGCCATAGGCGGTAATTCGCCAGCATTGGTTGTTAATTTTTTCTTTAATGGTCAGGCTACCGGTCAGCCCGGAGGCTGCAGAAAATGCTTCCCGGTCGCCGGCTGCCGCACCGTCTGCAAGTAGTCTGGCACCTGCCGCCGTCAATGCTGATACTTCTTCATCGCTTAACTTTTTACCGCCGAACAGTAAGTCGCCGGCGCCAAGCAGCATATCAAACGGCATTCGCAACACACCGGTTACCGCGCCTTGCGTGGCTTTTCGACCCGCTTCACCAGCTTTATCAGCAAGCTGACCTGCCTGTGCCAGCATCAACGGAACATCGCTTCTCAGCGCCGCACTTTCGGCAAGAATAGGGGGAACCGAAGCGCGGATGGCGGCCGACTCTGCAAGTATCCCGGGCAGCGCTTCGCGCAAAGCGGCGGATTCCTGTAACAGTGCCGGTAATTGTTGTTGCAACTGATCGACCTGTGCCACCAGGGGCGGTAGTTGAGTATCGACCAGCACACGGATGGCGGCCACTTCTTGCAACAGCTCTGGCGTTTGCATCTCAAGCCAGCGTTGGGTCTGATCGAACGTCTCCAGCGCAACGGGGGTTTGGGTTTCAGCAAGGCTGATACCTCTGTTGACCTCCTCCCGCCAGTCATCCGATTGCGCCAGAAGCTGGGGCACCATTGGCAACAGCTTATCCACCGCGGTCACCACCGCCGCCAGTTGCAAGGAAAAATACACCAATGCAGCAGACAGAGAGAACAAGGACGCGCCCACAAACCAGCGGGCCGCATTGGAAGTTGATTCGCGCGTCGCCATGCAGCCCTCCGCTATTTGCCGGCAGCGTACTGCTCGTTCGCTTCCATCACCCGCAGCACATTGCCACCGAGAATTTTGGCAATGTCACGTTCCGGGTATTTTCGCTTGAGCAATTCAGCCACCAGGTTCGGATAACTAGACGCATCCTTCAAGCCCACTGGCAGGCTATCGCCTACCCCATCGTAATCAGAGCCCAGTCCCACATGGTCGATACCGGCTATCCGAACCGCACGGTCGATATGATCTGCCACCTGCGCAACCGTAGCGTAGGGGTAGGGAAATTTTTCTTTGTAGCGCCGGTCAAAATCAGCGCGCCGCTCCGGGGTCAGATTTTCGCCCTGCAAGGCTTCAAAGGCTGCAACCGCCGCATCATGGTTATCATTCCATTCAACCGCCGCCTGGTGCACAAAGTAGCTGCCGAAATTGATCATCAACACGCCGCCATTTTTCGCCAGCGCTTTCATCATTTTATCGTCCACGTTGCGCTCAAGCCCCGGGGTAAAATGGCGCAAGGACGAATGCGAGGCAATCACCGGCACCTGGGAAATTTCCAGCACCTGATAAAACGCTGCATCCGACAAATGGGACACGTCTACCATAACGCCCAGGCGGTTCATGTCTTTTACCAGCGCCACACCAAAGGGACTGAGCCCCTGCCAGATCTTGGTCTTATCGTAGGACGAATCCGAAATGTGATTGGCCTTCGAATGGGCAAGCGTAATATAGCGGATACCGCGCTCATAAAAGTGTTGCAAGTTGGCCAGATCACCCTCAATTGCCGCGCCGTTTTCCATGCCCAGAGGCAGCGCGACCTTTCCGGCCTTGTGCGCTGCGCGGATGTCGTCGGCAGTGCGCGCGATGACAAATTTTTCCGGGTTCCGGTAGACCATCGCCTCCACCTGATCGATGAGCGTGTCGGCCAGCGCTTTTGCGCCTTTACCCTCTTTTGTGGCAGGGATATAGATGGACATGAATGGCGCATCCAGACCACCTTCGCGCGCGCGCTCAAAATCGAAATCACCTGTCCGGGTGCGCACGGCCACATCGTCCCAATGTTCCTGCAAGCGATAAGGCAGATCCACATGCCCATCCACGACCGGGTACTTCTGAACCAGCAGCTGCGCTTGCCGGGCCGTGTCGGCATGGGCACCCGACGCCAGTGCAACTGTCAAAAATATTCCAATGATTTTCTTCATGCTCGAGGTCCTTTCAACGATTCCCGTTCGGATTTTTTCAGCCCGGCCACCACGCGCTCATAGGAATGGTGAATTTCTTCCCGGATAAAATCCAAGGGCAGCGAGCCGTCCAATGTGAGGGTGTTCCAGTGTTTTTTGTTCATGTGGTAGCCGGGTTTGATGGCAGCAAACTGTTCTCGCAGTAACATGGCGCGCCCCGGCTCGCACTTCAGATTCAGGTTCATGGGGCTGTCTTGCCAGGCGAGGATGGCGAATATTTTGCCGCACACGCGGTAACAAATGACCTCGGGGCCAAATGGCATATCACTGGTGGCGCCTACCTGATCGAGCAACAACGCTTCTACTGCCGGATATTCATGCGGCTTCATGAGGTTTGCGGGTGCGCAGAAAGCTGTCTACAAAAGAATCGGCCACCGCCATGTATTCCGCGCGCAACTCAGGCGATTCATTGATTAACTGGTGCATACCGGTATTCAACCAGTAAATGTGGTGGCGCGGCAGTTTAGTGCACAACAACGGCACGTTGTAGCGCCAATCCACCGTGTGGTCTTCGTTGCCCTGAATCATTAACGTCGGCACATCCAGACAACTGGCCTGCTCGGCCTGGGCAATCCAGCGTTTCATGGCGCCCACCCAGCGCAAGGACAAAATGCGCGGCTGTAACGGATCGCGCTGAATCAATTCAAGGAATTGTTCGTCGTGGGAGTTTTGTGAAAACACCCGGCGCAGGCTCGCCATAAAGGGCGACACCAACCAATGGGCAAAGCGGCCAAACTTCCAGCCTTTGGGTCGCACCAAGGGCGCCAGAAAAATCTGCGCGGTAAACGTCGCTTCGGCCTGGAACCAGGAGGCACGATCCAGCTGGTACTTTAGTAGCACCGCACAGCCGGTGCTCTGCGCGAGGCCCACGTTCGGGCCTGCCACCGGCAATTTTTTCGCTTGTTCAAACACATCGGCCAGCGCAGCGGTGTAATGTTCGAAGTCGTCCACTGTGGCGCGTTCGCCATCGCTTAAACCATGACCGGGTAAATCAAACGCCACCACCGCCATATTGTGGCGCAAACCGAATTCAATGGCGTGACGATAAAGGCCCACATGATCGTAGTAACCGTGCACCAGAAATAATTTGCCGTAGGGTTTTTCCGGCATCCAATACTGGGTACAGATGCGGTCACCAGACACGTTCAGAAAGCCAAAGCCGTGCTGCGCAGCAGGCAATTGATCGAGACCGTAATAAGAAAGATACGCATTCAGCGTGTCGGAATCAGAGAGCTGCTGATCCTGCTTGGGAATAAAGGTGAGCGGACGCCACTGACGTACCAGTTGATCGATGGCCGAGAGAATGGCCGTGTTATCTTCCGCTAACGGTTGATGCATGAATAAAAACGGCAGCCGGTTGAACCCCGGCTGCCGCTTGGCGTCCCTGGAGGTTATTTGATATTCGGGTCAAGGCTACCACTTTCGTAGCGCTTGTACATATCCTCAAGACTAATGGTTTTTATCTTCGACGCCTGACCGGCGGTGCCGAACGCTTCATAGCGGGCGATACAGATATCGCGCATCGCTTCGGTGGTTTTGGCCAGGAATTTGCGCGGGTCGAACTCGCGGGTATTTTCTGCCAGGAACTTACGCACCGCGCCGGTACTGGCCAGACGCAGGTCGGTATCGATATTGACCTTGCGAACACCGTGTTTGATGCCTTCGCAGATCTGCTCCACCGGTACACCGTAGGTTTCCGGGATATCGCCACCAAACTGGTTGATCACCGCCAGCCACTCCTGCGGCACAGACGAAGAACCGTGCATGACCAGGTGAGTGGACGGGATGCGGGCGTGGATTTCCTTGATGCGGTCGATGGCCAGAATATCACCGGTTGGTGGACGGGTGAACTTGTAGGCGCCGTGGCTGGTGCCACAGGCAATCGCCAGTGCATCCACCTTGGTGGCAGCCACAAATTCGGCAGCTTCTTCCGGGTCGGTGAGCATCTGGTCGTGGGTGAGCTTGCCTTCAGCGCCCACACCATCTTCTTCACCGGCTTCGCCGGTTTCAAGCGAGCCCAGACAACCCAGTTCACCTTCCACCGAAACACCACACGCGTGCGCCATGGCCACGGCCTGCTGGGTTACGCGTACGTTGTAGTCGTAGTCAGCCGGGGTTTTGCCGTCTTCTTTCAGGGAGCCATCCATCATCACAGAGGAAAAGCCCAGCTGAATGGAGCGCTGGCACACGGCGGGGCTGGTGCCGTGATCCTGGTGCATACACACGGGAATGTGCGGGAATTCTTCAATCGCCGCCAGAATCAGGTGACGCAGAAACGGCGCACCGGCGTATTTGCGCGCACCGGCGGAGGCCTGCACAATCACCGGCGAATCGGTTTTGCTGGCGGCTTCCATAATAGCGCGCATTTGCTCTAAGTTGTTCACGTTGAACGCCGGCACACCGTAGTTGTGCTCGGCGGCGTGATCCAGCAGCTGTCGTAAGCTGATCAATGCCATGGCTGTGTCCTTCTCTTTCTCTGTAGGCTTGCGCCTTCTCGTAAGTGTAGTGCCGACTGAGCCGGTCTGTAGTGTTGTTAATTCTTTGTGCTGGCGCTCTTATGGCGCTTTGTCAGCGGTACTCAATTCACTATCGCGCTGCCCCTGAGGGCAAACACCCTGGGGGACGCGTGAATCCATCCATGGAGCTCGACGACCGCGTCCCTGCGGTCGACGCCCCCAGGGTATTCACCCTCAGGGGCCGGAAACATCGCAGTCAGATGCTATTCCGCCGCGCGCGATTCCAGCATCGCAACCGCAGGCAATACCTTGCCTTCCACATACTCAAGGAAAGCGCCACCACCGGTGGAAATATAGGAGACCTTGTCGGCAATGCCGTACTTGTCCACCGCCGCCAGGGTGTCGCCACCGCCGGCAATGGAGAAGGCCGGCGATTCGGCAATGGCCAGGCTCAGGGCCTTGGTGCCTTCGCCAAACTGGTCAAATTCAAACACCCCCACCGGGCCATTCCAGATGATGGTTTTGGCGTTTTTCAGGATCTCGGCCAATTGGGCCGAGGTCTGGGCGCCAATATCAAAAATCATGTCGTCATCGGCCACGCTGTCAGCGGATTTCGCTTCGGCTTTGGCGGTTTCTGAAAACGCCTTGCCGCATACCACGTCCACCGGCACCGGAATGTCGGTTTTGGCCATCAGCGCCTTGGCGGTATCGATCAGGTCGTGCTCGCACAGGGACCTGCCCACGTTCTTGCCGCTGGCGGCCAGGAAGGTATTGGCGATACCGCCACCCACGATCAGCTGATCCACCTTGTCCGACAGTGACTCCAGTACGGTCAGTTTAGTCGAAACCTTGGAACCGCCCACAATCGCCACCAGGGGGCGCGCCGGTTTGGCCAGCGCCTTTTCAAGCGCATCCAGCTCTGCCGCCAGCAAGGGGCCGGCACAGGCGACCGGGGCAAATTTAGCTACGCCATGGGTAGACGCCTGCGCGCGGTGGGCAGTGCCGAATGCATCCATAACGAATACATCGCACAGAGCCGCATAGGCTTTTGACAAAGCCTCGTCGTCTTTTTTCTCGCCTTTGTTAAAGCGAACGTTTTCCAGCAACACCAGCTGGCCCTCAGCCACGTCTACACCGGCCTGCCAGTCTTTGATTACCGGCACTTCACGACCGAGTAATTTGCCCAGGTGCGCGGCGACCGGCGCCAGAGACGACTCATCGTCAAACACGCCTTCTTCCGGGCGGCCCAGGTGCGACATCACAATCACTTTGGCGCCGGCGTTCAGTGCCAGCTCGAGGGTAGGCAGTGCGGCACGGATGCGGGCATCGCTGGTGACCACGCCATTTTTTACCGGCACGTTCAGGTCTTCACGAATCAGAACGCGCTTGCCTTTTAAGTTCAGGTCCTTCATCAGCTTTACAGCCATGAAACTTTCCTCTTGATCGTTAAATTAAATTTTGTGTGACTGTTTTTTGTTTAAAACTTATCTGCCCAATAACTGGCGGTATCCAGCATGCGATTGGCGAAGCCCCATTCGTTATCGAACCAGGTCAGCACCTTCACATGGTGTTTGCCCGCCACCCGGGTCTGGCCACCATCCACAATGCCGGAACGGGCATCGTGATTAAAATCCCAGCTCGCCAGCAGTTCATCCGTATAGCCCAATACACCACTGAATTTTTCCTGCGCGGCGGTGCGAATCAGGGCATTGATGGCTTGCGCATCGGAGGCATTTTTCACCACCAGATTCAGATCAATGGCCGACACATTCACCACCGGCACGCGCATGGCCTGCGCTTCGAATTTGCCGGCAAGTGCTGGTAACAACCGGTCGATGCCGCGCGCCAGACCGGTATCCACCGGAATAATACTCTGGAACGCCGAGCGGGTTTTACGCAAATCCGTGTGATGGTAGGCATCGATGACCGGCTGATCATTCATGGCCGAGTGAATCGTGGTGAGCATGCCGGATTCAATGCCCAGCGCTTCATCCAGCAAATGAATCACCGGCACAATGCAATTGGTGGAACAGCTGGCGTTGGACACGATATGTTCGCGCCCGCTCAGTTGCTGATGGTTGTAACCATACACAATGGTGGCATCCACATCGCTGGTGGCGGGGTGGGAAAACAATAAATGTTTTGCGCCGGCATCTATGTGTTTTTGCGCGGTGGCGCGGTCATCAAAACTGCCGGTGCATTCCAGCACCAGATCGATGTCGAGTTCCCGCCAGGGCAAACGTGAGGGATCTTCTTCGTGCAGCAGCTGCATATCCCATTGGGCAATGCGGATGCGCTCCTCGCCCACCAGTTCCACCGGGCCGGCAAAGCGCCCGTGAGTGGAGTCGTAGCGAGTGAGATGAGCAATGGTATTGCGGTCGGCCAGCTCGTTGACGGCCACCAATTGCAGATCTTTTGCGCGACCAGCCAGTTGCGCCTCAAATAACGCGCGCAATACCGAACGGCCAATGCGGCCGTAGCCATTAATTGCAACCCGTATCGCCATGCATGCCCCTGCAATGGGAGACGCTAAAAGCGCCTTTTAGCCTGGCCCGCGGGTAGCAGGGTGGACGTTACGGGGACGCGCGAATACATCCCTGTAGCTTGACGCCGACGTCCTGTCGGCGACACCCCTTCACGTCCACCCTGCCACCCGCTCATCAGCAACGGATGGGCCAGAGAATAAAAAATATCAGTCCAGCAACTCGTCAACCGCGGCCACCACATTGTCCACGGTGAAACCAAAGTGCTCCATCAGTGCTGCACCCGGTGCAGATTCGCCAAAGGTGGTCATGCCCACTACGCGGCCATCAAGGCCCACATACTTCCACCAGAAATCCACGTGTGCGGCTTCAACTGCAACGCGTGGCAGCACAGACAATGGCAATACTTTTTCTTTGTATTCCGCATCCTGTGCGTCAAACACGTTGGTGGATGGCATAGATACCACTCGCACCTGCTTGCCACGGCTGGTCAACTGTTCGGCCGCCGCCAGTGCAAGAGACACTTCGGAACCGGTGGCAATGATGATCGCCTCGGGCTCGCCTTTACAATCTTTCAGGATGTAACCGCCGCGGTTAATGTCGGCCACCTGATCCGGTGTACGCACAATCGGGTCCAGATTCTGGCGCGAAAACACCAGTGCCGTCGGGCCGTCGTTTTTCAGCAGCGCTTCTTTCCACGCTACCGCCGATTCGGTGGCATCGGCCGGGCGCCAGGTGGTCAGGTTCGGCGTCATGCGCAGGTTCGCCACCTGCTCAATGGGCTGGTGCGTAGGGCCGTCTTCACCCTGACCGATGGAATCGTGGGTGAACACAAAAATGCCCTGCTGCTTCATCAGCGCAGCCATGCGCACCGCGTTGCGGGCGTATTCCATGAACATCAGGAAGGTGGCACCGTAAGGTACGAAACCGCCGTGCAGCGCAATGCCGTTCATGATCGCCGCCATGCCGAATTCACGCACGCCGTAAAAAATGTAATTGCCGCTGGCGTCGTCTGCAGTCAGACCTTTGGCGCCGCTCCACAGCGTCAGGTTGGAACCGGCCAGATCGGCCGAACCGCCCATCAGTTCCGGCAACAAGGGGCCGAACGCATTGAGTGCATTTTGTGAGGCTTTGCGCGAGGCAATTTTCTCGGCCTTGGCCTGCACTTCGGCAATGTAGGCATCGGCTTTGGCCGCGAAATCGGCCGGCAATTCACCCTTGATTACGCGGCGCTCGTATTCGGCGGCCAGTGCAGGGTGGGCTGCCTTGTACGCATCAAACTGGGCATTCCAGCCCTGCTCGCGCTCGGCGCCTTTGGCTTTGGCGTCCCAACCGGCGTAAACATCAGCAGGCACCTCAAACGGCGCGTGCGCCCAACCCAGCGCTTCGCGGGTGAGTTTGATTTCATCGTCGCCCAGTGGCGCACCGTGGCAATCTTCCTTGCCCTGCTTGTTGGGCGAACCAAAACCGATGATGGTTTTGCAGCAAATCAGTGTGGGTTTGTCGCGCTCGGCGCGGGCCGCTTCAATAGCCGCCTTGATGGCGTCGGCATCGTGGCCGTCCACCGCCGGGATAACATGCCAGCCGTAGGCTTCGAAACGCTTGGGCGTATCGTCGGTAAACCAGCCTTCCACTTCACCGTCGATAGAAATGCCGTTGTCATCGTAGAACGCAATCAGCTTGCCCAGGCCCAGGGTGCCGGCCAGTGAACAGGCTTCGTGCGAGATGCCTTCCATCATGCAGCCGTCGCCCAGGAAGCAGTAGGTGTAGTGATCCACAATGGCGTGGCCGTCGCGGTTGAACTGAGCTGCCAGCGACTTCTCGGCAATGGCCATGCCCACCGCGTTAGTGATGCCCTGGCCGAGCGGGCCAGTAGTGGTTTCCACACCGGGGGCATAACCGTACTCGGGGTGACCCGGGGTTCTGGAGTGCAGCTGGCGGAACTGCTTCAGCTCGTCCATGGGCAGGTCGTAGCCGGACAGGTGCAGCAGGGAATAAATCAGCATGGAGCCATGGCCATTGGACAGCACAAAGCGGTCGCGGTTAGACCAGGCCGGGTTGGCCGGGTTGTGGCTCAGATAGTCGTTCCACAGCACCTCGGCAATATCGGCCATGCCCATGGGGGCACCTGGATGACCGGATTTGGCTTTCTGTACCGCGTCCATGCTGAGTGCACGGATGGCATTGGCGAGGTCTTTGCGTGAGGCCATGGAAGGGCTCCTTCGGGTTTGGCTCGGTTGGCGTCCAGCGTTGGCTGGGGCTTAAAAAGGGGCGCTATTTTCGCAGCTTTGACGGTTGGGTGAAAGGTCAAATACTGGTCATTTATCCGCGACATGTACAACCTAAGGGTTGCGCTTTCTGAACCTTTGCAAGCCTTGGTAAGCAAAACACCGCCATAGCCACTTGACCCGGCTTCACCCAAGTGCTAATTTTTTAGCACAGTGCTAAAAAATTAGCAGGAGACCGGAATCCAAATGACACCCCCCAAGATCAGCCGCCGCGAGCGGGAAATCCTCGATGTGCTCTACCAGCAGGGTGAAGCCAGCGCGCAGGAAGTGCAGGACCTGATGCCCGACCCGCCCAGCTACTCCTCGGTACGGGCTCTGCTGGCGCGGATGCTGGAAAAAGAGCTGGTGACCCACCGCCAGGACGGCGCCAGGTACCTCTATAAAGCCGCACAGGAACGCGCCAAAGCGCAGACCAGCGCGCTCTCTCGCATGCTGAAAACGTTTTTTGACGGTTCGGTGGCCAAGGCCACATCTGCGTTACTGGGCGACAAGGGCGACGAGTTATCCGAAGCAGAATTGGACGAACTCGAAGCCGCCATTGCCAAAGCCCGCGCGAAAAAGCGCCAATCCCAGGACTGATCCCGATGATTGCGGCCAACCTGCTCGCCAACCTGCTGATCAAGCCACTGCTGCTTACGCTCCTGGGCGCGTTCTTTGTCCGGCAGGCAGCACACCGGTCGGCCAGCCATCAGCATTTTCTCGCCAGCGCCCTGTTGGCCGGCTTGCCACTGGTGTTGCTGGCCGCCTTTTACCTGCAGGGCATCGGCCTGCGCATCACCACGCACAGCGACCATTGGAGCCTGGTGCCAGTCGCGAGCCTGCTGCAGCAACCCTGGGTTCAGGTGGTCATTGCGGCCTACCTGTTTGGCGCCCTGTTTATCCTGTTCTATTTGCTGCTGGGGCTCTGGCTGTTACGCACCATCGACCGCACAGCAGCACCCAGCAAGGCGCAATCGCGGCTGGACTGGCTGCGCAAGCTGAGTGGTATCAGCCAACCCGTATGCGTGAAAACCAGCGCCGCCATCGCGCATCCGCAGGTGTGGGGCTGGCGCCGGCCCACGTTACTGGTGCCCACCCGGTTCGATCAACAAGCTGCTGCCGCACAGGATCTGGCCCTGCTGCACGAGCTCGGCCACGTGGCGCGCAATGACTGGGGCTTAAGTATCGCTGGCCGGATTATCTGCGCGTTATTCTGGCCCCTTCTGCCGGTCTGGTGGCTGGCGGCCAACCAGCGCCAACTGGCCGAGCGCGCCACCGATGACTGGGTCTTGGCGACGCGCAATAAACCCGAAGACTACGCCGATCTGCTGCTCGCGTCGGCGCGCACACTGCAACAGGACCTGCCCAGCCAGGCGCTGAACGGCTCGCCCCTGTTTCAACGCGTTCAGTGTTTGCTGAATGACAATCTCGACCGGGATACGCGCGATCATCAGAGTCTGGCCGCGGGCTTGGCGATCACGCTTGGTTTATCTGCGTTACTGGCGGTGGCGCACCTGCAACCGGTTGCCCCACTGCCCGCGAGCCATCAGATCACCTGGCGTTGGTTGCCGCAGGAAACCGTTGAGCCCACGCTGGCGCCAGATGACGCGCTCACTGTCGCGCCGCTCCCTACGCTTTTGCCCGAACCGCAGCGGCCTGCGCGCGAACCTATGGAGCAAGTGCGGGTACTGGCGCGTGCAGATGCTATCGACGGCACATACGCCGGCGGCCCAGCAGCCGACATTCAGGTAGGCCGCCCGGATCTTCCCGGCATACTGCCCATGATTCTGGTGACACCCGATTACCCACGCGCGGCACTCAGGCGGGGCATAGAAGGCGTGGTCAGGCTCGGCTTTTCCATCGATGCCGAGGGCCGGCCGGTGGATATTCGGGTGCTGCAATCGCCACACGCATCACTTACGCAAGCCGCCATTGACGCCATGCAGCAGTCCCGCTACCGGGCGCCACTATTGAACGGCCAGCCGGTGCAGCTGACCGGCCTGACCGAAGACTACCGTTTCCAGATCCAGACTGATCCACCGGACACCTGACGTCCATCTCCCGCGCAACCGCGCACCGGCGCGGCGGCGCACCGTTCAAACCAAAAAACTGAAAAAACAGGAGGGTGTCTATGAACACCGCAAGCATCGCTCGCTCTGAATTTCACCCCGGATTCCGTTTTTCCGGCGCACTGCCCCTGGCCGCCTGCATGACACTGACACTGGTGTACGGCATGCACCTGCTGATAAAAACCGATTATGTTGAGATCGATGACCCTGCACCCGTGCCGGTAATTGATATTGTGATGCCGGAAAAAGAAATCGTGGACGAGTTCGAGGAAATCACCAAAGCCCCCGAACCCATGGAGCAACCGCAAACCCCCGAAGACAACACATGGATTCCGCCAGAAGCCGAGGGAGGAGTTTTTGCTGGCCCGGTTAGCACCAGCGTGATCAAAGAGAAACCGAAGATTCATGTCGGCGGAGGCGGCTTGGTAAAACAAGTCATGCTCGCACCCGATTATCCACGTCGCGCCTTAGCGCGTGGCATTGAGGGTTTTGTGGATATTCAATACGACGTCACCGCCTACGGCACCACCGAAAACCTGCAGGTGCTTTACGCCGAGCCGGAGAACATTTTTGATCAGGCCGCGCTGCGCGCCGTAGCCAAGTGGAAATTCCGCCCACAAATCATCGACGAAGAACCGGTGCCCACGCGCGGCTTGCGCGAGCGGGTGAGATTTACCATAGAGAAGTGAAGTGCGCGAGGTGCGTTTGGCCGACGCCAACGCACCTCGCTTTATGTTACATGGCAGTAAATTGTTACCATCCGGATGCGTTTAGTGCTGAATTATTTACGCGTTATCCTGATCCGATTGTTTTCCTCTGGATTTGTCTGCGCTGCACTGCTGACCGCATCCCCAATCAGAATCAGGAAATCCGCATCGGTCAGATCATCGTTGATTTGTACCGGCGTCAAAACACCGAGGGTGGGATATGCGCCGCAGACTTCGCCCGCATCACATAACTCCAGGTCGTTGTCATTGTCGGTACCGGCCACCAGATAAAATTTACCGCTGGGCAATTGGGTGAAGCTGTAGATGTAATCGCCCTCATCACCGGGATCGACGCTCGGATAGAGCACTGCCTGATCAAAGAAATTGAAGTTCTCATCCAGTAACAACAGATAAATAACGCCCACGCCATTGTCCGAGGTTTGTACGCCCTGCGTCATACTCACCAACACCTCCGCCGTGGCGCCATTGCTGTCGGTAAAGGTCACGGTGGTCTGGTAGCTGCCATCGGCTAGGCCTGTGCGATCCACCAGCAATTGGTAACTGCCAAAGCCATCGCCATCCACCGTGTCAGGATTAACGGTCAGCCAGTCCGCTGTTTCGAACACCGAAATCACCTGCAGCGCACCGTTACCGGTTTTATTCACTTGCACCGTTGCCGCATTCTGGATCGCTCCCATGGCAACCGAGCCGGGGTTTACAGCCAGGCTCGCCGGCAGGGTATTACCGGCTAAAGCCAGGGCGTATTGCACCGCCTTGTAGGCATCGACGCGGCCGTAACCAAAACTGTCATCCCTGCCACTGGGGCCCACATCGACAGTGATGCCGCCGCTGCTGATTGCCTGATCGAACTCCGCCGGCGTTAACGACGGGTAGATCTCCGCCATCAGGGCGGCGACCCCGGCCACGTGCGGGGAGGCCATGGATGTCCCCTGATACCAGGCATAGGCCGAGCGGCGCTGACCGGAGGACTGATCCACCAGCGTGCTCAGAATACCGCTGCTGGCGCCGGTGCGCTGGTTACCACCCGGCGCGGCAATGGCGACAAATTGCGATTGGTTGGAATAGGGCGCGCGGGCATCAAACCGATCGGTGGCCGACACCGAGACCACCGCATCGTAGCTGGCCGGGTAGCCGGGCGCGGTAGAGTTTTCATTGCCTGCCGCCGCAATCAGAATCACGCCCGCATCGCGCACCGCCTGATAGGCCTGGGCTTCAGAGGCGGAAAAGCAGAACTGGCAGCCGAGGCTCAGGTTGGCAATTTTTGCCGCCACGGGGGGCACCGTACCGGAGTCATTGGGCAGGCGAGCCGCATAACGCAGGCCCTGCAGGATGTCGTAACTGGAGCCGCCCTGGGTCCCCAGCACCCGGATCGGCATAATCCGGGCGCCATAGGCCACGCCCACCCCACCGCGGCCGTTATTGGCCACCGCCGCCACCGTGCCGGCCACGTGAGTGCCGTGCCAGGACGAGTTGCCGGACAAGCCACCATCGCCCGGATCATCCGGGTTGTTGTCGATGCCATTGCCGTCGGCAGCGTTGGCACTGCTGCTGATGAAGTCGTATCCACTGACCAGGTTGGCGCCTAAATCCTCATGCGCCAGGTACACGCCAGTATCCAATACCGCCACTATCACGCCCGCGCCCGTGGCGTGATCCCAGGCCTGGGGCAGGTTGATCTGGGGGTAATGCCACTGTTGGATGTAGCTCGGATCGGTAGGTATCGTGGCCTGCGGCGTCATCCAGTAGTTTGGCGCCACTTCCGCCACTGCGGGATCGCGCCGCAATTGCTTGAGCGCACGCAGGGTGGCCTGCTTGCCCGCATGCGCTGTCGGGCGATTGAACCCGGCCGTGAGGGCCCGCAACACCGGCGGCTCGGATAATGCCATGCGGGCCAACCGGCCGGCCCGCGGTTCGCCGGCCAACTTCAAGCCAGCCGCACGGGTATTGGCCTGGGCTGGTGTCAGCACGCCGTCACCGGCCATGCGCACCAACAGCTCGTTTTCCACAATCGGTGACCGGCTGCCCATTGCCCAGGCCCGCGCCGGGATGCGCGCGGCACTGACACCCACACTGAGCTCGTAATTGGAGAAACCGCTGTAAGCGAAGACTTCAACCCAATAGGTACCGCTCAACGGCGCTTCCACCACTTCCACATCCGACACGCCCTCGGAAAAGTCCAGCTGGGTGCCGAGGTCGTTGTAGAGGAACAAATCAATGTCCACATCCCCGTTGGCCCAGTCGCCAATCTCCAACAACACCCTTTGCCCAGCCTGCAGATTGACCCGGTAGAAATCGCTCACATCGGAACTGTTGGCAAAGCGGTCGCCGTTCTGGGTGCCGCCCGTGGGGGCCTGTGCGACAAAGCCGCCGGTAATACTCGGGTTGCCGATGACCTGCGCCTCGGGGCCGCTGTTGTTGGCCACAAGCGTGCTGAGCGGGTCATTGGTATCGCCATCCACATAGGTTTGCTCGGTGGCGCGCACCCGGCCGGAAATACTGTACTGCCCCGCGGAGCGCGGCAACACTGTGATGACCACGCTGTCGCTGGACAACAACCCGGTGTCGTCGGTCAGGGTCAGAACCACTTCGTAATCACCCGGCTGTTCGAACACATGACTGACCTGAGGCCCCTGACCAAAACTGCCGTTATCGTCAAAGTCCCAGTGGTAGGACGCGATATCGCCATCGGGATCGGTGGAGCCGGTGGCATCAAACTGGACAGTCGCCGGCGCAATGAGGTGGGGCGCGGCGGTGTCGATAACCGGCACCGCGGGTTGCTGGTTCAGTACGTTGACCACCTCGGTGTGGCTGTCCGTCGCCCCATCATCGTCGGTCACGGTCAGGGTCACGGTGTAGCTTCCAGCGTCAGCATAGATGTTCGACACCACGGCGCCGTTGGCGGTATTGCCATCGCCAAAGTCCCAGCTGTAAGCCTCCACGGTGCCGTCACTGTCACTGGATGCAGAGCCGTTGAATGCCACCGTTGCCGGCACTGACAAGCTCTGGCTGGTCACCGTAAAACGTGCGACCGGGTCCTGGTTACCAAAGACCGGATTGCCGGAGCCCCCGCTGCCACTGCCACCACCGCAACCGCTCAACACCAGGCACACACCCAGCACCCACACCACATACCATCGCATCGTCACGCTCCTGTGCACCGGGGTTATTCGTTATCCGGTCAGATCAGATAACGCACCGGGGCCGAAAACCTTCAATTCACTCAATCTATATCAAAATATTTTGATATAGATTGAAAGCTTGCTACACTTCACGCCCATGAACAGCGCCCTCAATCAGAATCCCGTCACCGGCGAAACTCTCGCTATCGCCCTCAAAGCGGTGGCCGACCCGCTGCGCCTGGCGATTTTGCGCCTGATGGCACAGGATTCCTTTGGCGTGTTGGAGCTGGCCGGGCTGTTCGATATGCCGCAATCCGGCATGAGCCACCACCTTAAGGTATTGACCAAAGGCGGCTGGATTGCCAGCCGGCGCGAAGGCAATTCCAACTTTTACCGCCGCCAGTTGGTGGCCAGTCACTGGCCGCTTGCCAACACCCGGACAGCACTACTGGCAGACCTGGACCAACAACCGCTGGCGCCGGCCCTGGTGGACGGACTCCAACAGTTATACGCAGAAAGGTCAAAAACGTCGCAGGCATTCTTCGCAGAAAACGCGCAAAAATTTCATGCTCAGCAGGATCTGATTGCGAGTTTTCCCGTATACGGCGACTCGGTATGCGAAATGCTCGGCCACCTGTTCCCGGCCACGGCCCGCCATGCCATAGAAGTGGGCCCCGGTGCGGGTGAATTGCTGCCGTGGTTAAGCCAGCGGTTCGAGCGGGTCACCGCACTCGACAACGCCCCCGAGATGCTGGCGCAAGCGCGCGACAACAATCGCACGCTGCACAACGTGACATTTATTGAGGGCGACACCCGCACAGGCGTTAACCAGGGCTTCAAAGCTGACTGCGTTGTCACCAACATGGTGCTCCATCACACGCCCAGTCCGGCAGAAGTATTCAGCGACCTGGCGTCCATGCTGGAACCCGGTGGCCAGCTGGTGGTCACAGACCTGTGCCGGCACGACCAGTCCTGGGCCCGCGACGCCTGCGGCGACTTATGGCAGGGCTTTGAGCCTGAAGAATTTTCCGGTTGGGCACAACGCGCAGGCCTGATCGAAGGTCAGTCCAACTATTTTGCACTGCGCAATGGTTTTCAAATTCAGCTTCGCCAGTTCCGGCTGGCCAACTCTATTCAATAGACGGAGACATCCATGTCCGAATACGCCATCTTTACCTCCGAATCCGTTTCGGAAGGCCATCCCGACAAAATGGCCGATCAGATTTCTGACGCGGTGCTCGATGCCATTCTCACCGACGACAAAGACGCCCGCGTGGCGGTGGAAACCCTGGTGAAAACAGGCATGGTGGTGGTAGCCGGCGAAGTGCGCACCAGCACCTATGTGGACCTCGAAGACCTGATTCGCGGCGTCGTACTGGACATCGGTTACGGCTCATCCGACGTGGGTTTCGACGGCGCCAGCTGTGCAGTGTTGAATGCCATTGGCAAACAATCCGCCGATATTGCCATGGGTGTGGACGAAGCCGACAACAAGGACCTGGGCGCTGGCGATCAGGGCCTGATGTTCGGCTATGCCACCAACGAAACCGATGTGCTGATGCCCGCCCCGATTTATTACAGCCACCGGTTGGTGGAGCGCCAGGCCAAACTGCGCAAAAACGGCGTACTGGAATGGCTGCGCCCGGATGCCAAAAGCCAGGTGACGCTGCGCTATGAAAACGGCAAACCCGTCGCCGTCGATGCCGTGGTGTTGTCCACCCAACACTCACCCAGCATCAAACAAAGCGATTTGCGCGAAGCGGTGATGGAGGAAATCATCAAACCGGTATTGCCAGCGGAATGGTTGCACAAAGACACGCTCTACCACATCAACCCCACCGGCCAGTTCATCATCGGCGGCCCTGTGGGTGACTGCGGCCTGACCGGGCGCAAAATCATTGTGGACACCTACGGCGGCATGGCCCGTCACGGTGGCGGCGCCTTTTCCGGTAAAGATCCTTCAAAAGTTGATCGCTCTGCCGCTTACGCAGGCCGCTACGTGGCAAAAAATATTGTCGCCGCCGGTCTGGCCGATCGCTGTGAAATTCAGGTGTCTTACGCCATTGGTGTGGCTGAACCCACGTCTATTTCTGTCAATACTTTTGGCACCGGCAAACTGTCTGATACCGATATTGTGAATCTGGTGCGCGAGCATTTTGATCTGCGCCCGCAGGGTCTGATTGCCATGTTGGATCTTAAGCGGCCGATCTATCGCCAAACCGCCGCCTACGGTCACTTCGGCCGCGAGATTCCGGACTTCACCTGGGAAAAAACCGACAAAGCTGAGGCGCTGGCAAAAGCGCTTTAAAACAAGTAGCTGATGCCTGGTCTCTTTTTATCAGGCATTAGCAACTCGCAACTTTTTTGAGATTTGATTATGACTTATTCCATCAACGGCTTTGCCGATTTTAAAGTAGCCGCCAAAGATCTGGCCCAGTTTGAAAAAGACGCGGCCTGGGGCCGGCGTGAAATTGAAATTGCCGAAGGTGAAATGCCTGCGCTGATGGCACTGCGCCGCAAGTACCATAGCGAGCAGCCGTTAAAAGGCGCCAAAATCATGGGCTGTATTCACATGACCATTCAGACCGCCGTGTTGATTGAAACGCTGGTGGATCTGGGTGCAGACGTGCGCTGGTCATCGTGCAATATTTTCTCTACTCAGGATCACGCCGCCGCGGCAATTGCTGCTGCCGGGATTCCGGTATTTGCCTGGAAAGGCGAGACTGAAGAAGAATTCTGGTGGTGTATCGAGCAGACCATCCGCGCCCACAAGGACAGCGATGAGATTTGGGATGCCAATATGATTCTGGATGACGGTGGCGACCTGACCCAACTCTGCCACGAGAAATTCCCGGCCATGCTGGACAAGATTCACGGCATCAGTGAAGAAACCACTACCGGTGTACATCGCCTGCTGGAAATGATTGCCGAAGGCACCCTGAAGGTTCCGGCGATCAATGTGAACGATGCCGTGACCAAATCCAAGAACGACAACAAGTACGGTTGCCGTCACAGCCTGAACGATGCCATCAAACGCGGTACCGACCACCTGCTGTCGGGCAAAAAAGCGCTGGTTATCGGCTACGGCGATGTGGGCAAAGGCTCTGCCGCCTCCCTGCGTCAGGAGGGCATGATTGTTAAAGTCACCGAGATCGATCCGATTTGTGCCATGCAGGCCTGTATGGACGGCTATGAAGTGGTATCGCCCTACAATAATGGCATCAACACCGGCAAGGTCGAGGACATCAACACCGCCGTGCTCGGCACCACCGATCTGGTTGTAACCACCACCGGCAATATCAACGTGTGTGACAGCGCCATGCTGCAAACGCTGAAATCCAGCGCCGTGGTGTGCAACATCGGCCACTTCGACAACGAAATCGATACCGCCTTTATGCGCAAAAACTGGCACTGGGAAGAAGTGAAACCGCAGGTACACAAGATCTACCGTGCCGCCAGCAAAGAAGCAGCCAACGGCGATCACCTGATTCTGCTGTCGGAGGGCCGCCTGGTAAATCTGGGCAACGCCACCGGTCACCCCTCGCGTATCATGGACGGCTCTTTTGCCAATCAGGTACTGGCGCAGATGTATTTGTATGAGCGCAAATTCGCCGACCTGCCGGCTGCCGAGAAGAAAGACGCCCTGTACGTAAAAGTACTGCCGAAAAAATTGGACGAAGAAGTCGCCAAAGATATGGTGGAAGGGTTTGGTGGCGTACTCACGCGCATGACCGAGGCACAAGCGAAGTACATTGGCGTGAAGGTAGACGGCCCTTATAAGCCGGAATCGTATAAATATTAATAAGTCTCTGACCTCTGGTTGCTGGTCATCATGGGTCGGCAGCCAGAAGCTCACAGGAAGTCACAGGACACAAAAACAATGAGCGACGATATTCGCATCAGCTTTGAATTCTTCCCGCCCAAAACAGCGGAAGGCAAAGCCAAACTCTATCAGGTCAGGCAAGAGCTGCAGCGCTTTGACCCCGACTTTTATTCTGTCACCTACGGTGCCGGTGGCACCACCCGCGACACCACGCGCGGGGTGGTGAAGTCATTGATCGAACAGGGCATCAGTGCCGCACCGCATTTGTCATTTGGCGGGGACGACGAAGAGACCGTCGGCACATTGCTGGCAGATTACAAAAGTTTCGGTGTCGATCGCATAGTGGCACTGCGCGGCGATTTACCCTCCGGCATGGGTGGTCATTCACAGCTGGTGTATGCCAATCAGTTGGTCGCGTTTATCCGGGAAAAATTTGGCGATCATTTCCATCTGGAAGTGGCCGCATATCCCGAAATTCATCCGGAAGCGAAAAGCTACAGCGATGATATCCGCTACCTGAAAGGAAAGTTTGACGCGGGTGCCAACAGCGCTATTACCCAGTATTTTTACAACCCCGACGCCTACTTCCATTTTATCGACCAGTGCCAGGCCATCGGCATCGACTCGCCGATTTATCCGGGCATCATGCCCATCATTAACTATCGCAACCTGGCGCGCTTTTCCGACAGTTGCGGCGCCGAAATCCCACGCTGGTTACGCAAGAAACTGGAAAGCTACGGTGACGACAGCGAAGCCTTACAGGATTTTGGTGTCGACCTGGTGAGCGAGCTGTGTCAGACCCTGCTCGAAAACGGCGCACCGGGTTTGCATTTTTACACCATGAACCAAACCGGGCCGAGCGCGCGCGTACTCGACAACCTGTTTGGTGACGACGACTAAATGCGCATCCCCCGCCTCTTCGTCAACACCGAACTCGCGAGCGGCCATACGGTCGCGTTAGATGCCGATGCCAGTCGCTATCTGGCTGGCGTCTTGCGCATGGAGGCGGGCAGGCCGTTAACGGTGTTTAATGGCAAGGGCGGGGAGTATGCGGCAACTATTGCCAGCGCGGCAAAAAAAGCGGTAACACTCACCATTGGCGCCTTCGATCCAACCGAAAAAGAATCGCCCCTGGCAATTCATCTGGGTATCGGCTTGTCCAAGGGCGATCGTTTTGACTGGGTCATTCAAAAGGCCACCGAACTTGGCGTTACCCACATCACACCGCTGCTAACCAGTCGTTCAGAGGTCAAACTCAGCGCAGAGCGGGCCGATAAAAAAATTGCCCACTGGCAGCAAATTGCTGTTTCCGCCTGTGAGCAATGCCAGCGCAACCGCCTGCCGGTAATAGCGGCGCCACTCAAACTAGACCAATGGTTGGCCGATCGATCAGAGGCACTGAAACTGGTATTGCACCACCGCGCAGACAGAGCGCTTAGCACCCACGCAACACCCACCTCTGTGGCAATGGTGATAGGGCCCGAAGGCGGTCTGTCGGATGAAGAAATCGCGCAAGCGCAGGATCAGGGCTTTCACCCGCTTCAGTTAGGCCCGCGCGTGCTGCGCACGGAAACCGCACCCATTGCCGCGCTGAGCATTCTGCAAATGACCTGGGGTGATTTTCAGTAAGCGTGGAGCGAGTCGCAACCTGCATAGTCTGGGTCATCCTGGCAACGCTCCAACAATAAGATCCGCTCCGCACGGTCTTGCCTGGCGCTGTGATCCGGCCCCACCAACGCACCCAAGCCCATGGCAAACGCCTGCGCCAACAGCACTAGCACGACCAAATCCGGCACCAGACTGGCGCGGGTAAAATAATGCAACATGCTGAACAGCGACCAAAGCGCAAAGAACCAGCCCACATAGGGCACCAGACCGGCCAGCGACGAAACGACTGCGCAGATCAGGGCGTGTTTGAACGCAATGCGGACGAATCCCACCCTGCCAGCCAACCACAAAATACTGGCAACAATACCGATATTCAGAAAGAAGCTGAAAAAATAAATCATCCCTGCCGTCGTTAAATCCAAGTGTCGTTTACAGCAAAAATCTTGCTATCAGACAATGGGGTAGGAATTACGCCTGCAGCTCTCATCAGCATGGCGTTATTATTCTTTTTCTTGCGATTGAATTTTCTTTACGATCGCGGTGGTTGATACATTTTCAAAAAAGCTCAACACCCGGACATCGCCACCGTAGGCGCGCACGATTTCATGGCCCACGACCTGATCGGTTGTGTAGTCACCACCTTTGACCAACACATCGGGTTTAATCAGTTTCAGTAAACGCTCGGGCGTATCATCGTTAAAACTGGTGACCCAATCTACCGCTTCCAAACCGGCCAACACTGCCATGCGGCGATCGACCGGATTAATCGGCCGCCCGGGGCCCTTGAGTTTGGATACGGATTCATCGGAATTGATGGCGACAATCAACCGGTCGCCCAATGCGCGGGTGTCTTCCAGATAACCCACATGGCCGGCGTGGATGATGTCAAAACAACCGTTGGTGAATACAATTTTTTCACCGGCGGCGCGGGCTTCTTCCAACGCCAGAAGCAATTGTTCTTCGTTCAACACACCCCGCTCGGAGCCCTGATCGGCTTTCACGGCGCGGCGCAATTCCGGCGCGCTGACCGTCGCAGTACCCAGTTTGCCCACCACGATACCGGCGGCGAGATTGGCCAACGCCACCGCGTTCGGCAACGGCTCACCGGCCGCTAGGGAGGCTGCCAGCACAGAGATTACGGTATCGCCTGCACCGGTCACATCGTAGACTTCGCGCGCGCGCGCGGGCAAATGCAGCTCCGGTTGCCCTTCGCGCAACAAAGTCATGCCTTGTTCGCCGCGTGTCACCAGCAAGGCTTGCAGGCGCAGTTTTTTTAATAACGCAACGCCTTTTTCCACTAAAGCCTGTTCAGTTGCACACTCACCTACCACCGCTTCAAACTCGTGCAGATTGGGCGTGAGCAGTGTCGCACCGGCATAGGCTTCAAAATGCGTCCCTTTGGGATCGACCAGCACCGGCACCTTGTGCTTGTTGGCGATTGCAATCAGCGGCTGGATATTGGCGAGGCTGCCTTTGGCGTAATCGGACAGAATCAGTGCGCCCACGTGGGGAATCAGCTGTTCGGCTTTATGCACGAATTCACTGCTGTCTTCAGCGGCAAACGCCTGCTCGAAATCCATGCGCAACAATTGCTGATGGCGGCTCATCACCCGCAGTTTGGTAATCGTCGGCTTGTTGTCCACCACCTGAAAATCCGTGTGCACGTTGGCGGCCTGCAAGCGGGTACGCAGGGCCTCACCTGCTTCGTCGTTGCCGACAATGCCAATCAGGCTGGCGCCCGCCCCGAGAGCGGCAATATTCAATGCCACGTTGCCGGCACCGCCGGCACGATCTTCAATCTGATCGACTTTCACCACCGGCACCGGCGCTTCCGGTGAAATGCGCGAGGTGCCACCGGTCCAATAGCGGTCCAGCATGACGTCGCCCACCACCAATACCTGGGACCCGTTGAAATGTGGCATGGTCAATAACATCTGCTTCATTCCTCTTCAAATTGCATTGCATGCAATTTGGCATAATAACCTTGCTGGGCCAGCAAACTGGCGTGGTCGCCCTGCTCGACAATTTCGCCGTGATCCATCACCACGATGTGATCCGCGTTTTCAATGGTGGAAAGCCGGTGTGCGATGACCAGCGTGGTGCGGTTTTTCATCACTGCTTCCAATGCATCCTGGATCGAACGCTCGGATTCGGTATCCAGCGCAGACGTGGCTTCATCCAGAATCAATAGCGGTGCGTTTTTCAACAGTGCGCGGGCAATGGCCAGGCGCTGGCGTTGACCGCCCGATAGACGGACACCATTTTCGCCAATGAGCGTCTGCATGCCGTCGGGCATTTTTTCGATAAAGTCGAGCGCATGCGCAGCCCTGGCCGCCGCCAGCACGTCCTCTTCACTGGCATCGGCCAGGGTGCCGTAAGCAATATTGTTGTAGACAGTGTCATTAAACAAAGTGACCTGCTGGCTCACCAGGGCAATCTGCGCGCGCAAGCTGGACAAGGTATAGCGGTTGATTTCTATCCCATCCAATAGGATTTCGCCATCTTCGTGCTGATAGAAACGGGGAATAAGACTCGCCAGCGTAGTTTTACCTGAGCCGGAACGTCCTACCAGTGCGACTGTTTTTCCCGCCGGGATATCCAGACTGATGTTCTTGAGCACCTGCTTTTTGCCATCATAGGAAAAATTCAGATGTTTGATCGCGAGAGCGCCTTGCACCCGTTTGGTCTGGTAATCACCCGTGTCCGTTTCGGTAATTTCATCCAGCTGAATGAAAATGCTGCTCGCCGCGGCAATGCCTTTCTGGATGGTGGAGTTGACCTCGGACAGCTGACGCACCGGTTTGGGGATTAATGCCGCCGCGGTGATATAGGCCACAAAGGCGCCAGGGTTGGACGTGCCCATGAACGTCAGGGCCAGGTACACCACGAAGCCCATGGCCACGGCCACCATCAACTGAATAACCGGCGTATTGGCCGCACTGGTGAGCGCGATTTTCAGGTTTTGCCGGGTGTTTTTTTCCGACGCCTGCTTGAAGCGGGTTTGCTCGTAGTGCTCGCCGCCAAAGGAGCGCATCACCCGGTAGCCATTGATCATTTCTGAGGCCACATGGGTCACATCGCCCATGGAATGCTGCACTTTGGCCGACAACTTGCGCAAGCGCAGGCCCACCTGCCAGACGATGAGCCCTATCAGTGGCCCCACGCCGAGAAAGATCAGCGTGAGCTTCCAGTCGCTGTAAATCAGGTAGCCCAACAAGAACACAACGGTCAGACCTTCGCGCACGATCACTTTAAAGGCTTCGGTGGCCGCTGCCGTGACCTGGGTGACGTTGTAGGTGATGCGGGAAATCAGGTGGCCGGAATTATTGTTATCGAAATACACCCCCGGCATCGCCGTCAGTTGGTTAAACAACTGAATCCGCAAGGTGTGGACTATCGCTAAAGACACGCGCGCGCTGAAATAATTGCCAATAAACTGACCAAAACCTCGCAACCCGAAAATCGCCATCATCGCCACCGGCACAATCCAGCGGTCCTCGGGCCGGTTATTCGGAATCGCTTCGTCAATCAGGTATTCCATCACCCAGGCAAACATGGGCTGGGATGCGGCAAATATGGCCAGGCCAAAAATGCTGATGGCAAACAGACCCGCGTGATCGCGCACATAGCCCAGCAAGCGCAGATAGATCTGGCCGGCGGTGAGAGACTGCTCGGTATCCTGAGGTTGAATGGGTGTTGCTGGAGTGCTCACCGGTTATTGTCCTGTTTGGATAATTGCCCAGTTTATCATGATTGCGCCAACAAGCCGGTCACACAGGGCGCCAATCCCTGCTGCCAATGGGGTAGTGCACGTCCGAGCCGCGCGGCCAGCTTGTCATTGGCCATGGCAGAGAAGTCCGGCCGGCTGGCCGCAGGCACGCCGAACAGTGCCTGCCACTGCGCCTGGGTGGTGGCATCCACCCGGTAATCTGCCGGCAACATGGCGGCAGCGATGGCCGCCTCTACCAGCCCCGCCGCCAGATCCCAGCGGCTGGCCGCAGGCATTACCGCACTCAGGCCGCTCAGATGATACAGCCCACCGGGCTCGCCCCGTAACAGCGCCGGCACCAGTGCCCACACCGTTTCCGCAATGTGTCCCGCATAGGTGGGAGAACCCCATTGGTCAGAGGCCATGCGCAAAGGCTGGCCCGCGCACGCCGCCGCCAGCATGCGCGACCCCATATTGGCGCCGAATTCGGAAAACACCCAACTCACCCTCAACACCAGATTGCGGGATTGTGCCAAAGCGGCGCGCTCGCCGGCCAGTTTTGTCTGGCCGTAATGGTTGACCGGGCAAGGGGGTTCATCCTCGGTGTACAGGGCGCTGCCGGCGGCCTTGCCTTCGAACACATAGTCGGTGGAAAAATGCACCAGCGGAATTGCCAGCCGCTCACACGCGGCCGCCATTCGCGCTACGGCGGTGGCGTTAATCAGACGACAGCGTTCGCGTTCCTGCTCGGCCTTGTCGACGAAATTATAGGCCGCACAATTGATGACCAGAGCCGGTTTTGTGGCGATGATAAAGGGCTCAATCGCCGCGGATGCCGTCAGGTCCAGATCCGCGCGCGTGGGCGTGATCAAGGTGTATAAGCCGGGGCTCGACGCCTGCAATGCCTGCCCCACTTGGCCGCCGGCACCGAGTATCAATAGCTTCGGAAGTTGCATCTAAACGTCCTGATTGAGCAGAGGGTTTTCAGTCGGAAATTACGGTTCACACAGCACGTGGTGCGATACGTTTCAAGTGCAATGGCACAATCTTCCGGCTTGTGCGGGCGCACAGGCCGATCAGTGCGCCAACTGCGCCAGTACTCGCTGGCGCAAGCCCTGATAGGTCAGCCCCAGATTGCAGTCGCGCCAGTATTGTTGCAGAAAAAATTCCGTATCGGCGGCGTCAAAACACGGCATGCCCGACAAAAAAGTCGCCAGATCATTCACACTGGCCACCACCGAGCGCCATTGATAGCCAAGGTGTTCAATCTGATCCAGGCAGGTAGTGAGCGACCCGGTTTGGATTAACAGATTAACCGGGTGAAGATTGTGGTGCGCCAGGCGGCATTTGTGCAGTTGATTGAGTTGGTTGGCAAATGCCTGCAAGATCGGCTTGCGCTGCTCCAGATTCTGCTCGGTCCAGTGTTTTTGCAGGGACTGACTGGTGACATAGAGACTATCCAGCGCCACCACCATGACGGATCGCCAGCTGTCCTGAGCGGCCATCTTGTCCTCGGCGTAACACACTGCCGGCCGGGTGGCGATACCGCGCGCTTCACACAATAAATAATTCTGATAATGCTCTCTCAACCGCGGCGCCTGTTGAAACAACCAGCCTTTACGCTGCAATTGATTCTGGCTGATGTACACGCGGAACAAAGGCCCGGCGTCGTCACCAAAATTGAGTTCACCGGTTTTCTTGGCCGACTCTCCGTGCGCCGGTGAAAAATGCAATTGCCGCGCGCAATAGTCCCACAGGCGCGCCGCATCCTGCAGGTGCAGCTTCTGAAGCAGGGTTTGCAGAGATTTTTCACATTGAAACATAGCCGTTAACTCAGCGGTCGCGCACAGCGGCTTCAACCAGGTCCGCGGCCCGGTGCGCCAATGAATAGATATCGCGGCTGTCGGTAAATTCCAAGGCGTTGATACCCCACTCCATACGTTCATCGGATTCCAATGCACGCAGTAATAATTGGTTGAACTCGGCTTGCGAATAGGGGTAACTGGCCACCAGACCCCCACGGGCATTTTTAACCAGCGGCGCATAGCCGCAGGTGGTGGTACAAAGCACCGGCAAACCGGCGGCCATCGCTTCCAACAGCACAGTAGCCGTCATGTCCTGATGGGCCGGATGCACCAACAAATCCGCGCTTTGCATGAACACAGGCACATCTTCACGCCCGCCGAAAAACACCATGCGCTCAGCCACACCGAGTTCGTGTGCCCGACGCAGATAATCATCGGGCGTATCATTACCCACTATCCAGAGTTTGACCCGGTGTTTTAACGCGTCGGGCAGTGCACCCACCGCTTCTACCAAGCGGTCCAGGCCCTGACGCTTAAACCGCGTCATGACCGCCAACAGCACCAGGTGCTCGCTTTTGATATTGTGTTCGCGCCGGAACCCCATTTTGTAGAGCTCGCTTTCGGCGGTGGCTTTGCGGTCGCGGGTAACGCCCGGCGGCAACAAATGCATGCGTTTGACCGCATTGGGGAATTGATTGGCGAAGATGGCGCGCTGCGCGCCCGACATCAGCAAAATCTGGGTTTTGCTGTCATCACCAAAGACGGCGTCCTCGCAGCCGCTCCAGAACTGGTAGGCGGCGGACATTTTATAAACCCAGTTACGGCTTTCAGCCACCTGTGCGCGATAACAGCCTTCCGTCACCAGACACACATCCAGACCGGCCATTTTGTTGAAGCCCACGGTCAGCTGTACCGGGAATTTTGCCATGTGGGCTTTAACCCAGCGATGAAAAAACTCGTTGCGCTCTTCGGGCACTTTGCTTTTTACCGGCACCTGAACAAAGCGCAGATTATCCGGCTTGTCACCGACCCACTGCATACTGTAAATGCGCACGGCATGGCCCCGGGCAGCCAACTCGCGCGCAATGTTAAGGCAGTGCCGCGCATGCCCTTCGTAAGGGGCGTAGCGGTAAATGGTTAACGCAATATCCATCAGAAATTAAAGTGCCTTAATGAAGAAAGGGCGGCCCCGGCCGCCCCTTGTCTATTCGCTGACTGGCGCCAACCACTCAGGGTGCTTGTTACCCACCCCTTTGACCGCATCGAAATACATTTGTTGCAGTATAGTCGTCACCGGACCGCGCTTGCCGGCACCAATGACCCGGCCATCGTGCTCGCGAATGGGCAACACTTCAGCGGCGGTGCCGGTAAAAAACGCTTCGTCAGCCACATACACCTCGTCGCGGGTGATGCGTTTTTCCCTGATAGTGTAGCCGGCTTCTGCCGCCAGCTGGAAAATCGTGGCGCGGGTAATGCCATCCAGGCAGCTGGTGAGCTCGGGCGTATAAATGATGCCATCGCGCACCATAAAGAAGTTTTCACCGCTGCCTTCGGCCACATAACCTTCGTTATCCAGCAACAGCGCTTCTTCACAGCCCGCATCCAGTGCCTCGCGCAGGGCCAGCATGGAGTTGATGTAGTTCCCGTTGGCCTTGGCCTTACACATGGTGATATTCACATGGTGGCGGGTATAACTGGATGTACGGATTTTGATGCCCTGCTCGCGCGCTTCCGGCGACATGTAGGAAGGCCACTCCCAGGCGGCGACCATCACGTGCGTCTGGAGCTTGTCGGCGCGCAGCCCCATACCCTCTGAACCCAAGAACGCCATGGGGCGCAGGTAGGCTTCTTTCAGGCCGTTTTCGCGCACCACCGCTTTTTGTGCGGCATTGAGCTCATCTTTACTGAATGGCATGTTCATGCGCATGATGTGGGCTGAGCGGAACAGGCGATCGGTATGCTCTTTCAGCTTGAAAATCGCGGTGCCGCTGGATTCGGTGTGGTAGGCGCGCACGCCCTCAAACACCCCCATGCCGTAATGCAGGGTGTGGGTCAGCACGTGCACACGGGCATCGCGCCAGGGAACGAGTTCGCCATCCAGCCAGATGACGCCGTCGCGGTCAGCAAAATTCATAAGCCTACTCCTGTACTTCGTTGGTCTCGGTGGACCCATGGAACCCCGGCAAAGTTCAGATTATTTATCCTGATTGCCAAGAGCCCCAAATAACCGTTGCCATAGATCTTCTACGGCTTTGCGCTCGGTACGGAATTGGCTGTCCTCAAGGGTGACAGACTGGCGTTGTAGCGCCAGGGCATGACCCGTTGATCGGTAGGCTTTGTAGGCGGTGATCAGGTTGGCCACATCGGTGGCAGCCAACAGATCAGCATCTTCCAGACAGCCGAGAATGCGAATGTTGTCCGAGTATCGCACCAGCGCCGGCACTTGGTGGGCCCAAGCTAAAGCCGCGTATTGAACCATAAATTCAATGTCGACGATACCACCGGCATCCTGCTTGAGATGGAAGCCGGCTTTATTGCCAGATCCCAGACTCTGGCGCATTTTTTCCCGCATTTGCACCACATCGGCGGCCAGTTTTTCCAGATCCCGGGGCACGCACAGCAGCGCCAACCGCAAGGCTTCAAAGGCCGCCATCAGGTCGGCCGAGCCGCAGATGGCGCGCGCGCGCACCAGCGCCTGCTGCTCCCAGGTCCAGGCTTCGCCGCGCTGGTACTTTTCAAAAGCCGACAATGATGTCACCAACAGACCGGAATTGCCCGAGGGCCTCAGCCGCATGTCCACCTCGTATAACTGGCCCGAGACTGTCTGGGTATTGAGAATGTGGATCATCTTCTGACCCATGCGGATATAAAAACTCTGGTTATCGATAGAGCGCTCGCCGGTGGTGTAACCCGTAAGCTCTGTGTTGTGGACAAACACCAGATCCAGATCCGAGCCATGGCCCAACTCGATGCCACCCAGCTTGCCGTAACCCACCACGCAGAATTCCGGCGCTTCAACCGGTTGGCCTGCACGGGTGGGGAAGCCATGGCGGGCCACCGTTTCCTCCCACGCCAATTGCTGCACATACTCCAGAATCGCTTCCGCCAGCCAGGTTAAGTAATCACTCACTTTCATTAGAGGTAGCACGCCGGCAACCTCGCTGGCAGCAACACGCAGGCCATGGGCAAGGCGGAAATAGCGCAATGCCTCCATCTGGGCTTCCTGGTCATCGCGGTTGATGCGCAGGGTGGCCTGGCGCAGCTCGTCGGCCAATTGGGTGCGATCGGGCGGTGAATAGAGGCTGCGCACATCCAGCAGTTCATCGAGCAGCGCCGGGTGGCGCGCCAACTGGTCGGCAATCCAGGGGCTGGCGCCGCACAGGCTCACCAGCTGCGCCATGGCGGCCGGGTTTTCAATCAACAACACCAGATAGGCGGAGCGGCGCAGGACGGCGATCACCAGCTTCAACACCCGGATGAAGGTTTCCAGCTGCGGCGCCTGATCCGCCAACAACGCCATCAGCCGTGGCATAAACCGATCCAGCCGCTCGCGCCCCTGGGCTTGCATCAGGCTCACGGCGCGCTGGCTATAGAGGTCCTGCAGATGCTTGTATACACCCGCCGGGTCATCAAAGCCCTGTTCGGCAATCCAGCTTTCAGCCACCGCCTGCTCGGGCAGGGCGGCCAGAAAACTGGCCCAATGCTGGATATCCACTTCCTCGGCGGCTTCTTCCTCGTCATCGGGGCTGCTGATCACCGCGCGGAATTCCTGATGCACCAGCGCCCGGTGCTGTTCAAGCGCCTGCCAGAAATCGTCCCAATGCGGAAAACCCATCGCCAGCGCCAGGCGATCGCGCAGCGCGTCATCCTGCGGCAGCTGCTGGGTCTGGCGATCCTGTTGCGCCTGTATCAGGTGCTCGGCGTGACGCAAAAAGGCATAGGCCTGGCTGAGTGCTGTTTGCGTCGCGGCGGGGATCAGATCCCACTCGGCCAGCAACGCCAGCAGCGGCAGCACCCGGCGTTCGCGCAATTCCGGGTCGCGCCCACCGCGGATCAACTGGAACGCCTGGCCGATAAATTCCAACTCGCGGATGCCACCGGCGCCCAGCTTCACATCATCCTGTAAACCCTTGCGGTGCACCTCGCGGTTGATCAGGTTTTTCATATCGCGCAGGGAATCAAACGCGGAAAAATCCACGTATTTGCGATAGGTAAACGGCGTGAGCAGGGCCATCAGTTCGTCGGCGGCCTGCGCGCCACCCTCGCCCACCCAGGCCACGGGCCGCGCCTTGATCATGGCGAAGCGCTCCCAATCCCGACCCTGGGTCTGGTAATAGTCTTCGATGGCGTTGAAGTTGGATACCAGCGCGCCCGAATCCCCGTGCGGACGCAATCGCATATCCACCCGGAACGCAAAGCCATCAACGGTGACCGTATCCAGACTGGCGATGAGTTTCTGACCCAGACGGGTAAAAAACTGTTGGTTATCCAACTGGCGTTCGCTATGGGTGGAGCCAGATTCGGGAAAGGCAAAAATCAGGTCGATATCGGACGAAAGATTCAACTCCCACGCGCCCAACTTGCCCATACCCAGCACCACCAAAGGTTGTGTCCGCCCGGAGTGGCGACCCACAGGCGCGCCCAGCTGTGTACACAACCGGGGGTAATGCCAGGCGAGCGATGCCGCAATCATCTGGCTGGCCAATTCAGTCAGTGCCGCCGTGGTGTCTGCCAGACTGTCCAGACCATTGCATTCGCGATAGATCAGCCGAATGAGATGCTGGTGGCGGAACCAACGCAGTGCCTGATGAAATTTTTCTTCGCTGTCGCAGCCCGCGACCATATCAGACAACAGCGCGGCATAATCCACCGGCGCATCTGCGGCAATAGCCGGCCACCAGTGCGGGAAGCGCGCAAGTTTTTCCGCCGCAAAATCCGACGCCAGTAACAAGCGCCTGAGCTGAGGAGTATCCGGCAGGTCGGTGTGAGGAATAGCGATATTCTGATGCAAAGGCGACAGCTCGCCAGGCACCAGACGGGTATCAATTGCAGGCTGGTTCATAAACACTGCCAAAATGGTAGAAAGAGAAAAATTTGCACTAAAAGTTTCCTTGTCGCGGAAACTCGCACCCAACGTGATTGTCTGGCTCCGCCCCACGTTTTGCAAAGGCCAGGGACGGCCCTGGGCCTGTGGACACTATTTTGGTTACCGCTGTTGCGGTTAAATAAGCGCCAGTTTAGGCGCAAGGCGCGAAGTTTGGTCATTCCAAATAAGCAACGCGCAACGACAAGTGGCGCTTATTTAACCGCAACCCGCAGGGCTACGCCCATTTTCGCGTCCAACTGTGTTATCAATCGCTTATGTAGCACGCTACACCACGCGATCGATGCCTCGCTGGTCACAAAAATGAGCACAGCAGCGGCAATCAAAATAGTGTCCGCAGGCCCCGGCGAGTCAATACCAGGACGTATTGTCGAGCGGGAAAACGTGGGGCGGAGCCAGACCAACGGAATACTGGTGGGGCTAATCGGTTTCGCGGATTCAAATCACTCTAGATTCACCATTAATCCCGATCCGGCGCCGGCGCTACCCGCATGACTTCTTCAATGGTGGTGAGCCCGGCACCCACTTTTTGCGCGCCCGCCAATCGCAACGTGCGCATGCCCTCTTTAACTGCCTGCTTGCGCAGCGCCATCAGATCGCCGTCATCGCGGATCATGGTTTTCAACGAGTCCGATAAAATCATGATTTCATAAATCGCCACCCGGCCCAGATAGCCGGTGTTGCGACATTCGAGACAACCCACTGGCTTGTAGATTTTTGCCGGCGCCGGAGCTTTCCACGGCGCCACCAATTGTTGCCAGGCATTGGGATCCACCGCGTCGGGTTCTTTGCAGTGCGGGCACAGGGTGCGCACCAGACGTTGCGCCATAATGCCCAACACCGAGGCCTTGATCAGATACGCCGGCACACCCAGGTCTACCATCCGCGCCACCGCCGCCGGCGCGTCATTGGTGTGCAGGGTCGATAGCACTAAGTGACCGGTGAGCGAGGCCTGAATCGCCATCTCGGCGGTTTCCAGGTCGCGGATCTCACCCACCATGATAATGTCCGGGTCCTGACGCATGAGCGTGCGCACACCGGCGGCAAAATCCAGCCCGATATTGTGCTGTACCTGGGTCTGATTGAAACTGTCTTCCACCATTTCAATGGGATCTTCGATGGTGGAGACATTCACCTCATCGGTGGCAATGCGTTTTAAGGACGAATACAGCGTGGTGGTTTTACCGGAACCGGTGGGGCCGGTCACCAATACAATGCCGTTCGGACGCGACAGCATGTCCTGCCAGGCGGCCAGGTCATCGCCTATCAAGCCAAGTTGTTCGAAAGAACGCAACAACACATCCGGATCGAAAATCCGCATCACCAGTTTTTCACCGAAGGCCGTAGGCAGCGTAGACAAACGCAGTTCTACTTCATTGCCATCCGGGCTTTTGGTTTTGATGCGCCCGTCCTGGGGCTTACGTTTTTCCGCTACGTTCATGCGGCCCAACACTTTCAGGCGCGAGGTGACCGCGGTGGTCACATTCATGGGCAACTCGTACACCTGATGCAAAACGCCATCGATGCGGAAACGGATGCGCCCTACGTTGCGACGCGGCTCAATGTGGATATCACTGGCACGCTGCTCAAACGCGTACTGCAGCAGCCAGTCCACGATGTTGACGATGTGCTGGTCGTTGGCTTCCGGGTCGCGCGCGCCGCCCACTTCCAGCAATTGCTCAAAGTTGTTGGCGGCCGATGTGCCGGTTTGACTGCCGACCCCGGAAATGGATTTGGCAAGGGTATAAAACTCGACCGTATACCGCTCGATATCATCCGGATCGGCAATCACTTTGGTGATATGTTTGCGCGCAGTATGAGTGAGCTGCTCTACCCAGTTATTGACGTAGGGCTCAGCGGTGGCCACTACCAGCTCATCGGATTTGACCTTTACGCATAAAATTTTATGACGCTGGGCAAACGCGAAGGACATCACTTCGGTGATTTTGGCCACGTTGATTTCCAACGGGTCAATATTGAACCACTCGAGCTGCGCCCGTTCGGCCAGCCAGCGCGACAACCGCTCACCGTCCAGCGGCTTGCCCCCGGTGCGCTGATCGATGAGTTTGCGACTGCAGATGATGGAAAGCGGGTTCTTGGTGCGCTGCTTGCCCGAGAGCGGACTGCCGCCCAGCACATTGGCATCGCCTTGGGTGATAATGCCGTCTTCCACCAGCGCAAGCAGGATATTGCGCAGCTCTAACGGTCGGTCTGGCGCAGCCAGTTGATTCATATCCCTGTATTCCCGTAACACGTGGCGAAACCTGCCACTAACCTCCAGAATGTAACACAGCGGACTGGCAGCGCCCATGCCGGCGCGCCTGGCGCGGAAATTGGCGCGTGACCCAGATCACACCTGTCTTTATAATTCGCGCTCGTTAACCGGGAGACACCTATGCCCAGTGCTAATCCATTCGCCATCCTGTTTGGCAAATCCCCCATCAAGCCCATGCAAGAGCATATGGCCGTGGTGGCTGAGGCCGCCGGCCTCCTGACCCCTTTCTTCGAAGCCGTCATCGCCAACGACTGGGCCCAGGCCGACAAGGTCCAACAACAGATCCACGGTCTGGAGAACAAGGCTGACAGTCTGAAGAAAGACCTGCGCCTGCATCTGCCCAAGAGCCTGTTTTTGCCGGTACCGCGTTCCGACCTGCTGGAACTGCTGGCCGGCCAGGACCGCATTGCCAACCGCGCCAAGGACATCGCCGGCATCATGCTGGGGCGCAAGATGAAGTTGCCCAAGGCCCTGGGCGATCAGATGCTTGCCTTCGTGCAAGCGGCCGTCACCACCGTTGAACAATCGCTGAAAGCCATCAACGAGCTGGACGAGCTGCTGGAAACCGGCTTTGCCGGCCGTGAGCTGGACATCGTGGAAACCATGATCGGCGAGCTCGACCGGTTGGAGAACCAGGCCGACGAAATGGAAGTCGCCATCCGGGCGTCGCTGTTCGAACTGGAGGCCGAAATGCCACCGGTGGACGTGATGTTCCTTTACAAAGTCATTGACTGGGTTGGCGATGTGGCCGACCGCGCTCAAAAAGTAGGCAGCCGGTTAGAGCTGCTGTTAGCGCGCTAAGCGCCACCTTTGCGGAGAATTTTCCATGTCTGTTATTGCTGAATACGGCCAGATTTTTCTGGTCCTGGCCTGTATTTTCGGTCTGTTTATGGCCTGGGGTGTGGGTGCGAATGACGTCGCCAACGCCATGGGCACCTCGGTGGGCTCCAAGGCCCTCACCATCAAACAGGCGATTATTATCGCCATGGTGTTCGAATTCCTGGGCGCCTATCTGGCGGGCGGTGCGGTCACCGATACCATCCGCAAGGGCATTATCGACCCTGGCATGCTCGCCGACACACCAGAATTACTGGTGTACGGCATGATGGCCGCCTTGCTGGCCGCGGGCACCTGGCTGCTGGCGGCGTCTATCCTCGGCTGGCCGGTGTCCACCACCCACTCCATCGTGGGTGCCATTGTAGGCTTTGCCGTCGCCGGCATCGGCATGAACGCGGTGAACTGGGGCAAGGTTGGCACTATCGCCGCCAGCTGGGTGGTTTCGCCGCTACTGGCGGGCACCATTGCCTTCATGCTGTTCCGCAGCGTGCAACGGCTGATTCTCGACACCGACAACCCCCTGGCCAACGCCAAAAAGTACGTGCCGGTGTACATGTTCTTCGTGGGCTTTCTGATCAGCATGGTGACCTTGCTGAAGGGCCTGAAGCACGTATTCAAGGACAGCGGTTTCAAGCTCAGCTTCCTGGAGTCCATGGGCCTGTCCGCCTTGATCGGGCTCTTGGTGGCCGGTTTCGGTATTTACCTGCTGCGCCAGCTCAAACCCGTCAGTGAAAAAGAATCCCGCTTTGCCAACGTTGAGCAGGTATTTGCCATCCTGATGATTTTTACCGCCTGTTCCATGGCGTTCGCCCACGGTTCCAACGATGTGGCCAACGCCGTCGGCCCCATGGCAGCCATTGTCGCCACGGTGAAAACCGGGGCCATTGGTGCCAAAGCCGCTATGCCCGGCTGGATCCTGCTGGTGGGCGCAATCGGTATCGTGATTGGTCTCGCCACCTACGGCCACCGGGTCATGGCCACCATCGGCAAGAAAATCACCCACCTGACCCCGAGCCGCGGCTTTGCCGCCGAGCTGGGTGCCGCTGGCACGGTGGTACTCGCGTCCGGTACCGGGCTGCCCATTTCTACCACCCACACACTGGTGGGCGCGGTACTGGGTGTAGGCCTGGCGCGCGGTATTGGTGCGCTCAACCTGCGCGTGATCGGCAGTATCTTCATGTCGTGGATCGTCACCCTGCCGGCGGGCGCCTTGCTGGCGGTAGTGTTCTTTTACTTCTTCAAGGGGCTGTTCAGCTAAACCGGACATCGCACCCCACAAAGGCGCCAATGGGCGCCTTTGTTGTTTATGGCGCCCGGTCGGTGCCACAATCGTCTAAAAGGAGACAGGCCATGGAACTCGCGATTTATCAGGTAGATGCGTTCACCCAACGGCTGTTCGCCGGCAACCCGGCGGCGGTGGTGCCATTGGCCGCCTGGCTGCCCGACACCACCCTGCAGGCCATTGCCGCCGAGAACAACCTGTCGGAAACCGCCTACGTTGTACCGGACGGCGAGGCCTACCAGCTGCGCTGGTTTACCCCGGATTGCGAGGTTGCCCTGTGTGGCCATGCCACCCTGGCCACCGCCTGGGTACTGTACAACCGACTGGACTACACTGTCGCCCCTTTGCGTTTCAATACCCTGTCGGGCGAGCTGCGGGTCAACCGGCTGGACGATGGCCGGCTGGAGCTGGATTTTCCCTGCCAACGGCTGGACCCGTGCAGCCTGTCTGCCGCCCACCAACACCAGCTCGCCAACGCGCTGGGCTGCCAGCCATTGCATATCGTCAACGGAGAGGATGTGATTGTTGAACTGGCAACAGAGGCTGAAGTGCGCGCCCTGTCACCCGATTTCAAAGCCCTGGCCGCGATTCCGGTGCGCGGCGTGATTGTCACTGCAGCGGGCGACAGCGTGGATTTTGTCAGCCGTTTTTTCGGCCCCAACGTGGGCGTGGATGAAGACCCGGTCACCGGCTCGGCGCACACCAAACTCACGCCCTACTGGGCCGACAAAACCGGCCGCACGCACTTCACCGCTTTACAGGTCTCCGCCCGCGGGGGCGAGCTGGAGTGCGAATTGGTCGACACAAGGGTGTTCCTGCGCGGCCATGCTGTGCCATTCTTAACAGGCACTATTCAGATACCCGACGGCCATGACTGATCTAAAACGCTTTACCCGTGAACTCGGCGAACTGGTGGCCCTGCCCTCGGTGAGCTGCGCCACACCGGCGCTGGACATGGGCAACCTCAAGGTCATTGAATTGCTGGCCAGTTGGCTCGAGGCCATGGGCTTCAGCATCCAGATCCAGCCACTGCCCAACCAGCCCGGCAAAGCCAACCTGATTGCGCGCCTGGGCAGCGGGGAAGGCGGCCTGATTCTGGCCGGGCACACCGATACTGTCCCCTTTGACGAACACTCCTGGGATCAGGACCCCTTTGCCCTCACCGAGCGCGACGACCGCCTCTATGGCCTGGGCGCCACCGACATGAAAGGGTTTTTCCCGGTGGCACTGGCCGCCGCGCGGGCTTTCACCGCCCAGCAATTGAAAGCGCCACTGATCATTCTGGCCACGGCCGATGAGGAAACCTCGATGGCCGGCGCGCGCCTGTTGGCGGCCGAAGGCGGCCCGAAGGCCCGCGCCGCGATTATCGGCGAGCCCACGGACATGGCACCCATCCGCATGCACAAAGGCATCATGATGGAGTCGGTGGTGATTCGCGGTAAAAGCGGCCACTCCTCCGACCCGGCCCTCGGCAATAACGCACTGGAGGCCATGCACGAGGTCATGGGCGAACTGCTGGGCTTTCGGGCCGAACTGCAAACCCGCTACCAGCATACCGGCTTCAAGGTCCAGGTGCCCACGCTCAATCTGGGCTGTATCCACGGCGGCGACAACCCCAACCGCATCTGCGCCGATTGCCAGCTGCATTTTGACCTGCGCGCCCTGCCCGGGATGAACAATGCCGAACTACACCATCAACTCGAACAACGACTGCGCCCGGTAGCGGAAAAACGCGCACTCAACATTCAATTGCGCGCCCTGTTTGAAGATGTGCCCGCATTCGAGCAGGCCCCCGACAGCGAGTTGGTGCGCCTGTGTGAAACGCTCAGCGGGCGCCCGTCGGTGAGCGCTGCGTTCGCCACCGAAGCGCCGTTTTTTCAACAGTTAGGCATGGAAACCCTGGTGCTGGGACCAGGCTCCATTGACCAGGCGCACCAACCCAACGAATTCATTCCGCTCGCGCAGATAGCGCCGGCGGTGAATCTGATACAACAACTGATACGTCACTACTGCCTCTAACTCTATGAACGATCAAGTGAAACCTCTGTCCCAACAGTACGTCGACTGGTTCCGGGATTCCTCGCCTTACATCAATGCGCACCGGGGTAAAACCTTTGTCCTGATGCTGCCGGGTGAAGCGGTGCGCCACGCCAACTTTGCCAACATCATCTACGACATTGCGCTGCTCAACAGCCTGGGCGTGCGCTTGGTGATCGTGCACGGCACCCGTCCGCAGGTGGAAGAGCGCCTGCAGCTGGATGAAATGACCTCCAATTTTCACGAGAATCTGCGCATTACTGACCCCGACGCCATGACCGCCATCATTCAGGCGGCGGGCGAAGTGCGCGTGGACATTGAAGCCGCGCTCAGCACCGGCCTGCCCAATTCGCCCATGCACGGCGCCCAGATTCAGGCCATTTCCGGCAACTTTGTCACCGGCATGCCCATCGGGGTCATCGACGGTGTAGACCTGCAATTCACCGGTAAGGTCCGCCGTATCAACACCAAACCCATGCAACAGGCGTTGGATTTTGGCGCCATCGTGGTGATCAGCCCCCTGGGCTATTCCCCCACCGGCGAGGTGTTCAACCTGTCCTTTGCCGAGGTGGCGACCCAGGTGGCCATTGCACTCAATGCCGACAAGATCGTCAGTTTTGTGGAAGGTCGCGGCGTGGAAGATGAAGCCGGCGGCCTGATCCGCGAGTTCATGCTGCATGAAGCGGAGCGCTACCTGAACAACCCGCAAAGCCGCCCCGCCCATGGCAGCCGGCTGGCGCTCAACGCCTGCTATCAGGCCTGTACCAAAGGCGTACCGCGCGCGCAGATAGTGTCTTTCTCCGACGACGGCGCCTTCCTTAAGGAGCTGTTCACCCGCGATGGGTCCGGCACTATGGTGTACCGCGATACCTACGAACAGCTGCGCATCGCCAGCATCGATGATGTGGGCGGCATCATCGAACTGATCGAACCCCTGGAGCAGGCCGGCGTGCTGGTGCGCCGGTCGCGCGAAGTGCTGGAAGCGGAAATTGAAAAGTTCTGGGTGCTGGAGAAGGACGGCACCATTCTCGCCTGCGCCGCGCTCTACCCCTTTTCCAATGGCGCCGCCGAACTGGCGTGCGTGGTCACCCACCCCAGCTACCAAAAGGGTGGACGCGCCGCCAAGCTGCTGCATCAGCTCGAGCGGCAGGCGATGCGCATGGGTATCAAGGAGCTGTTTGTACTCACCACCCAGACCGCGCATTGGTTCCTGGAGCAGGGTTTTGTGCCCGGTGATATCGACACATTGCCCAACGAGAAGCAATCTCTGTACAACTACCAACGCAAGTCGAAAATTTTTATCAAAAAAATCGCAGCCTGAATTAGTTTTCTGCCAATATTTCAGGTTGCGCCCCTCGGCCGCCCGCCGGCTTTCTGCTATGCTATCCGGCTAATGTTTGCCCGCAAATCCACACAGTGATCCTTCACCGTGTGGATTGCCGCCAGGAAAATGCCCGGCAGCGGCAGCGGCAGCGGCACCGCACTAACACAAATTTTTTATTCATCCGCACTTGCTGTACCGGAGATTGTAATGCCCGCCTATCGCTCCAAGACTTCCACCGCCGGCCGTAACATGGCTGGCGCCCGCGCGCTGTGGCGCGCAACCGGTATGAAGGACGACGACTTTCAGAAGCCCATCATTGCGGTGGCGAATTCCTTCACGCAATTTGTGCCCGGCCATGTTCATCTGAAAGACATGGGCCAGTTGGTGGCGCGTGAAATCGAAAAGGCCGGCGGCGTGGCCAAGGAATTCAATACCATTGCGGTGGATGACGGTATCGCCATGGGCCACGATGGCATGCTCTACAGCCTGCCCAGCCGCGACATCATCGCCGACAGCGTTGAATACATGGTCAACGCCCACTGCGCCGATGCCATCGTGTGTATTTCCAACTGCGACAAAATCACCCCCGGCATGCTGATGGCGGCCATGCGCCTGAATATCCCGGTGATTTTCGTGTCCGGTGGCCCCATGGAAGCGGGCAAGACCAAGTTATCGGAACACAAGCTGGATCTGGTGGATGCCATGGTGATCGCCGCCGACAGCAGCGCGTCCGATGAGCTGGTGGCCGAGTACGAACGCTCCGCCTGCCCCACCTGCGGTTCCTGCTCTGGCATGTTCACAGCCAACTCCATGAACTGCCTGACCGAGGCGTTGGGTTTGTCCCTACCGGGCAACGGCTCCATGTTGGCCACCCACGCCGACCGCGAGCAATTGTTCCTGGAAGCCGGCCGGCGTATCGTCGACATCACCAAGCGCTACTACGAAGGCGAAGAATCCCATTTGTTGCCGCGCGCCATCGCATCCAAGGCCGCGTTCAGAAATGCCATGGCGCTGGATATCGCCATGGGCGGCTCCACCAATACCATCCTGCACCTGTTGGCGGCCGCACAGGAAGGCGGCGTGGACTTCGGCATGCAGGATATCGACGCGCTTTCGCGCCAGATCCCGCAGCTGTGTAAAGTCGCCCCCAACACCCAGAAATACCATATGGAAGACGTGCACCGGGCCGGCGGCGTATTCGGCATTCTGGGTGAGCTCGCCCGCGGCGGCCTGCTCGATACCTCGGTGCCCACGGTGCACAGCAATACCCTGGCGGAAGGCCTGGCCAAATGGGACATCGTCCAGACCGGCGACGCCGCAGTGGCCGAGTTCTTCAAGGCGGGCCCCGCCGGCATTCCCACCCAGACCGCGTTTTCACAAGCCACCCGCTGGCCAAGTCCGGACGGCGACCGCGAGCAGGGCTGCATCCGCTCGGTACAACATGCCTATAGCAAGGAGGGCGGTCTGGCGGTGCTGACCGGCAACATCGCGGTAGACGGCTGTGTGGTCAAAACCTCCGGTGTGGATGAATCCATCTGGGAATTCGAAGGCAGCGCCTATGTGGTCGAAAGCCAGGAAGACGCCGTGGCCGATATCCTCGATGGCAAAGTCAAAGCCGGCGATGTGGTCATCATCCGTTACGAAGGCCCAAAAGGCGGCCCCGGTATGCAGGAAATGCTTTACCCCACCAGCTACCTGAAATCCAAAGGTCTGGGCAAGCAGTGCGCATTGCTCACCGACGGGCGTTTCTCAGGCGGCACCTCCGGCCTTTCCATTGGCCACGCTTCACCGGAAGCCGCCGCGGGTGGCGCCATCGGGTTGGTGGAAACTGGCGATATTATCCAAATCAACATTCCCGCGCGCAGCATCAATGTAAAACTGTCAGACGCGGAATTGGCAGCCCGCCGCAGCCGCGAAGAAGCCCGCGGCAAAGACGCCTGGAAGCCACGCAAAGCCCGGCCACGCAAAGTCTCTGCATCGTTAAAGGCCTATGCATTGTTGGCCACCAGTGCCGATAAGGGCGCGGTGCGGGATCTGTCGAAACTGGACTGAACGTCACCTGCGGCCAAGCGGCCCAGTCTCTGATTCAAAGCCGGCACTCGCCGGCTTTTTTAATGGTCATCAGCTGTTTCCCATCGTCAACAGCGCTGCGTCCATACACTGATCACCGTATAGACGGACCCTTTCGTCGCACGCATTTCACCGTTAACGTGAGCAATAAGCCCTATTTAAATTGTGGGAATTATTTTTCCAATAATGTATTTCCTCTAATGAGTAAGTAGGATTTATTACCCCATAAGCCTTTTTCCCACACAAAAACAATTAGCGATACGAACGAACCATTCCCGGGCGAAAAAAATATTTTTATCGCAGAAAAGCTTCGCATTGGTTTCCTTTTCTCTCACTTCAACTATCCAACTATCGCCTTTGAATTCACCAGATGGTATGCCTGTACCGCTGGAGGTTGCAGCGTAAAAAATAAATTCATGAAAAGGATAGAAACATGAAACGCCAGAGAGAAAGCTTTCGCCACACGTTGTTATTCAGTGCCATCGCCGTGGCAGCCGGCTTGCCCACCACAAGCCTCGCCCAGGACAAAGCCATAGAAGAAGTGACCGTGGTAGGTTCACGCATTTCGCGCAACAGCGAATTTGAAGGTGCAACACCGGTACAGGTGTTCGATCGCGAGGCCATTGATAAATCCGGGTACAACAATCTTCAGCAAATATTTGAAAAGTCACCGGTTGCCGGTAACGGGACATTTTCAACCCGGGGCAATAATCAGGACTCTACCGCTAACGGCGCGGCAGCGGTGAGCTTGCGCGGGCTGGGCGCGGACGCCACATTGGTACTGGTAAACGGACGTCGCGTTGCAATCAGTGCTTTCGCTGAAGGTATTACCACCAATTTTGTGGATATCAACGCCATTCCGGTAGGCGCTATCGAACGGGTTGAGGTGCTTAAAGACGGCGCCTCGGCAATTTACGGCTCGGATGCCGTCGCCGGTGTGGTCAACATTGTATTGCGCAAGGACTTTGACGGTTTCGAGGTGTCCGGTAGCTACGGCAATACCACCGACACAGACAATGATGAAAAAACCCTGTCCGCCATTTGGGGCGTCAATGGCGAAAACGAATCGAATATGACACTCATATTCGACTACTTCAAAAACAGTGCACTGATGAACCGCGACCGCGGCCGCTTGGGCACCGCCAACCAAGCGCCCAATGGCGGCATGGATTTCCGGTCCTCACGGGGCTACCCCGGCCGGTTTGTGGTTGACGGCACCACGCAACGCGACCCCGCTTGCCCAACAGACAGTATCGCCGGCCCCGGCGGCAATACCTGTGTTTACGATTACGGTCCATGGAACGTATTGACGCCCGAGGCCGAACGCGTTGGCTTGCTCGGCAGTGGCCATCGCATGCTTACCGATGATATCGAGCTGTTCACAGAAATAGGCGTTCAGCACAACCGCTCGTCCGCGCGCGGCGCACCCACACCCTTGGATGAAAGCGCGGGCTTAACCGTGCCTGTAACGCATCCTGGCAATCCCTATACCGGCGCTACCAGCATTGATGTTGGCCGCTATCGGACCGTGGATGCAGGCGCACGGGTCTGGGACATTCAGACTACCAATCTGCGCGTTCTGTTCGGACTGAAAGGCACCGTGAACGATTGGAACTGGGAATTGAGCGCCCAACGGGCCCGGTCCGAATCAAAGCAAACCGGCGATCGTTCACAGGGCTGGGTAAGAACCGATTTTCTGCAGCAAGAAATTGACGCCGGCCGATACAACCCTTTTGGTGCAACCCAGAATCCCCAGTCTGTGATTGATGCAATCACCACCAGCCTGGTTCGGCAGGGCACCTCACAAATGAGTATGGTGGACTTCAATATTTCCGGCGACCTGTTTGATATGGCCGGTGGCGCAGCTGCCATGGCGGCTGGCGTCGAATACCGCGAGGAAAGCGCTTCCGATATTCCCGACGATCAATTCCAGCGCGGGCTTATCTTTGGCACCGAGTCCGTCTCTGCCGCCGCCAAGCGCGATATCGGGTCGGCCTATGTGGAAGTCGCGCTGCCGGTAATGGAAAATCTGGATGTGACGCTCGCCGGCCGTTACGACAATTACAGCGACTTTGGCTCCACCACTAACCCGATGATCAACGCCCGCTGGGCTGTTACTGAAGCCGTCAGCCTTCGGGCGTCCTGGGGGCAGGGTTTCCGCGCGCCGTCTCTGGCCCAGATCGGACTCGGTCCATCGCAGGAATCTTTGTTTTTCGAAGATGTGTATGGTTGCGCAGACAACCCGGTTTACTGCGCCAGCACAGACTACACAGTAATATTCTCAGGCAACCCGGATCTCGAGGCCGAAGAGTCTGAGTCTTATAACGTGGGCGTCGTGTTCCAACCCTCCGACGATCTGACCCTGTCCCTCGACCTGTGGAATATAAAACAGGAAAACAAAATCGACGAAGTACCCGTGGGCTATCTATATACCCAATTTTGTGATGTCCAGAACAGCAGCGTATGTGTTCGCTCAGCGCCTTTGCCTGGCGATACGCTCGGAGCGCTGCAGTCCGTCAACAGTGGCTACATCAATATTGGTGAGCAGGATGCAGGCGGCGTAGACTTCAGTGCCCGCTACAGCGGCCTGGAACTCGCTGATGGCGCGCTCGGCTTCCGGTTCGATTACGCCTACCTGGCAAAATTTGACCGGGTAGAGTTGAATGCCGATGGTTCCAGCCTGATCACACGCAAGCTCGCCGGCGAGTACAAGTACCCCAAACATCGCTGGGTGGCGGCGGGCGATTTGGATTGGGATAGCTTCGGAATGACAGCCAGTGTTAACTACACCGGTGAATTCGAAGATACTCCCGATATCGATTTTGACGGTAGTCCGGACTACGACACCAATACATCGCGCATGGTCGACAAGTTTGTCACCGTCAACCTCCAGGCCCGTTATACCGGCATGGAAAATACGCAAGTCAGTTTTGGTGTAGACAACCTGCTGGACGAAGACGTGCCCTTCGCAATCGGCGATGGCGATTCGGACCTGTATGGCTATGTATCCAGCCAACACAGCCCGCGTGGTCGCTTTGTTTATGGAAAAGTCACCTACAGTTTTTAAACCGCAGATATAAAAAACCCGGCCGCTCGGCCGGGTTTTTCTTGGATTTACTTATCCAAAAGCCTGAACACAACTTTGTCCAATTCTCCGGTATATTCAAACGCGTCGGAGTACAGGGTAGACACCGGCGTTCCATTATCGACACCAACGTCAAATGGCTCGCTCAGCGAGAAAGTTGAAATGTGCGTTTGCGGCATATCCACCTTGTCTACCATCTTGCCATTGACGAACAGTTCAGCGTAACCGGCAAATTGACCCGTGTGAGTAAACTTCACTTCAAAGTTGTATTCACCCGCCGCCAGCGCCGGACTTTCAAGAATGTAATGCACACCGTCCAAGAAGTTGTAGTCATAGTAGAATTTGCCATCCTTGATAAAGGTTGCGTAACCCCCGGTAAATCCGCCACAGGCGACAATCACCCCTTCCTCCACACCGGTGTAATTCAACTGTGTGCTGATGATATGGGAGCGACCTTTGATAGGCGGTGAGGCCTTTTCAGCAATGCGAACGGCACCCGGATAATAGAATACAAATTCCGTCTGATCACCAAACTGACGATCCTGCTGGCGGGACAGACGCATGATCATGTCGTCGTAGAGCGGATACACATTGTATTTCCATGCTTCCTGATCAAACAACGCCTTCATTTCTTCCAGTTTTTCTGGGAACTTATCTGCAAGATCCACTGCACCACTGAAGTCTTCGTTCAGGTTGTACAACTCCCACACATCATCCTCAAAGGGCGTCACAGAATTGGTGATCCATGGCATGCGCTTCCCATGCAGCGTTACCGCTTTCCAACCGCCGGCCCAGATAGCGCGATTGCCAAACATCTCGTAATACTGCACTTTTTTGACGGTGGGTGCGCTGGCATTGTTGAAGCTGTATTGCATGCTCTGCCCATCCATCGGGATCTGCGGTACGCCATCGATCTCGTCCGGCAAAGTCAGGCCCGTCAACTCAAGAATCGTCGGTGCGATATCCGCGATATGGTGATACTGACTGCGAATTTCGCCTTTGGCTTTGATGCCTGCAGGCCACTGAATAATCAGCGGATCGGCAATGCCCCCGCGGTGCACGCTTTGCTTGAAATACCGGTGTGGCGTATTGCCCGCCATCGCCCAGCCCGCGTGATAATGAGGGTAGGTGTCGCGATCGCCCCATTTATCGTATTTGCGCATGTTTGCGTCAAACGCGGTTTGTAAACCATTCAGCACATAGGTTTCATTGAATGTACCGGCAAGTCCACCTTCACCCGACGCGCCATTGTCCGACGTCACCATGATCACGGTATTGTCGTATTTACCCACGCGCTTGAGCGTGGCAACCACGCGGCCGATTTGTTCATCCAGATGATCGAGCATCGCAGCAAACACTTCCATCTGACGGGCATAGAGTTTTTTCTCGTCCGCGTTCAGTGTATCCCACGCCGGGATATCTGCAGGCCGCTCCGTCATTTGCGTATTTGCAGGCACAATGCCCAGGGCCTTTTGTTTTTGCAGAATCATTTCCCGGGCTTTGTCCCAGCCCATGTCGAACTTGCCCCGGTATTTTTTCAGGTAAGCTTCTGGTGCCTGATGCGGTGAATGCATACCACCCGGTGCCAGGAATACCATGAACGGACGCTTGGGCGCGGTTGATACATGCCCGGTGATGTACTTGATTGCCTTGTCTGCCAGATCTTCCGAGTTATGGTAGTCGTCGCCGGCATGTTTCCAGGGCTCAATGGGCGCATGATCTTCAAACATGACGGTGCGATATTGATCCGCGTCGGCGGCCATAAAGCCGTAGAAATGATCGAAGCCTTCCCCACTGGGCCAACGGGTAAACGGGCCCGTCTGTGACACTTCGTTCAGCGGCGTGTGATCCCATTTGCCCAGCGCATAATTCACAAAACCATTTTGCTGAAGGATCTTGGCTACCGACTTGGCGTTTTCGGGAATGATTGCGTTATAGCCCGGGAAACCCATGGCGGTCAGCGAGTGCGAGCCCAGTCCGATGGAATGGGGATTGCGGCCCGCCATAATCGACGCCCGCGAAGGAGAACACAGAGCCGTGGTATGAAAGTTGTTGTAACGAAGACCGTTTTCGGCAAGCGCGTCCAGATTGGGGGTCTCAGTCAGACCACCAAAACTGCCCAATTGGGCAAAACCGGTGTCATCCAGAAGAATCAATACCACGTTAGGTGCACCCTCCGGCGCAGATTTATACGCATCCGGCCACCACTCTTCCGAGTTTTCGTATTCGCGCGCGATTTTGCCTTTGAATTCAACAGTGCCATGCGAGGGCATCGCATCTTTCGTCGGCTTGGCCGAGACCGGCGCGCTGTTATCCGCTCCGCACCCGGCAAGTAATAAGCCCAGGGCTGCAGCTAGCGGCCATACTGAACGTTTCATAGTAACCTCCTGGCTAGTTTATCGGCGAAACACAGATATCCTTTTCGCCGCTTGAAAATTCCTCCGGACAGAAATAAAAAAGGCCAGCAGATGCTGGCCTTTTGATTCGTACTTTTACAGTTTCAACTGTTGTTCACGATGCTTTTCAGCCTCCGCGAACTGTATCCACTGATTGGCAAACTTCACGGAACGCTTGTCTTTCGCCGCTTCTTTGAAGGACGAAATACCGCTGTCGTACTGCTTCTTAGTGACGTAAGCCATACCCATTACGATATGCAGGCTGTCGGCGCGCTTCACACCGCCACGCTTGAGTGCCACTTTACCGGCATCAATTGCTTTATCCAGCATATCGTTATCGAGGTACAACCCGGCCAGTCGCGCGTACAGATCACCATTGTCAGATTTGGCGGCGGCTTTCTCCATTTCTGGCAGAGACTTTTTAATCTCTTGCGCCATACGCCATGCCTGCGACAACACTTCTAAATTCTTGGAAGTGGGCTCAATGTTTTTGTCCTTGATGCCTTTGTCGATAATCTTTGCAGCTTTATAAGGTGCTTCTTCACCCAAAAACAGGTACGCAAGGTTCAGCAGCTCTTTTTCGTTTTTAACCGCATTCATCATATATGCGGCCTCAAGCGAATGCAGCTGATCCTTTTCGCGACCTACGGTGCCATACATGCCAGACAGCTGACGCCAGTAGGAAGTCTTAGGGTAATGCCGGACAAGCTTTTCGAGAATCTTGATAACCATTTTGTTATCGCCTTTCTCATAGTAGATTGCCCGCTGAAGTGCAAACCAGTTTTCCTTAGGAATTTTGCCTTTGCCTTCGTAGTCGTTAACAGCCCAGTTAATATCCGGCAACGCTTTATCAAATTCGTTTAAGGAATAGTGAGCCTGGCCACGAAGCACGTATGCATCTGCACCAACAATCGGCGACAGATTCATCCAGCGAGTCAGCAAATCAATGGCTTTTCTGTAGTTTTCCTGAATGAAATACAGCTGAGCCATCGTGAACAGTGTTGCGGTTTCAAGCCCTTCAGGAATATCGTCCGGGTTTGCGATTACGCGCTCATAGGCATTCAGAGAGTCGTTGTAACGCTCTAACGAGTAGTACACGAAGCCGTAGTAGTTATACAGCTGTGCCAACTCATAGCCATTCCACTTGGATGATTCGCTTTTGATTTCGTTCAGTTCTTTCAGCGCGCCATTCCAATCGCCGGCATCGGTGAACACCTGAACTTCAGCCAGCTTTTTGTAGACGTTTTCACGCAGTGCCGGCGTCTTGCGGGTTTTGTGCTTCGGCTTTTGCTCTTCCTGAGCGAATGCAGTACCAGCGCTGACATGCTTGGCAAACACGGTATCCTGCAAAACTACACCGGATAGCGCGGGCGCCAGCATCAACGGCGCTGCAAACAGTGCCGATTTGACGATACGGGTAACCATAGTTCTAACCATCTTGAGTCCTCCCGTCCGTTACTTCGCGATAGCGAATGTGATCTTGTTACGAACACCGGGCACCTCAATGGGCTCGCCGTCCACAACACGTGGCTTGTACTTGAACTTGAGCGCGGCCTTCATAGCTGCACTGTTGAAGATACCTTCAGGTTCTGCCTCGACTACAACCGGATCGCGAACCGAACCGTTTTTAGTCACCACGAATTCCACAATCACATAGCCTTCAATGCCACGAGCCAGAGCGCGACGCGGATAAACCGGCTGCACTTTAACAATGGGCAGATACTCACCATCACTTGAAAAGCCACCAATGCCGCCAACCTTGAGGTTTGCCGCTACTTTCGGCGCACCCATGTTAATGGCATTCGGATTCAGATCCGGAGTATCAAAGTCCATTTCCGGCATTTCTGGCGGAGGTGTCGGATCGTCCGGCTTCACTGCTTCCGGCGTTTCATATTGCGTTTTGATTTCGCGTTCAGGCATGGTGATATCCACCACTTTGAACTCATCGGTCTCTTTGGGTTCCTGCAGGTCACGCGCAATCAAAAAATGCATCAGGAAAATCAAACTTGCCGTAGTGGCCGCTGCTACACCTACTTTTACGATGTTCATAGCAACCTTTACTTGTTAGTGGCAACAGACACGTCAAGGACAGTCACTTCACGCGCTGCCTCAACAACCTTAGCGACAAATTCGATTTGCGCATCGTTGTCAGCCTGAATCACCAGAGCACCTTTCGGGTTCTCTGCATACAAACGCTCGATGTGCGATTTGATATCGCGCTCATCGACCTGTTGTTTGGCAATCCAGATTTCGTTATTGGCGCTAATGGCCACCAGAATGTTGGCGTTCTTTTTCAAGAGCGACGTAGTGGCATCCGGGCGGTTAACGTCAATACCGGCTTCTTTAATGAACGATGCGGTCACGATGAAGAAGATCAACATGATAAATACCACGTCGAGCATCGGCGTTAAGTCAATCGCGCCGACATCCTCTTCTTTAGTTGGTCTTTTACTCATGACAGTTCTCGTTGTAACTGGGTTTTGCCGCGGTTGCCCGCGGCACCTGGACTTAGTGATCCATCGTCAGATGGTCGGCCAGCAATTGGGCTTCATTCTCTGCCGTACGGGTCAGGAAGGTGTTGGCGAACAGGCCGGAAAGCGCTGCCACCATGCCCGCCATGGTAGGAATGGTGGCCTGGGACACACCGCTCGCCATGGACTTGGCATCACCACCACCAGTTACTGCGAGGATGTTGAACACTTCAATCATCCCGGTCACAGTCCCCAGCAGACCCAACAGTGGACACAGGGCGACCATGGTCGCGATCATGTCCATGTTGCCGTTAATCTTTTCAGAGATACGTGAAATAAGCGCGTATCGCACCTGATGCGCATTCCAGGATTTACGCTCTTTGCGCGCCTCCCAGGTATCGAGTGCAGATTGCACGTCGCCTTTCAGACTGCCCTTGAAATACCAGACCCGCTCGAAAATCAGGGTCCACATGACAAAGGTCAGGGCGGCGATCCACTTAAGGATGGGACCGCCCGTGTCCATAAAGGCGTTAATGGCTGCAATCGCGTCCATCAATGCCAACATGGTCTATCTCCTACTTCTTTTCGGCGTTTTCAGCGATGATGCCAGCACTCTGCTCTTCAAGGATATGCAGTACGCGCTTGGCTTTTCCGTTCAGGAAGGTGTGCAACAGAACGGTTGGAATCGCCACAATCAGACCCAGTACAGTGGTCACCAGAGCACCGGAGATACCGCCGGCCATCGCCTTTGGATCGCCCGCACCGAAGATGGTGATGGCCTGGAAGGTCACGATCATACCGGTCACGGTACCCAGCAGACCCAGCAGCGGTGCCACCATGGAAATGATCTTCAGCAGCTGCAAGCCGGACTCGATCGCGGGACGCTCTTTCAGCACCGCCTCTTCCAGTTTCAGCTCCAGGGTTTCGCCATCCACATTCGGATTGTCTTCGGCAACTTTCAGCACGCGACCCAGTGGGTTGTTCGGGTTGGCTTTTTCCTGCTTCAGCTGAGCGCTGACTTTAGAAGAAATACCTACCAGTGCGAAGAAGCGGATCAGGGCCAACAGCAGGGCAAATGCACCCACAGCGGTGATCACATAACCGGTGGTGCCACCCTGATGCCAACGCTCTTCCAGGGAAGGGCTGTTGATCAGCGCTTGCAGCAGTGAGCCGCCAGCAGGACCCGTGGGGTCGATACCGGTTTTAGTGAAGCCGGAAGTAGCGTTCTGCAGCGCCGCAGCGTTAGCGGTGAATGCATCGGGCTGACGCACCAGCTCTTCGATTTTGCCGTTTTTGGGATCGAAGGTCAGGTACTTGCCATCGGACACCAGGTTGTAGTTACCGATGCGAACAATGGTCTGAGTCAGCTTGTCACCGTTAGGCTTGATTACGGTACCGGTGAAAGAAGCAATCTTGCCGCCTTCAACAGTCTCGCGCTGCATTTCGTACCACAGCTTCTCGATCTCTTCGATCTTGGGCAGCTTGGTGGCTGAGTTCATCTTGTCGATAAGCTCATCCAGGAACACAGTGCGGTCACCGTACTGGGCAGAAACCACAGAGGTGTTGATGTTGGAACGCAGGTCACCGGCGGTTGAGGTCAGGTGGCCGAACAGTTCTTTCAGTGAGCCCAGACGCTCTTGCAGCTGCTTACGCTTGGCCGCTACCTGAATTTCCTGCTCTTTGTACTTCTTTTCCAGCTCTTCTGAACGACGCTCCTCAGCCGCTTTGGTGGCTTTGGCTTTGTTCAGGTTGGATTGCTGGTTGGCCTTGTCGCGCAGGAACTCAGCTTCGCGCTGCTTGTGTTCCTTGGACTCGGAAATTTTGGATTGCTGAACCATTTTCAACAGTTCATCAAGAGACTTGGCCTGGTCATCCTGGGCGAAGGCAGTGCTCGCACCAAACAGGCCTACCGCTGCAACAATCAGGCAGCGCTTAGCAAACATATTCATTATTTAGCCTCCGGAGCCAGAATCGGTAAGCCCATAACATCATTGGTCGCCTGTTTCTTGGCGATCTTGATGCCCTGCAGGATGGATGAACGGTATTCGCCGGAATCCAGCTCTACCCACGCCTTCTGACGCGCATCCCAGGCACCGGACAGCTTGGTGTCGGTCGTCTGGTACATCAGAGCGATTCGACCAACGCGCAGGATGTTCACTTCGCGGTCCACGCCACCGATGTTCAGGGTGTCCTTGTAAGTATCGATCTTGCGACCGTACTCGGACTCAATTTTGTAGGCTTCGAGAACCTGACGGAATTTCTCAGCAACGGTAATGTCCGCACGCTCCTGGTTGGAGCGCAGCTGCTCGATGCGGGCGCGACGCTCGTCCAGGTGGAAAGGTACATCCAGCTCAACGAACTGCTCCAGACCATCCAGCATACGCAGGATAAGAGGCTGAATCTGACGCTCGATCACGGTGACGTTGTCGATGGATTCTTCCAGATCGGCAATCACCTTCAACTGGTTAGCAATCTGCTTTTCCTGCTGTGCGTTATACACGCGCAGGCCTTCGATCTGCTTATTGACAGTCTTGAACTCCTGCACGATGGCATTGGTGTCCTCAGCGATCTTGTCGATGCGCTTTTGAGACTGCACAGCGGCAGTGGTCTTGGCCTGACCTGTTTGCAGAATTGCATTCAGGGTTTGGTCTGCCTGGGCCACACTGCCAATCAGTGCGCCCGCAGAAAGCATGGTGGACAGCGCCACAGCCTTCAAACGTTGCTTCTTCATAATTCCCCCAACTCGGGTGCTTTTTGCAATCAACTTGTATGCGTCAGTTCAACTGCCACACACACGTAATCCGCGTTGCTCCGGCGACAGTTAAGGGGAGCATTGTAATGACCCCTTTTGCCAAGATTCAACGCCAAAACGAATATCCAAACAGCGTTTGTGCCGATAAGTAACACGACGGTAACAGTTGGGTAACAACCTATGGAAAGTACATCCAGAAGCGGTAACACCAGCTTAAAAAACAAACAGCTGCTTGGTGATTCGCGGTAAAACTGACCCTTTTTGCGATCAGAATCACGTACGGGATAGCACTATAAACGAATAGTCGTACGGATTGGAACCTTCGGCTGAGTGCCGCTCATCAGATTCTAGCAGCCAATCGGATTTCTCCACTGCCGGGAAGTGAGCATCGCCTTCAATAGTCGCGTGAACCCGTGTCAGATACAGACGTTGGGCCATTGGCAGGGCCTGGCGGTACAACTCAGCACCACCAATCACCATGACCTCGCCGGCAGACTGTGCTTCGGGCAGTGCGCCTGCCACGGCCAACGCCTGTTCCAGCGAGTTACAGACAGTAACACCCTCCGCCTGCCAATCCGCCTGACGGGTGACCACGATATTGGGCCGCCCGGGCAGGGGGCGACCGATGGAATCGAATGTCTTGCGCCCCATGACAATAGGCTTGCCCAGGGTGCAGCGTTTGAAAAAGGCCAGATCACCGGGCAGGTGCCAGGGCAATTGATTATCGCGGCCAATGGTGCCGTTTTCGGCCGCCGCCACAATCAACGCCAGCTTCACCTCACTCATATAGCCACCGGCGCCGGGATGTGCGGGTCGGGGTCATAGCCAACCAGCTCAAAATCCTCAAACCGGAAGCCGAAGATGTCTTTCACCGCCGGGTTAAGGCGCATCTGTGGCAGCGGCTTGGGCGAGCGGGAGAGTTGCAGCTCGACCTGCTCGGTGTGGTTGCTGTACAAGTGGGCGTCGCCAAAGGTATGAATAAAATCCCCGGGCTCAAGCTCACACACCTGCGCCAGCATCAGCGTCAGCAACGCGTAGGACGCAATGTTGAACGGCACCCCCAGAAAAATATCCGCACTGCGCTGGTACAGCTGGCAGGACAACTTGCCCTCGGATACATAAAACTGGAACAGGGTNGCTGGTACAGCTGGCAGGACAACTTGCCCTCGGATACATAAAACTGGAACAGGGTGTGGCAGGGCGCCAGCGCCATGCGACCGGCCGCCACATTGGCCTGGGGCGAGATGGACTCATCGGGCAGCACCGTGGGGTTCCAGGCGGAGATGATTAACCGGCGGGAATTGGGTTTGGTTTTGATCATCTGCACCAGATCGCTGATCTGATCCACCACTTCGCCATTGGGTCCGGCCCAACTGCGCCATTGATGGCCATACACCGGCCCCAGATCACCCGCTTCGGTGGCCCATTCGTCCCAGATTTTCACACCGTTGTCTTTCAGATAACCGATGTTGGTGTCGCCATTCAGAAACCAGAGCAACTCGTGAATGATCGACTTCAGGTGGCACTTTTTAGTGGTCACCAACGGAAAACCCTCGGCCAGATTAAAGCGCATCTGGTAACCGAAAATACTGGTGGTACCGGTGCCGGTGCGATCGCCCTTGAAAACACCGTTATCGCGCACGTGGCGCATGAGATCGAGGTACTGTTTCATAGCCTGTCTTTTATAGAAATGTCTTTACGTTTCGCAAGGCGCGTAACCCGTATGGATCAACCACGCTGCTGGGTCCTGGCCTGATTGCGGTAGGCCAGGCCGATAAACACCAGCCCCAGTACGATCATGGGCGCCGACAACACCTGCCCGCGCGTGACCCAGCCGAACAGGTCAAAGCTGATGTGGTTGTCCGGCTCGCGTACAAATTCCACCAGAAAGCGGAAACAGCCGTAGCCCAGCAGGAAAAGTCCGCTCACCGCCATGCGGGGCCGGGGTTTGGCGGAAAACCAGAACAGGATAATAAATAGCAACAGGCCTTCCAACGCCGCCTGATACAGTTGCGACGGGTGCCGGGCCAGTTGTTCGGGGTCGCGCGGGAACACCATGCCCCAAGGGCCATCGGTAGCGCGGCCCCATAATTCCTGCCCGATAAAATTGCCCAACCGGCCGAAGCCAAGCCCGAGCGGCACCAGCGGCGCGACAAAATCGGTGATGGCGAAAAACGGCTGACCAATGCGCCGGCCATACAACCAGAGCGCTACCAGCACCCCCAACAAACCACCGTGAAAGGACATGCCGCCCTCCCACAAGCGCAACAGCCACAGCGGGTCGGCCAGAAACCGGTCGAAGTTGTAAAACAGGACATAGCCGAAGCGGCCGCCGAGAATCACCCCGAAGGCGCCATACATAATCAGGTCTTCTACCTGCGCCCGGGTCACCGGGCTGTCGGCGCGGGTGGACCGGCGGGCTGCAATAAACCCAGCCGCCAGAAATGCCGCCAGATACATGAGCCCGTACCAGTGCACCGATAACGGCCCAAGGCTGTAACCGGCAATGTCCACCGGCCCCAGGGAAAAGGCAATGGGGTCTATTTCGGGGTATTTCATCCTGCGTCCGTCACTGTAAAAGGGGGTTGAGAGCGGGCATTATGCGGACTCAGCCCACAGAGAACCAGTCTTGCAATGTGTCTGATTTTTCTGGCAATTCAGCAGCACCCGCGCTGGCCGCTGATTGTAGCCGCCAACCGCGACGAATTTCATCACCGGCTCACACGGCCGGCCCAGCGCTGGCCCGAACAACCCCAGTGGCTGGGCGGCAAGGATCTGCAGGCCGGCGGCAGCTGGCTGATGGCGAGCGAGCAGGCCCGCTGGGCTGCGCTGACCAATATCCGCAACCCCGCGGCACCGGTGGCGCAAGGCAGCCGCGGAACGCTGATATTGGATGCATTGCGCGGCCGGGCACCCGCCCTCAACGCCGACGTGGGTGGTTACAACCTGCTCAAGGGCGAGCTCAGCCCGGGCGGCTGGCAGATTGACTATCACACCAATGGCGGTGGCATTCACCCACCCGGATCACAGCGACTAAAACCGGGTTGTTATGGTTTGAGCAATGCGGGGCTCGACAGCCCCTGGCCGAAAGTAACACAGGGTAAAAGCGCCTTCGTTAATGCAGTAGGCACCGAAGAGGACGCCGATTTGCGGCAGGCACTGTGGGCGCTGTTGGCGCATCGCGCCACTGCCGACACCGCTGAACTCCCCGACACAGGCGTGGGACTCGAGTGGGAAACTCGCCTGTCGGCCCGGTTCATTGTCAGCCCGGACTACGGTACCCGCGCCAGCTCATTATTACTGCTGGACGGCCAGGGCAGGGGCCAGTTGTGGGAACGCCAGTTTGATAACGCCGGTGAAATGCAGAATGAGGTGTGTTTGCCGTTGTTGGGGGATGCGAGATTATGACTGTGTAGGAGCGCGGGGCGGCCATCCGCTTCCTGGCCGCGAAGGAACTGGCACAAACTCTATTCGCGGCTGAGAAGCGGATGGGCCGCCCCGCCACTCCTGCAACATCAGCCCGATTAATCAAGCGTTGGGCCGATATAGGCGTTTCACACCCAAGCTCGTCAGCCGCTCATTGATGAGCGCTTCCACTTCGCTGGCAGACGTCAGGGCCAAAACGTCCTGCAACAAGGTATCCGCCTGTTCACGCGACAGGGCCCTCAGCACCGACTTCACCTTGGGCAGGTTGGTGGCGCTCATGGACAGGATGTCGTAACCCATGGCCATCAGCAGCACGGCGGCACCCGGGTCGCCCGCCATTTCGCCGCAGATGCTCACGTCGCAGTCTTCGCTGGCGGCCGCTTCCACCACCTGCATCAGGGCGCGCAACACGGCCGGGTGCAGACTCTGGTACAGGTCGGCCACGCGCGCGTTATTGCGATCCACCGCCAACAGGTATTGGGTCAGGTCATTGGAGCCCACCGACAGGAAATCGGCCCGGGCGGCAAATTCGCGCGCCTGGTACACCGCCGCCGGTACTTCGATCATCACCCCGACCGGTGGATAGACCAGCCGATGACCTTCCTCCATGACTTCGTTGAACGCCCGCATGATCAGTCCATTGGCAGCCTCCAGCTCGGCCATGTTGGTGACCATGGGCAGCATGATGCGCAGGTTATCCAGATCTTCGCTGGCCTTGAGCATGGCGCGCACCTGCACCAGAAAAATTTCCGGGTGATCCAACGTCACCCGCAGGCCACGCCAGCCCAGAAACGGGTTGGCTTCTTCAATCGGGAAATAGGGCAGGGCCTTGTCGCCGCCCACATCCAGGGTGCGCATGGTCACCGGCCGGGGCGCAAACGCCTCCAGCTGCTGCCGGTAAATGCGGGTTTGTTCTTCTTCGCCGGGAAAACGGTCGCGCAGCAGGAAAGGCACCTCGGTGCGGTAGAGACCCACGCCTTCGGCGCCGCGATCGAGCGAGCGCATCACGTCGGCCATCAGGCCGGTGTTCACCCACAGGTTCAGGCGGTGACCGCAGGTGGTTTCACAGGGTTGGTCGCGCAGGCTCTCAAGGCCCTTGGCCAGCGCCTGTTCTTCTTTGATGATGGCCTTGTACTGACGCTTGAGCTGGGTACTCGGGTCCGACACCACCAGGCCGTTATAGCCATCGACAATCAGGGTGCGGCTATCGAGCTGGGTATAGGGCAGATCGATCACCCCCATCACCGTGGGGATGTCCATGGCGCGCGCCAGAATCGCCACGTGGGAGTTGCGCGAACCCTCCACCGAAATCATGCCCACCAGTTTGTCCGGCGGCACCTCGCCCAACATGGAGGCGGTCAGTTCTTCACCCACCAGAATGGCATTGTCCGGGTAAACCCGGCACGACTGGGCAGACTCCTGCAGGTAAGCAAGTACTCGCCGACCGAGGTCGCGCACATCCGCTGCGCGATCCCGCAGGTAAGGATCATTCATGCTGGCAAAGGTCTGTTCGTGCTCGAGAATGACCTCGGCCCAGGCAAAGGGCGCGCACACGCCGTTTTCAATCCGCTCGATCACCTCGCCCCCGAGCGAGGCATCATCCAGCATGGCTAAATAGGCATCAAACAAGGCCTGCTCTTCGCGCGACAGGCGCGTGCGCAGCTCTTCGCCCATGCGCCCGATGTCTTCGCGCACGGCGGCCAGGCAGCGGTAAAAAAACGCGATTTCTTCATCGATGTCCGATACCACCTGGTAAGGCACCGAACGCAGGTCCGCCGGTGGCGAAATCACCACCGCTTCCCCCATGGCAACGCCGGCACAGCCAGCGGTGCCCATAAATTTGGCGTCGGCGGTGCCTTTGCCCACCGCCACCACACCGGTGGCTTCGGCGTGGGCAATGACGCCCGCCAATTGTGCCGACAGGGTTACCAGAAAAGCTTCGTCGCCCTCATCGAACCGGCGCTGTTCCACCTGTTGCACCACCAATACGCCCAGTACTTCGCGATGGTGAATGACGGGAACGCCCAGAAAGGAGCTGAACCGCTCTTCGCCGGTCTCCGGAAAATACTGGTAGCTGGGGTGGGTTTCGGCATGCTCTAAATTGAGCGGTTCCTCGCGCGTGGCCACGCGTCCCACCAGGCCTTCCTCGGGCTTCAGGGTCACCTTGCCCACGGCGCTGGCGTGCAGACCTTCGGTCGCCATCAGTACATAGGCGCCCTTGCCATCGCGCAGGTACACCGAGCACACCTGGGTGTTCATGGCCGATTTGATGCGGGCCACAATCAGGTCGAGCACCGATTGCAGATCGCGGGCAGCATTCACCTCCTGCACGATGGTTCGCAACGAATTGAGCATGCCCGCGGCCAAATTAAACCCCCTGAGAGCGCTGGTGACGCGCTTGCAATGGTGCCAGCTCGCGCAGGGCTTTGCGATACACATCGCGCTTGAATGAAACCACTTTACCCAACGGGTACCAGTAACTCACCCAACGCCAATGATCGAATTCATCTTTTTTCTGGGTATGCAGATCGATGGCACCGTCGTCTGCCTTCAGACGCAGCAGAAACCAGCGTTGCTTCTGACCGATGCATACCGGCGAGGAGTTTTTGCGTAGCAGCTTTTTCGGCAACAGGTAGCGCAGCCAGCCGCGGGTGGAGCCCAGTATTTCTACCTGATCGGCAGTCAGACCCACTTCCTCATGCAATTCGCGGTACAGCGCCTGCTCGACCGATTCGTCGGGATTGATACCGCCCTGCGGGAATTGCCAGGCGTCTTGCCCGCCCACGCGGCGCGCCCACAGCACCTGGCCACGGTCATTGGTCACAATGATGCCCACATTGGGTCTGAAACCGTCACTGTCTATCAAGATGTGTTCCTTATTATGTGGGTGCAGGCAGCTTATTGTTCCACAACTCTTTAGATTTCAGCAATTTACTCGCACCGACCAGATAGGTATTCTTGCCCACCCCAGTCCGGAGCCGCCCATGACCGTTGCCATCTTTGACCTCGACAACACCCTCATTGCAGGGGACTCCGACCACAGCTGGGGCGAGTTTCTGGTCCGGCAGGGCCTGGTTGACGAAGTACAGTATAGGAAAGCCAACGACCAGTTTTACGAAGATTACAAGCGCGGCGAGCTGGACATCCATGCCTATCAGCGCTTTGTCCTCACCCAGGTCGCGCAGTTCCCGGCCGCCCAGCAACAGGCACTGTTGAACCAGTTTATGCAGGAATGCATTCGCCCGCTGTGGCTGCCCAAGGCCGAAGCCCTGCTGGCCGAGCACCGCGCCAAAGGCCATTACCTGCTGATCATCACCGCCACCAATGCATTCATTACCCGGCCCATTGCCGACGCGCTGGGCGTGGATCAGCTGATCGCCACCGAGCCCGAAATCATCGACGGCCAATACACTGGCGAAATCATCGACCCACCCTGCTTTCAGGCCGGGAAGGTTTTGCGCTGGCAGGCGTTTATGGCGGAACGCGATGCGCCAGATGAGACTTGTTACTTTTACAGCGACTCCATCAATGACCTACCCTTGCTGGAGGCCGTCACCCATCCGGTGGTGGTGGATCCCTGTGAGCGCTTGCAGGCCGCCGCTGAAGCGCGCCATTGGCCGGTAATCAGCCTGCGCTGAGGCTTGCCAGCAAGCGGGCAGGGCACGCAGAATAGCGTGCTATGCGAGCCAACTAACTGTTCAAGCAAAAATGCAAAGGAATTTCATGCGCGCGCCCTCGATCGCCCTGCTCATCGCCCTGACAACGGTTGTCGCCTGCAGTGATCGCCCCGCGCCCTCCGGCGGAGAGCCGGCCACACCGGCCGCGACAGAGACGCCGGAAAATGCCAGTCAACAAGCGGTAAAGCAGGCCGCGCGCGACTTATGGGCGGGTAGCAGTGCGCTGCTTGAACAGGTCAGCCAACACACCGACCAGCTGGATCAGTCGGTGCAATCGCTGCTCAACCAACCGGGGCCGAAGCAGTTGGAAAACGCCCGCGCAGCCTGGCACCAATGCCACAACAGCTGGCTCGCCTTCAGCTATCAGCTGGCCGTGATCGATGCGCACCAGGGATTATTTGACGATCTGGCCACGCTCACCGCCGCCATCGGTGGCTGGCCCATCCAGCCGGGCTTTCTGGATTACTTCGATGTCTACAGTCAATCCGGGCTGGTGAACGACATCGCCATTCCGATCAATGCCCAGAGCATTCGCGCTGCCCACCAACAATTTGATACGGAAGACCGCGCCCTGGGGCTGCATGCCATCGCCTACCTGTTGTGGGGCGAAAACGGCCAGCGGCCGGCCACCGATTTTGTCCTGGCCACCACTGAAGATCATTCCGAAGAAGCGCCCAAAGCGGACGAATTGCCCACCAACCGGCGCCGCGCCCTGCTGGCCCTGCAGGTGAATCTGCTGCGCGACGATCTCCAATCGCTGGCCTTGCAGTGGCAATCCAATACCCGCTCACAACTAACGTTTAACCGGCAAAGTGGTCAGCAGGTCTCTGAATTGCTGAGGGCTGCCGCAATATACTTGATCGAACAACAATTAATTAATCAACAATTGCAACCTCAGATCGAGGCTCCCGACGCGCTGCCCAGCTCACCCGTACCCTACGCGGGCCACGGAATACCGGCGTTGCAAAACCAGCTTGCCAGCCTGCAGCAATTGTTGCGGGACGATACCCGTTTGCTGATCCGTGAATGGAGCGGTAACGAATCGAACGGTTGGCGGGACCAGCTTGCCGCTGCCGAACGCAGCCTGCAAAAACTGGCTGAAAACCAAAGTGAAACCCAGTGGATAGCGGCGATTGCCAGCCTGCAACAATTGGCGCAAATGATAAAGCTGCCAGACCCGGACGCCTGATCAGTCCGACGCCAAAGGAAACCCCAGGTTGAATGACAGGGCGCGTACATCGTCGCCCCCGATAAACGTCATGCCAACCCGGTCCACCGGCACCCCAAGCACCTCAACCGGCTCGGCCCATCCGAGCGAAAACCCGAGGTTGTAGAGATTGCGGCTACCGATGGGCTCACCCTCGACTCCTTTAATGCCTGTGTGCTGAATGAAGTATTGGGCAATACCGTAAATACTCACATGCAGCGGCTCGCCGAACAATTGGTAATCTGTGGGCGTATCCCACTCGATGCCGGTTTCCAATAATCCGAAGCCCTGGCGCTTACCTTCCACCAATTTATTCTGACCGGCCAACCGCACGCGGCTGCCCCAGGTCCAACGGCGTTCACCCTGCAACCACCAGTGGGTCGCCCGCAGCGCAGAGGTGTACAAGGTGCGACTGGTATTGAGCGTGAAATCATGAGCCACCCCCAATTGCGCGGATGCGCTCAATTGCCAACGCGCCGCCGGCTCAAACCTGCGCGCCACGCCTGGCATGAACGTCATGTCATGCAACTCACCCTCCAGCACGTCGTCAATAACACCTTCAATCGCGGCCCGGCGCACACCAAAAGTGACGGGCAGCAACCAGAAGATTTCGGCATCCTCGGACTGGTTGAGCAAATAGCCGTTAGCGGGAATTTTCAACACGGTGGTTTGTTCGGCACCGGCGTGATAAATACCGGTGCCGAAAATGGGCGCATAAACGTACGACAGGTTCAGCTCTTCGATAGACCGGGTGGCGACATCCTGCGCACCGGCGTTAACGGCCACCGTCAACGCCAATAAACACCCGAGCGCGTACCTCACGCGCTGTAAACCCGATAAAACAACGCTTTCAGGTATTCGGTTTCCGGAATGGCCGCATGCACTGGATGATCCGGGCCCTGGCTGCCGCGGGCAACCAGTTGTGCCTGCCGGTCCAGGTGCCGGGCCGCGCCCTGAATGCACTGTTCCAGTTCCGCCGTGGCCAGGTGCATGGAGCAGGAACCCGCCACCAGCAAACCATCGCGCCCCAACAACCGCATGCCCAGTTCGTTAATGTGCCGGTATGCCGCCAGCCCGGATTTATGGTCTTTGCGTTTTTTGATAAACGCCGGCGGGTCCAGCACCACTATGTCAAATTGCTCGCCCGCCTCAATCATGGCTTTCATCACGGCCACGGCTTTGCCCTGCTGGCAGCGCACCCGATCGGCAAAGCCATTCAACCGGGCATTTTCCATGACGCATTCCAATGCCGGTGCCGAGGCATCCACACACACCACGTCGCGTGCACCGGCCTGCGCGGCCGCAAGACCCCAGCCGCCAATATAGGAAAACACGTCCAGCACCCGCTTGCCGGCTGAAAATTCCTGCAGGCGGGCGCGATTGAGCCGGTGATCGTAAAACCAACCGGTTTTCTGGCCTTCAAATACCGGCGCCAGAAAACGGGTGTGGTTTTCCATCAGCTCCACCTTACCGGGTACGTCGCCATGTGCCACCCGGGTGTAGAGCGGCAGCTGTTCCAACTCGCGCGCACTGTGCTCGTTGGCCAGCAGCACGCCGGCAGGCTGTAACACCTTCACCAATGCGGCCACGATGTCATCGACCACCGCTTCCATACCGGCCGTGGCAATCTGCACCACCAGATAATCGCCGAACCGATCCACCACAAGGCCCGGCAGCAAATCACTGTCGCCATAAATCAACCGGTAGTAGGGCGCAGGAAAGAAATTGTCGCGCAGACTCAACGCCTGCTTAATGCGGTGCACCAACAAGGATTTATCCAATGGGTAGCGCGCATCGCGACTGACCAGGCGGGCACAAATCAGATTGTTCGGGTTTACCGTGGCCACGCCCAATGATTTGCCATTGGCCGCCAACACTTCCACCTGCTGTCCCAGCGCAAAGGCCTTGAGCGGCGTGGCCTGAACATCCACCTCATTGGAGTAGATCCACAAGTGCCCCTTGCGCAGCCGGCGATCGGCCTGGGATTTAAGATGCAATGGTGACAGGCTCATGAATTACCCCAAAGGTGCTGTAGGAAAAGGCCGCCATCTTACCGGAGAAACCCGGCAGGCTCTATTTGATCGCGCCTCATTGCTTGGCGAACCCACTCAACAACGCCAGCGATTCCAGCGCCTGTTCGGCCAGCCCCCGGCCATTAAGTGATTCCGCCACGCGGATTTTGCCACCGTCTTTTAACTGGGCATCAATGACAAAATGCTCGGTGGTTTTGGCACCGGTTTGCGAACTGCCGTTTTTTTTCAGTGTCAGATACCGCACCTGGTCCGGCTGCACCAGCCGCTTGCGCACCAGCACGCCCAGAATGCGACGCTCGGTATAAATCCCCCGGCTGCCCATTTTTACCGTGTAGCTGTTCAGCAAAGCATACAAACAGCCCACCACAATCCCGCCACCGATCAGGCTGAAAATAAACGCCATAAACGCGGGTGCATCGCTGTTCCACATAAACAGCCCGGCGCCGGCAAACACGGCCCCGAACACAATGCCGATAAACTTGCCAAGCGGATTACGGAAGTAATCGAAATAGAGCGCCACCCCATCAGGCAACTGCCGGGCATTCAACAATTGATCCAATTGCTGTTCATGGCGCGCAACCAACGCCGGGTGCTGGTCCGATTCAACCCCTGCAGTCTGCGCGGTCGCGCCGGTGGCAAACACCGGCATCTCAAAATCCAGGGCCAGATCCGCGCCCTTGAGCGGCGCACTGAAACTCACCCGCCAGAAATGGTAATCGCTGTCAGCCAATTCGGATGCGGGCAGATTGTCGGGCACCGAAAAATGAAAGCTGACGCGGGTGGCATGTTGCACGGGTGTTTGCGCGGCAATGCCTTCCTTTTGCCAGATGACCTTTTCCGTGCGTTTGCGGTCTTTACCTGAGCCCGTGTAATAACTGCGCAAGCACGCGAGCGTCACCAGAATATCCGGCTGCTCGTGGTGCGGCAGTGATACCACAAAACTGCCGCCCACATGGCCACCAATGGCGCCAGGCCAGGGGTCCAGGGTCAGCTGCGCTGAACCAAAACGGCGCCAGCGACTGAACTGCACAACTGCTGCCACAATCAGACCCGCACCCACCAACGGAAACAGCAGGCCAATCAACGCCGGCGTATTGCCGCTGCGCACTTCGTCGGGGATGACAAACAGCAGCGGCATGGAAATCGCGTTCCAGATTACTGCAAAAAATAGCAGCCCATAAAAGCCCGAACGGCCACCGGAGGATACCGGGTTGGCCCAGTCGGGCTCCTGCAACCAGAGTGCCTGGCCTGCTTCTTTGCGCGCCTGACGCGCTTGCGTTTTTTTACGGCCAACGAGGGTAGCAATCATCAAACCTACACCCACACCGCCAAACACCACCACAAAAACCAGTTTAAAACCCAGCATCCCCCAACGCAGGTCCGGGTAGATGACAGACTCACTGTAATCATCCGGATTCACATACACAGTAATGGTTTGATGTAACTGCCGCTGCAATTCGTACGCGCGATCCTGTTGCCAGCGGCCGATATTATCCGCGCCAGACATAATACCCACCCGGTCACCCTGGTATTGCACACCCTGCATTTGATACTGATAACGCGCCAGCGCCTGATAGGTATCGCTGTCGTCGCCGCGATGGGTTTTGAGTTCTGCATGGGTCAATTGGGCGGCTACTGGCTGCCAGCTTTTCATGCTTTGCCACTCATACAGCGAAGGCAGCACGCTGAAAAACAACAGGCCGACGCCTACACCGGCAAACGGCAGTGCAAATAAAAACAGCAACCAGGGTGAACCGGTTTTCTTAGCCATCAAGCGTTTCCCCCGCGTTGGGTGTCTGGCACGGCACAATGCCGGATAAGGTTTTAACACAATGCGCGCGCGCCAGCTGGATGAATTCTTCAGCATAGGGCATGGCGCGGGTTTCCCGCCGCAATCCCAATTGCACGCGGGTCCACAAGCCTTCGCCCAGCGACAAACACTGCAACTGCCCCAGATTGGCGTACTCTGCCAACACCCAATTGGGCAGACAACACACACCGCGCCCCGAGGCCACCATCTGCACCATCATCAAGGTCATTTCGGTGGTGCGCAGGGTCGGCTGAATCTGTGCCGGCTGCAAAAACCGGTTGATGATATCGAGCCGGGAAGGCGCCACCGGATAGGTAATGAGCAATTCATCGGCCAGGTCATGGGGCTGCACACGTTCACGCTGGGCCAGCCGGTGCCGGGGCGACACCGCCAGCTGCATTTCGCAATCAAACAGTGGCTCGTACACCACATCCTTTAACGGCATGGGATCGGTGGTCACCACCAAGTCCACTTCGCCGCGCGCCAGTGCAGGCAACGGTTCAAACGTAAAGCCGGCGCTGAAGTCCAATTCCACCTGCGGCCAGTGCGGCCGGAACTGATCAATCACTGGCATCAACCAGTTAAAACAACTGTGGCATTCAATCGCCATGTGCAACCGGCCGGCCTCGCCGTGCAGTAATTTGGTGATATCGCGCTCGGCGTTGTCGAGCGCGGCGATCACTTCTTCCGCCAACAACAACAGCCGCTGGCCCGGTTCAGTGAAACGCACGGGCCGGCTTTTGCGGATAAATACCGGCTGCCCCAAGCGGGACTCCAGATCCTTCACCTGGTGCGACAGTGCCGACTGGGTCAGGCACAAGCGGTCGGCGGCTTCCACCAAAGAGCCGGTATCGCGCAGCGCCAACAGGGTCCGGAGCTGCCGGATATCAAGGTTCAGCGACACTATTAATTTTCCTAATACTTAAAACAAGAACAATCAGTTTGATTCAAGTTATCAGGATTCGAACAATGCCGCCATCATCCATTGACCGAGATACCACCATGCCAACACTTCATAACCTGGGCTTTCCCCGTATCGGGCAGGGGCGTGAACTCAAGTTTGCGCTCGAGCACTACTGGGCCGGTCAGTCCGACCGGGCCACATTGGAACACACCGGCCGCCAACTGCGGCACACACACTGGCAACAACAAGCGGCGTTGGATTTTGTGCCGGTAGGCGACTTTGCCTGGTACGACCAGGTGCTGACCCTGTCTGCCACGCTGGATGTGATTCCCGAGCGCCATCGCCAGGGCGACACCGACCTCGATACGCTGTTCCGGGTTGCGCGCGGGCGCGACCAACAGGCGGCTTGCTGCCATGCCGCCAGCGAAATGACCAAATGGTTTGATACCAACTACCATTTTCTGGTGCCCGAGTTCGAACCCGACCAGCGCTTCCGCTTGGCCTGGCGACAGATCATTGATGGAACCGCCGAAGCCAAAGCGGCCGGTTTTAATCCCAAGCCCGTCATTCTCGGGCCACTCAGTTACCTGTGGTTAGGCAAATTCAGCCAGGGCGACAGCGCGGACAAACTGGATTTACTGCCGCGGCTATTACCGGTTTACCGCCAGCTGTTGGCCGCACTGAAAGACGCCGGCGCCACCTGGGTGCAAATAGACGAACCCATCCTCGCGCTCGATTTACCGGCCCCCTGGCAGGCGGCCTTTGAGCCCAGCTACCACCAGATACAGGTGCAGGGACTGAACACCCTGCTGGCCAGTTATTTTGGTCCGCTACAAGACAATCTTGGCACCGCCATTCAATTGCCCGTGGCCGGCCTGCACATCGATGCCGTACGCGGCGCATCGGAAATCACCCGTGTGGTGGACCGGCTCAGTGCCCATAAAGTGTTGTCAGTAGGCATTGTCGATGGCCGCAATATCTGGCGCGCGGATCTGGATGCCGCATTGGCCACGCTCAAACCGCTGCACGCTAAACTCGGCGAACGCTTGTGGCTGGCGCCCAGCTGTTCCTTGCTGCACCTGCCCTATGACGTGGAGCGCGAAACCACATTGCCGGCCGACGTTAAACCCTGGCTCGCCTTCGCCCAACAAAAACTGGACGAACTAACACTGTTGCGCGACGCCTTATTGAGCCCCGGGCACGCGGACATCCAAGCTCGACTCGCTGACGCACGCGCCATCCAAACCGCGCGCCGGGATTCACCCAGAGTCCACAACCCGGCGCTACGCAAGCGTCTGGCCGCACTCAAAGACAGCGACGCCCTGCGCGCCACGCCGTTTTCCGAACGCGAGCCTTTGCAGCAACAACGCTGGCAATTGCCGTTGCTGCCCACCACCACCATAGGCTCCTTTCCGCAAACACCGGAAATCCGTAAAGCGCGTGCCGCTTACAAGCGCGGGCAACTGAACAAACACGACTACAACAGCCTGATGCGCGCAGAAATCAAACGTGCCATCGTCATTCAGGAACAACTCGGCCTGGATGTGCTCGTGCACGGCGAAGCCGAGCGCAACGACATGGTGGAATATTTTGGCGAACAGTTAGACGGCTATGTCTTCAGCGCGCACGGTTGGGTGCAAAGTTACGGGTCTCGTTGCGTGAAGCCACCGATTATTGTCGGCGACATCAGCCGCCCGCACCCCATGACCGTTGAATGGGCCACCTATGCCCAAAGCCTGAGCGACAAACCGGTGAAAGGCATGCTGACCGGGCCGATAACACTGTTATGCTGGTCTTTCGTGCGCGACGACCAACCGCGCGAACACACCGCGCAGCAACTGGCGCTCGCCATCCGCGATGAAGTGCAGGACCTGGAAGCCGCAGGCATTGGCATCATTCAGATTGACGAGCCGGCCCTGCGCGAAGGTCTGCCGCTGCGCAATAGCGATTGGCCAACGTATCTGGCCTGGGCCGCGCACGCCTTCCGGCTTGCCAGCAGCGGAGTAGGGGACAGCACCCAGATTCACACCCACATGTGTTATTCGGAATTCAACGACATCATCGAAGCCATCAGCGCACTGGATGCCGATGTGATCACCATTGAGACGTCGCGCTCGAACATGGAGTTACTGGCAGCGTTTGAACATTTCGCTTACCCCAATCAAATAGGTCCCGGGGTCTACGATATCCATTCGCCCAACTTACCGTCGCAGGCATGGGTTGAATCACTGATTGAAAAAGCCACCGCCAGAATTCCCCGCCAGCGTTTGTGGGTCAATCCCGATTGTGGTTTGAAAACCCGTACCTGGGATGAGACCCGTGCGGCACTGGCAATCATGGTCAATGCCACCAAGGCACTGCGGCAAAAATGGCTGAAGGCGCCGCTCAGCGCCGCCTGAACCAGCCTTGCATGGAATCCCGGCAGTCGTTCAGGAATTGCTCATCCAGACTTCTGCCGAGATTGATCACATAGGTGCGACTGAGCCGATCGTGAATCAACTCGCCTTTGAGAAACAGGTTGATAAAGTAACCCAACTTCCAAAGACAACAATTGAATAAGAACGCCAGGCTCCGGGCCACCCCATGCAACAAACCGATGCGTTCAAACCGGCGATTGGTGATTCGCAAATTCAGCAAATGTTTGGCCGGCGTTGCCTGCAAAGGCCCGGACTCCATAATCCACGCCATCAGGAAGTAACCGGGAATCACCATCAGCACCGCGTAAAATTCGGGCGATGCGCTCATCTCGGTGAACACGTGCCTGGCAAGGGGCACATAGGTAAAACTGAGGAACATGTACACCAGAAAAAGGTCCAGTGCCAGCGCCCAAAAACGCACCCACATACCGGCCAACACATATTCGGGCAAACGCGGCACCGCCTGGCCACGCACAGAGAACTTTTTGCCTTGTTGCCATTGACCCGCTTTCAGGAGCGGTTGATCACTTAACACAGACAAGCGCTGCTTCAACTGATCAAATTGCTTTTCCGACAGCAGTTGGGCGAGAGCGCGTGGCTGGTCCGACCATTCGAACAATTGATTCAGATAGCGCAGAACATCATCGCTGATGGCGGCCTGTTTCGCGCTCGGGTCGAGCGGGTCGAGCCGATCGACCACCATGGCAATCAAGCCGCGGCTCAAACGCTGATTGTATTGCGGATCGAGAATCCATTGCGATTGCCCCACAAACGACCAGCGCTTGCGGTCGTTACAATGCGGGCCCTGCACCAACGCCAACGCCGCCTGCAGCGTTTCGTTCAGTGCCTGATCCCGCGCTGCGGCCACCGCGGCTTCCGCCCGGGCATGGGCGTCACGTTCCGCCGCGCGCCGGTCCGCATCCGCCTGGGCCCGTTCGCTGGCGGTTAAAGCGCCGCGCGGTGGTGTCTCCGGATCCGTATTGCCTACCGGTGCAGATGCGTTGTTTTCCTTTGCATCCGTATCAGGGCTTGCCTCGCCGTTTGTTGCAGAACCGGCATCGGTTGCCGGTTCGTTTGGCGGCGCGGCTACGGGCCCATCTGCGGTTTGAATTGCCGCCTGGCGCTTAGCCAATTGCAGGGCGCGCTGATAGGCCTCGTTCAGCGCCTGAAAGCCTTTCGGGTCATCATCCGGGCGCGTGAGCTTTAACTTTTTAGCATAAGCGCGTTTGATCGCCCTGGCATCATCAGTGGGTTCGAGCTCAAGTAGTTGCCAGGGGTTCATCAGAGCCAGTCTTCCGTTTCAAGCTCTTCCAGTTTTTGTTTCAGCAGTGCGCGTGCCTTGCTGATTTCCAGCGGTTGCTGGCTATCCAATGCACGGTCAAACTGGCCCAGCAATGCCGAAATGTATTCCCGTCGCTCGCCCAACGAGGATTCGTACAACCGCTCGCCCTTTTCCAACAACACGCGATTCTTTTCATCGTCGCGCGGATGAAATTTCAGCGTGGCCAGGGCTTCCAGCGCGGCCGCCTTATCGGCCTCGCTCAAGTGACCCGGCGTGTGTTCAATGAGCGTTGAAAAAGTTTTTCCGTTCGACACCACCGTCACATCCACGTCCAGCAAACCGTTCATGTCATAGCTGTAGCGAATGTCGATGGCTTCTTTGCCGGCTTGCGCTTTGGGCACTGGTACCCGTAAATCGCCCAGGTGAACATTTTTTCTCACCAACCGGTTTTCGCCCTGATAAACATCAATCAACACTTCGGCCTGATCATCATGGGCCGTGTAAACGCGGCGCACAATGCTTACCGGCACCACGCTGTTGCGCTCAATAATCGGCATAAAATAGCTGCCCTGTTCCGGGCTGTCGCTATTCAGCACGCCGGTGCCCAGGGTATAAGGGCAAACATCGGTGAGCACCACGTCATCCAGCGCCGCATCGCGCGATTTCAGTCCCGCCTGAATGGCAGCGCCCGCGGCGATGACGGTATCCGGGTCCAGATGACAGGCGGGCAGGCGACCGAATAACCGACCGACGGCCGAACGGAATACACCCAAGCGGGTAGAACCGCCCACCAAAACCACTTCATCAATGTCGGCGGGCTTGAGTTTGGCATCGTGCAGCGCTTGTTCGATGGGCCGGCGCGCGCGCAGCAGCAACGGTGCGGTCACATCGGCAAACCACTGGGCGGTCAGTTCCCATTCGGTCTTACCCGCGGGCAGATCCAGCGTCAGCGTCTGACTGGGCGCGGCACTCACCCGTCGCTTGGCCGATTCCATCAACACGTACAATTGCTGGCGCTGGACAGACGTCAGGGCATCGTCAGATACATTGAATTCAGACAACACAGCCTGCACCATGGCCTCGACAAAATCTTCGCCGCCCAGGTAATTGTCACCGGCACTGGCATGTACTTCCATGACGCCGTCAAAAAATTCAAGAATGGATACATCGAAGGTGCCGCCGCCCAGATCCAGGATCATGAAGGTGCCTTCTTTCTTTTCGTGCAGGCCATAAGCCATGGCGGCGGCGGTGGGTTCGTTAATCAGTCGCTCCACTTTCAGGCCGGCGAGTTCGGCGGCGGTTTTGGTGGCCTGGCGCTGGTTGTCGTTAAAGTAGGCCGGTACGCTGATCACCGCATCGGTCACCGCTTCACCTAAAAACGTTTCGGCATCTTCTTTGAGGGATTTGAGTACCAGCGTGGATAACTCGATGGCCGAGAAAGTGCGCCCGGCCAACTGGGCGCGATGATCACTGCCCATCATGCGTTTGAACGCCGCCACCGTGTCAGCGCTTTTGAACACCAGGCGCTCTTTGGCGGCTTTACCCACCAGCACCTTGGCTTTGTCGTCAATACTGACCACGCTGGGGGTCAACAATTCACCCAGCCGGTTGGGAATAAATCTGACCTCGCCGTCCTGCCAGATGGCACAGGCACTGTTGGTGGTTCCGAGATCAATGCCAATAATGGTCATAGCGCCACTTCCTGTGAATAAGAGGCGCTATGTTAGGGCGAGTGATCGGCGTCAATCAACCCGTGACTTGCAATACCTTGGCTGAACTTTTACGCGCCTGCAAACGCGCAACGTAAGCACGCAATGGCGACGCGGCGTCTACCAGCGCAACTTTACCTTCCAGCCCCGCGGCGTAGCAGACAATGGGCCCCGCGATAGCATCAACCAGAGTAAAGTGCTCACCCATGAGGTAGGGCTTATTGCCCAGCTGCTGCGCCAACACCGCAAGCGCGGCTTTTGCCGCCGGCAGGTTTGCCATCACCACGTCCATTCTGGGTTTGCCGTCGTCCGTTTTGGGAAAATACAGCTCGAGCAGGTAATCGCGCACGATGGCCTTATCGATGTAAATACTCACCAGCTGGCACCAGCTATCGCATTCCGCACGGGCCCAGGCATCTACTGGCTGTAGCGCCGGGCCGTCAAAGGCATTGTCCAGATAGCGGCAAATCGGCGCTGTTTCCGCTAACGCGCGGTTTTCGTGCACCAGAACGGGTAATTTAAGATAGGGGTGCCAGGCCCGGTGTTGCTCGCCCTTGAACTCTACCGGGCTGTCCTGGAGTTCGAAGCCAATCTGGTAATCAATGCCTTTCTCCTCACAGACCCACTGCACGCTGCGAACAAAATTACTGAATTGCGGACCATAAATATGCACGGTCATCCCTGTGTCTCCTTTGATCGGGGTGTGTTGAAACAGCCTAATCAAAATGACAATATGATCAACATCATATTTCAGGAATCACACCATGGGCTGGTCGGCATCTCATAAACAAGACACGCGCAACGCCATCCTGGACGCGGCGGCGGGGCTGTTTACCCGCTACGGTTATGAACAGGTGGGCGTCAACCAGGTGATGGAGGCAGCGGGGCTCACGCGCGGGGCCTTCTACGCCCATTTCAAATCCAAAGCCGCGCTATACGCCGAAGCCATTCCCCATGCTGCCCGCAGGGCACAACAGGCACTGCTGGATAGCCTGCCTGAGCGCCCCGACCGCCAGTCCATGATTAACGGCTACCTGAGCGAAACTCACCGCCGCGGCGAAACCCTGGGCTGCCCACTGGCCTTTCTTACCACCGACGTCAGTCAACGCGATCCTGAAGTGCGGGCCGCGTATACCCATGTATTCCGCGGGTTTATCGAGCAATTTTCCAAAACGCCAGAGAAACGCCAGGCCGCCATCAAAGCCAGCGTGCTGATGATTGGCGGCATGGCCATCGCCCGCGCGTTGGATGATGAAGATCTGGTGAAGGAATTATTTGAGGTTTGTCGCAAGGTGAGCGACTGAGTGACGTTAATTTATGGTGTCTGCCGCCACTCTAATAGCGGCGGCAGACATGAGTGATACTCATCGAACGGGGCGATCACGGCATCAGGAAAGACCAATCAACCACACTTGATGGCTTCTTCGCCCAAGTGATACGTATTATTGATCAGGACATAAGCACCGGAAACGATAGCAGTGGTGGGCACCAGAATGGGCGACAGCGCCAAGCCAACAACGTCATAGTAGGTATTGGTCGCCTCAGCCACGTCAATAACCTTTAACACCTTCTTGTCGGTAGACAATTCACAGGTATAGGTCTTCTTTTCTGAGACAGGTACCGTAACACAGCCCGAAACCCACACGACCAACAACCCGCACAGCAGCGCTCTTAACATCGGAATTTCCCTATTGATATGTATATAAAGTGAAACGAAAGTTGTTCATGCCAAAAGCTCTAACAAAATCACACTCGTTTGTTAGTTTTTCATTTTCTGGCACTCTGAATATGCCTGAATCCATACATTGTATTCGACATGCATATATGTCGTATACCCTCGACCAAGGCACTCATCGCTTCCCGATTTCTTGGAACATATAAGACATCTCTTCTCTCGATGCTCGTCTATATATTGGCTGACACAAACCTGTACCTCTCTTGGAAGTAACGCAAGTTCCTTAAGTTCATAATATTCTTCCTGAGTAAGCGGCTTAAATACACATTCTGAATCTGTCTTATTCAGTTTATTTGCCGTACAGGAGGTCAATGAAATCAAGAGAGCTATTGAAAAAATTATAATCTTCATCACCACCTAACGCCTTAAACAGAATCTATGGTGGCGAACCGGACCATTGCATTGTTAAGAGAAATCATATTTTCTCAAGCGCAGAAACAAAAATGCTTTCGAGGTTATCTCTTTCGACATCATATCTGACTACATCTTAAAATACTAAATCTATCGCAGGTGTTTAGTAAGGCATACCAATCCGACTGTTATGACTTGCGCTATTTATCACGCACATAATCCCATTTATGCACCTCACCCCAACTGGTAAAAACATAAGATATTTCGCTATTTTCGTCTTTGTACAAATAGCTATAAGAGCAATCGCCCTCTATGAAACTCGGATCACTCAAATTCTTTGAGTTCTGCGACTTTGACAAAGACCGAATAACTATCTCTGTTGCATATTCTTCAGTAAAAGAACACTCATCCCACTCTTTAGCGAGAAAAAATATCGACACTAAAATAACTACAGAAATAACCCCGATAGCGCATTTCACTTTAATCCTGATTTAACCAAAATGCAGGTGGCAGGGGCGAGTGTATGGAGTACCGCGGAGATAGCCCCGAATTAGCCACCCTTGCTAGGTGTTTTTATTTCTTTCATATTCTCTTACTTCACGGCTAAAAAATAGGTACGCCGTATACACTAACCCGAACACGAACAGATATACGCTATATATATTTAGATACTGATACATATCTTCGCTCGAATAGTAATAGACAAACCCCATCGAAAAAAAAGGCACTACCCCAGTAAACACCATCATCCATTTTGCAACTGTAAGATTTTTCTTTATAACAAACCCTACCACCAACCAATGCAACACTATAAATACCAGCATCGGCTCAATTGGGGCGCCACACCGACCCTTTGCCGGGCAGCTACCTGCAAATGCAATTGCCCAAAAGGCCATAACGCCCCCTATATACATTGCGAAATTTGCAACCCCAAGTATCGTAGGCTCGAAATTTATTCTCTTCATTCACTTAACGCCTGTATTTGGGGCGGCGGAGCGACAGCGGAGCCGTCCCGCCGCGCATTTAGCGGCGTACAAAATACACTTGTTATATTTGCTGAAAATCTTCAACAATGATGAAACACTCATCATCGTATGTTTCGTAATCCCAGTCCACTTTTATGCTCTTTGGAAACCCTAATGGGTGATATTCCACTTCAAGAGTGTTCGCTTCACTTTTGGCCTTTTTTAACCTCTCGAAAACATCGATTATCTGCATGTAGTCAAACGGATACTCTTTCTTTTGCAGATCAAAATACTTAACTTCGTTTCCAAGGTGTATTACTTGATAGGAGTCGTAGAGCATACAACCTTCGCGAATAGTATATGAGTATCTTTCTGGCTTATTCTTTAGCCAGAGATCAATACTTGCATCTACCTCCTGCGACTTTTTCTGCGCATCATATTGTAGATATATCCCAAAGAATACATACACAAATACTACACAAACGACACTTGCGCCAACTATCGAAATGTAAGCCTTAAGTTCTTTCATCGAAAAATATAACGCCTAAAGCAACCGCGCGCGCTATTTGCGCGTCGGTTTGCCTTTACTTGTTATGAGCCAATTACTAATTGATGGCACTGTGTACCGCTTACCCAAAGCAATATCACCTTTTGAGCACAGATAATCTATGAATACACCCATAGTTTGACCCTTATCAATGTAATAACCCGATGCCTCCGGTTGCATTGGTGAAACCGGCAGTTCAGTAATGTAAGTTATGATCTCTTGCCCCTGGGAATCCAACAGGAAGACACCGCTTCTTGATGCCGTGCATGAATCATTACTCTGTGCTGGACCTCTGAGCACGACTTGTATCGATGATCCTTCTTCCTTAGTCGATATAGTAAACCCAAGATCGGTTGCCGATGAATGAGTTAGTTCTACGATCTCTGGACCGCCACTAGCTGTCGCAAAACTTGATACCAATAGCGCTGTAAGAACGATACTCTTCATCTCTTATTGCTCATAACGCCGCAAACAGCCGACCAAAACGCGAGCGGAGCGAGTGTTTTTGGTCGGATGGTTTGCCTTGTTAGCCAATTCGATCCACCTTGGTTTTATCTTTGATATACCCAAGTTGAAATAACTCTAACGCGATCTTTTTAAGCTCTGACGTCTCTTTTGCGTTCCGGTCTGATTTCACGTTTAGCACCTGGTACCTCTTCTGCATTAATTTAAAGTTCTGATCATTTTTTCTACAGTCAATACATTTGGTGCAATCAGCATCTACATAGAAGCCCAGCTCTTCAAACCAAAACCTTTGCTCTACCGAAAAAAATATGAACCAACGTTTACACTGGGTACAACACCGCTCTATATCCACATAAAACTTACGTGGAAATATGGAGTAGTTTTGCTTATCTGTATTTGCAGGGATAGCGGTTTCAGGAAACACATTTTCCTTGTCAAAGCTCCAGTGGGCATCTGCTGCCATCTCAGCGGTCATTTTACTACCAGAGTATATCGGCTTGCGACCGTACCGTGGATGATCAACGTACTCTCTATATTTCGTCTTAAGTTTCTTGGACATGGTATTTGGCTAACGCCCGCATTTGGGGCGGCGAAGCGACAGCGCAGCCGTCCCGCAGCACGACTTTTGTGCTGCGAACAAGATGCGCTTGTTATGTTTAAAACGGTAACTCGTTATCAAATTCAATTTCTTTTGCCCGAACTTCTAAAGCCTCTACTAACTCAACCGATTTGAAAACTAAATCCCTAAGAACCTCATCCGATACTTCAATTTTATTACCATCTTTATCGTACCCAGCACGATGGACACAATGATGTCTGACTAGCACAGCCTGAAACAGCCAAGATATGTCACCAAAATCGTATTCGAATACATCTCGATACATTGGCTTTATCTTCTTCAAGTCATGAAAGATTATGTCTTTGAGGTAGTTGGCAACTGTAAGCTTAATTGACTCCCTCTTTTCAAATATTTCTTTTAACGTAAATGTGCGCTTTGAAAATGTCGGATCAGTTTCAACAAGCTTGCGTATTAGGCGATCTGAATTGGTTACATTATGAATAAAAGTAGAAGATAAATACGCCTCAACTGCAGCAACCACATGCCCATACAGCATGACCTGCATGCTAAATTTTGCATCACCCTCAATCTCAATTGATAGAAGTCTTTCCACACTGGATATCTGAGCTTTGAAAATATCTATCTGATTCTGGCTTTCTATAACCCAATTTAGCTCGTCCTGATCATCCCCTGGGTAATATGGGTTTCCATAATTTATATCAATGTTACCGGAGTCAGTAGATGCCATAGCTCCATAAAATGTATTTGTAACCTGTATGGTGTATTCCTTATCACACGAAGGGCAGTACACTTCTTGCCAAGAATCTGTCTGACTGTCTTTGGTCTTTTCAGCAGAGAAGTCTGGGGGTTGTACGTACACTATTTCATTTACATGCTCACCGCACTCACAATCAAAAGAGATATTCATCAGTAAACTCATAGCTCTCCTTTAAACTGGTGTTCCCCACAAAAAGTAGACACTCTACTTATGCAGCTATTGCTGCGTTCTCTTCGAAATCAACGGGACTTAGCCCATCGTTCGCTGAATGCCTTCTCTTGCGATTATAAAAGACTTCAATGTACCCAAATATACCCGAACGAGCTTCACCAATCGACTGATAGTTCTTGGCATAGATAAGCTCAACCTTTAGTCGTGCATAGAACGACTCCATTACTGCATTGTCCCAACAATTACCCTTTCTACTCATGCTGCGCGTGATCTTGTGCTTTTCCAAGAAGCCAACGTAGCTATTTGAGCGGTACTGTGTGCCTCGGTCCGAATGGACGATGAGACCTGGTGCCACACCTCTGGCATCAATCGCCATCTGCATTGCCCGCGTTATGAGCTGCTCAGTCATGCCGGTATCGAGGCTCCAGCCAATAATCCGACGGGAATACAGATCCATTACAGTTGCCAGATATAGCCACTGATTCTTCACCCAAACATACGTGATATCTGTGACCCATTTTTGATTCGGCCGGTCAGTCGAAAAGTCGCGCCAAAGGAGGTTGTCCGCAACATTGTGCATCGTTAATGCGTGGCCGCCATAGTTAAAGGCTTTGCCGTTTCTGGCCAAAATACCCTGTTCCTGCATGATTTTGGCTACAAAATTGACTGAGCACCTATGCCCTAGGTCGTTCAGCTCCTGAGCGATTCTTGGGGCTCCATAGGCAGCCTCAAACTCCTCAAAGGTGTCTTTCACCAGTTCGCCTAACTCTTCCTTACGAGCCTCACGTTTGGTTTTAGGAGCATCCCACCAGCGATAGAAGCCAGATCTATGTACGCCTAGTACATCGCACATCAGGGATATGCTGTATTGGCCAACATACTCCAAAATCAATGCGTACTTCACTCTTGGTTTTTCGCGAAGTACGCAGACACCTTTTTTAAGAATTCCATCTCCTCTTTCAGGCGCTTATTCTCTCGCCGTAGTTCACGCATCTCCTCACTTTCTTTCTTCGAGTAATCCACACCATCCAAGGTATTGAATTGCTTATCAGATAGGCGGGTGAGTTGACGCTTCCAGTTGGCGATCTGCTGGGCACTAATCCCAAGCTCCTTCGCAACGGAAGCTTGGGTAGCACCCGGCTGTTCAGAGCGCTTTATCGCTTCTTTACGGAATTCTTCGGTGTAATGCTGATGCTTTTTGCGTGCCATAAGGACACCTCCATATAGGCTTAATATAACTATACAGGGTGTCTACTATTCGTGGGTAACTTGGGAATTTAACGCCGGTGGCAAGGGCGAGCGAAAGCGAGTGGACTTGCACCACTTTCACGGACACCTATTGATTCACCCTTGATATGAATTTGGTGTTGCATAATCTAAACCCGAGTGTAAGCGGTTATTATTATAAAACCCAACGTAATCAACAACTCGGGCAACGCATTCTATCTTGCTTTTGAATTTCCAATGATGAACCAGCTCATTTTTCAACGTTTTAAAGAACGATTCTACGTACGCATTGTCTGTAGGCACTCCAGCCCTGCTCATGCTGCTCACCATATCTGAATCTTGAAGCAGCCTGCGATACTCATCCGATCGATATTCTGAGCCTTGGTCGCTGTGGAAGATGCAACCTGGAAGCCGCTCCTCCATCGCCAGCGCCATCTGTAGTGCGCCCTCAACCAGATCACTATTATGGGCTGAGGAAAAGCCCCAGCCAACGACCTTGCGATTGTAGAGATCCAAGACCGCAGCCATATACAGCTCCCCTTCCGCCGTCTTCAGATAGGTCATGTCTCCAGCCCAGCTTTCGCCTACTTGCGCAGCTTTTGGTCGAGCAGCCAATATGTTATCCGATACTGGAGCATTTGCTCCTTTGTAACGACGCGGACGCTGAGCATGATAAATAGAGCGTATGCCATGTGCCTTCATCAAGCGATTGATCCGGCGCCGACTACAGGCGTAATCGCGCGCCCTTAAGTAAGGGTGCACCCGTATCGCGCCATAGTTTTTTTGGTGGCCAACATGCATGCGACATATCTGGCTCACCAGGATAGCGTCGTACTGGGCTCGCTCACTCGGCTTCCTCTCGCGCCAGTCATAGTAACCACTGGTCGAAACATCAAGGTGTTCACACATCGTCACGACTTTATGAACGTCGCGGTTCTCCTCTATGAACGCATATCTTTCTTGCGCTGTTCCAAGAAGAACCGCTTTGCCTTTTTTAAAATGACGACCTCTTCTTCCTTAGCCGCCAAGCGTTTCTCAAGCTCCTTAATGCGCCTCTCGGCCACTTTAAGCTTGTCGCTGTCTTCGCGAGATTTTTTAGGTGGGGGCTCCGGCACCTTCATATGCTTGTTCTCCGATAGGCGACCTTCCTTATACTCCTGTCGCCATCTATACAACATAACCGGATGAATACCAAGCGCGTTCGCCACATCTATGGCCTTAACGCCTCGTTTTTTACTTTCTCTGACCGCTTTGACCTTAAAGGCCAATGTGTAGCTGTCGTAGTGTTTCTTCTTTGTTATTCCCATAACACACCTCTTTTGACTGACAGTAATTTACTGTCCGTCAAAGTGGTGCAAGTCTAGAGTCCCGCGGCGACAGCCGCGAATTGGCCACCCTTGTTAAAACATTTATTGCAGTGTGGCAAGGAACTTAACCGCAGCTCTTGTAATCCCATATAAGGGCTGTCCTTTGCTATTGTAATCTTGTGCAAGCAACCCGATACCAACTAGCGTGTTCAAATCGTCATCGATGAACTGGGGTTCGGTGTAGTCAATTTGACCACCTTTTCCCCCTATTATTAGAAAAACCGGACCGCGATTCATAGCTTCAGACTTTAGAAACTTACTTCCCTCAGACTCAACAAACTGCCTAAGGATAGAAACAGCTTGCTCTGAAATTTCGCTATTAGGGTGAATCGCATTACTTACTTCGCTAAATCCATCTACTCGACTAGCAATAAGACTGAGCAATTCATCAATGGCCCCAAGCTTTTGAAACAACAGCTCTCTATCTTGGTTTAACAAGGCCTTTATCCCGATAGTTGCTTTAGTGTTAACTTCTAATAAATTTTTAATTTCAATATGATTTGTTTCAATCAGCCATTGCATGAAATCTTTAAACTCATCTCCCTCAATCACACGACTTTCAGCTTTATAAGTGCCTAGCAAGCTAACAACTGTTGCAAATGATGCAGTTAAGGTAATCGGTTCCATCGATACTCCTGAGTTTTAACGCCCGCAACAGCCGGGAGCGTAGCGAGTCGGATGCTTGCGTTTGTTAGGCATTTTTTACTACCGATCCATTCATAGTATTCCACCAATAATATATTAACGCATGAAACACACCATTCGCGTAACTGTCACTTTCATGAGGGTACGACGCCTTGACAAAACGGTCATTGAAGCAATTGTTTCCACCCAGAGGGACTGTCTTATACGCATAGTACGCCAACTCAAGATCTCCTCGCTCCAAGCATTCAAGACACTCCTTTATACTAATGACGCTTGGAGATTCCTTCATACCGTGATCAATGCAAAATTGACACAAAGTCTTAGTAGCCATCTTTTGTAGATGAATATTTGCACCTTGAAATTTCATGATTTGCCTAACGCCCAAAACAGCCGCGCGCGCGTTTCTGCGCGTCGGCTTGCTTTTGCTTGTTATATGCACATCTATTCTTCATGAGGCTCTGGCTCCGGAGTGCCATACACATTAACCACAAACCTTTTTTTCAAATGGTTAATTACTTCGATCACCAACCTTGAATTGAGATGGTCAGATTTGATTTCATGCTTCATAGATAGGAATGTGTCGATGACCACCTTTTCACTTTCACTGAAAATCCATATCCATGAATCACCCTGAAGCCCTGACTGTACATTGCTAAACTCTAAGCTGATAAAATTAACCAGCTCATCATGAATATTTTCATAACTTTCAGGATAATCTAGTTCTGCAAATATCATTTAAGATCTCATCTACGATCAGCATATAACGCCCGGCTCACCGAGCAAATTTTTGATGGCGGCTTTTTTGCCACGCAAAAAAGGTGACAGCGGAAATTTGTCCGGTGCAGCCGCTTGTTACAAGTTGGGTCATGCGAAGAACTCTATTACTGGCTTATCTTCAGCAACGATATGATCAGTAATATGGTAAACGTCCTTGATCCAAGGGTGCTGTAGCGCCTCTTCGCGGTTAACAATTTTCCCTAGGAACTCTACATGACTCCAAGGTGATTCTTCTTTATCTGTGACGGTTACTGCCCAATTGTCATTGTTGTCCCAGATTTTCACAGCGAAGGCGGTACGCATTTCTGGCTCACCACCTTCACCCCACTCACCCAAACCTATTAAGGAGTATGCAACTTTATCCTCATGGCCGTCAGTGAATAAAACATAGTAAACAGCGAAAGCATCGCCATCTTGGTATACGAAGCGAGTTAATCGAGTGGTCGTATTACCACAACATTCACATACTTCTAATTTTGGTTCTTCGAATTCAATTTCGATCATTGCTCAATACCTAAGACTTGTAACGCCTGGCTTTGGGGCGGCGGAGCGACAGCGTAGCCGTCCCGCCGCACGTATTTTGTGCGGCCACCAATAGCCACTTGTTATGCGGATTACTCAAAGCCACCTTTTAACCTCTTTATTCCGTTATAGGTATCTACCTCGACCTTTTTCCTAATTTCCATAGATTTCTTCAGGGGCATGCGTACAAACACGTAATAATCTATTTCACCATGCGCCATGGACTGATAATGCAATTCAGTGCCGGCCGGGAGTTCACCTACGGCCTGTCCACTTTCAAGAACGATTGATTCAGTTAGTACGTATGTTGTTCCGTACACGAAATTCCAAGATGCGACTAAGTAACCAGAAACAAAAAATAATATAAACAGAAAAAGTGTCCCGATTGTTTTCCACATAGATCCTTCTTGTTTACGCATAACGCCCGCAACAAACGCGAGCGTAGCGAGTCGAGGCCGATAGGCCAGTTTGTTTGCGTTTGTTATACGTTTTCATCATCATCGACAATCTCTAAAGGAGACTGCTTCCATTTAGGTTTAACTAATTGGCTGTTACCATTAAGCCTATAATTAATCAATATGAAAGCAACAATGGAGATAGCAATCACAATGGCATATCCATAACTAAGCCAATCTGTTTCCAACTCTTTTATAAGAGCATTTACAGTTATCACGATTGCAATTACCAACAAGAACCAGAAATTCCTTTTTAGCTCTGCTCTATGGTCAGCGTGCTTTAACCATACTTTGCAGTTGGGGCACCCAAGACTTCTTTTTGGATTTCTCCAATCTTCGCAGAGCGCTTCTTGAGCACTAAATTTGGAACCACAATTTGGGCAAATATGTTTCATTTCACTTCACGTTGGTGTTCCCCACAAAAAGTAGACACTCTACTTATGCAGCTATTGCTGCGTTCTCTTCGAAATCAACGGGACTTAGCCCATCGTTCGCTGAATGCCTTCTCTTGCGATTATAAAAGACTTCAATGTACCCAAATATACCCGAACGAGCTTCACCAATCGACTGATAGTTCTTGGCATAGATAAGCTCAACCTTTAGTCGTGCATAGAACGACTCCATTACTGCATTGTCCCAACAATTACCCTTTCTACTCATGCTGCGCGTGATCTTGTGCTTTTCCAAGAAGCCAACGTAGCTATTTGAGCGGTACTGTGTGCCTCGGTCCGAATGGACGATGAGACCTGGTGCCACACCTCTGGCATCAATCGCCATCTGCATTGCCCGCGTTATGAGCTGCTCAGTCATGCCGGTATCGAGGCTCCAGCCAATAATCCGACGGGAATACAGATCCATTACAGTTGCCAGATATAGCCACTGATTCTTCACCCAAACATACGTGATATCTGTGACCCATTTTTGATTCGGCCGGTCAGTCGAAAAGTCGCGCCAAAGGAGGTTGTCCGCAACATTGTGCATCGTTAATGCGTGGCCGCCATAGTTAAAGGCTTTGCCGTTTCTGGCCAAAATACCCTGTTCCTGCATGATTTTGGCTACAAAATTGACTGAGCACCTATGCCCTAGGTCGTTCAGCTCCTGAGCGATTCTTGGGGCTCCATAGGCAGCCTCAAACTCCTCAAAGGTGTCTTTCACCAGTTCGCCTAACTCTTCCTTACGAGCCTCACGTTTGGTTTTAGGAGCATCCCACCAGCGATAGAAGCCAGATCTATGTACGCCTAGTACATCGCACATCAGGGATATGCTGTATTGGCCAACATACTCCAAAATCAATGCGTACTTCACTCTTGGTTTTTCGCGAAGTACGCAGACACCTTTTTTAAGAATTCCATCTCCTCTTTCAGGCGCTTATTCTCTCGCCGTAGTTCACGCATCTCCTCACTTTCTTTCTTCGAGTAATCCACACCATCCAAGGTATTGAATTGCTTATCAGATAGGCGGGTGAGTTGACGCTTCCAGTTGGCGATCTGCTGGGCACTAATCCCAAGCTCCTTCGCAACGGAAGCTTGGGTAGCACCCGGCTGTTCAGAGCGCTTTATCGCTTCTTTACGGAATTCTTCGGTGTAATGCTGATGCTTTTTGCGTGCCATAAGGACACCTCCATATAGGCTTAATATAACTATACAGGGTGTCTACTATTCGTGGGTAACTTGGACGTATAACGCCGCCAGCAGCCGCGAACGGAGCAACGCGGAGTGAGTCGAGGCAGCGCGCTTTTTTTTGCGCTGCCGTTGTTGGCTGGCCTTGTTATGCATTTTTAAGACTTCTTACCGAGTACGTGAGCCCTGCGAATACAATCATATAAAGAGCCAAGAGAGAAAGGCCGGAAGCTAAAGTTAAGCGGGACTCCGATATGGACCAAACACCATCATATCCTTTCTTAATGCTAACAACTTTAGCCGGATCTCCGGTGCTTATGTATTGTTTTTGATCAAAGCTTTGTCTGTAATCGCACTTCTCTCCATCGCATTTCACACTTCCAGAGGAAAACCCTATTTGCAGTATGTTCCCAACAGGCAAACGGTCTCTCGCTCTGAGCAAATGCTCCTGACTTGGCATAAAGTAGCCGCTAGCAATGGCGCAGATAGGCAAGATCGTCAACCCAAGACATGGCAATAGAATAAATACGACAATAAGTACTTTCTTATTCAGCATATCCAGCCTTATGCATAACGCCCGCAACAGCCGGGAGCGTAGCGAGTCGGATGCTTGCGTTTGTTAACTGTCATTCTGTACACGGTGAGTTTCAACTAGAAAGACCGCCAGCGTTGACGCTGCTCCAACAGCTAGCTTCGCATGACGCGAACTCAATCCTTTGGTACTACCTTCTTTACCATGACCTGTACCGTATTTGTTTCTCAATTCTGCAATGCCGCTTGCTACCGAAGCCAAATTACTCAAAAGCTTTCTAATCGAATCAGCCGCTTTAGCTTCGTCAGGAATGTCACTTGGCGTTAGCTTTAGCTCCTTTACTGTTGCCTTTACAAGCTTAGGCACATCATCAGAGCTTCCTACTGCAACTCCTCTTTCTGCGAGAATAGTTTTACAACAGCTTTCTATTAATTCTTTTGCTGTTCCAATAGCTAAACTAGGATCGTTATTAACCGCCGCTTCCATACGAGTAATCTGTTGAGCAACATAAACTAAGTCTGTGCCGCTAAGAACTTCTTTTGCAGACGACATTCCAGGCAGTGAGACGGTACCTACATTTCTTCCTATGTAAATTGGCTTTCCGGAAATACGAGTTTTTTCTGCCAGTTCAAATCCATCATTTCGTAAAAACTTATTATATAGCTGAACCAAACGTTGCGATTCTGTTGCATCTGACCGAACAATAGGATGAACGGTCTCCGCCAGAAAACGAAGCAATATTTCGTCATCTCCATTCATAAGTTGGAATCGAGAATCATTAAAAACCCAATACTCATCCCAGTCATAGTTTCTAACTCTATGCTGCCAAATATCACCGGCCGCATCTGGAAACCTCTGATCCGTTGATTCGATCTCTTGAAGATTATACAAGCGAGCCAAAAACTCAGGCTCTTCAAGTGATCCTGCCCAGTCTATTCTCTCGATGATAATCGCATCAAAGAGATCTCTTCTTGTTATCTGAGTAATCTTCATCATTCAGTCGAGACAGTTAACACCTGTATTTGGGGCGGCGGAGCGACAGCGGAGCCGTCCCGCCGCGCTTTTAGCGGCGTACAAAATACACTTGTTATACGCTGCCTTCAGTTTCTATTACCAGTATTCTGGCCTCGCCTATTGGGTGAGCCACATGTTCTGTGCCTATGGACGCAAAAAATATGTCTCCTGACTCCATGATTTTGGATAGCTCTTCGGACTCACTTTTGTAGCGCATCTCTACTGAACCATGAAGGACTACAAACACTTCCTCCCCATCATTGACGTGCCATTTGTATGGTTCATCAGTCCAATGGATTTTGGTTGAAATCCCGTTCATTGATGCAATTAATTCAGAACCCCAAGGCCGATCCGACTTAAATTCCTTTCCCTTAATAAACTTCATGACGCTCCAGAGCTCATTCTTCCTTTATCGTATAACGCCGCCAGCAACCGCGAGCGAAGCAACGCGCAGCGAGTCGAGGCAGCGCGTCTTTTGCGCTGCCGTTGTTGGCTGGCCTTGTTAGGTGCATTTATTTCTTAGCTCCCTCATTTTCGAGACGGCGACATCAAAATCAGCGATGGCTTTATTTATGATCCTATCCCGCATTGCAATGAAGTCAGGATCGTTTAAGACTTTGGGAGATTTCTTTAACCACGCTTCGATCTTATTCTTCCTTATTTCGTAAATCTCGTTCGATAATGCCTTTACTTTTAAAAAGGAATCCCACTCTCCCTCCCGCTTCTCATCGCCATTGCACTTTGCACACGAAAGAGCATGGTTATAGATGCTATTGGTTCCGCCTTCAGAAGCAGGAATAAGATGATCAAGATGGCCGGTTCTCGATGCTCTTTCAATCAGAATACCGCAATAGGCACATTGGAAATTGAAATACATCCAAAGAGCATCTTCTTCTTTCTTAGAAGGGTGGGGATCGCAAATTGCGCCCAAACTTCTTTTGATCTTATTCTTTGCCATCGAAGGCGTATCTTTAGCCATTCGAACACCTAACGCCGGTGGCAAGGGCGAGCGAAAGCGAGTCCCGCGGCGATAGCCGCGAATTGGCCACCCTTGTTATGTGCTTTTTGCATATTTGGCCCAAATTTCCAGCAAGTTAGCATCTGTTTTTTTCCCACCATCTAGTATGGCAAAACTAAGCTCGCCTTTATTGGTTGAATTAAGGTAGTAGATGTCTGTGCCGACCGTAATATAGATCGTGCCACCCTTCATTTCTATCAAAGCACCCACCCAGCTTTCTGGAACATCGATTCTTGACTGCCTCCAGCCTTTCTCTCCTGAATTCAAAGCTTGATTAAGCTCAAGCATAAGCCCATACCCAAGAATTTTATGAGCTTGCTTCAACTGATATGAAATAGCCTCCGGCTTCCACAGCACTTCAGCTTTAACAGAAAGCGAAAAAACTACTAGCAGTACCAACAATATCCTTTTCATTGCAATGCGTAATCCATTTGCACATAACGCCGGTGGCAAGGGCGAGCGAAAGCGAGTCCCGCGGCGATAGCCGCGAATTGGCCACCCTTGTTAGATTTTTTTGCTGTTATACCCAACATTCTTTCCGAATCTAAACATCAAAACCAAATAAACACCAAAAAAGACCAGAAGAAATGGGTAACCGGCCCATTCCTGTGCCCAGCTGGCGAAATGATAGATCCACTCACTACATGGTATCTCATCTGCTACAGGGACATTACACACTTTTTCGAAAACAGCCTCTAACAACAGCAATATTAAAGTTGCCACGTTAGAAACTAGGAATATTACCCCTGAAGAAAAAATCACCCTGGCTATTACTGACTTTCTGGTTTGACTCTTAGGTTTAATCACCATCTCGAGAATCAATGGGACAATCAAAATCCCAAGAACCATGGAAATAGCCCACATTATCGCGTATGTAAGTTCCATATAAATTGGTGTTCCCCACAAAAAGTAGACACTCTACTTATGCAGCTATTGCTGCGTTCTCTTCGAAATCAACGGGACTTAGCCCATCGTTCGCTGAATGCCTTCTCTTGCGATTATAAAAGACTTCAATGTACCCAAATATACCCGAACGAGCTTCACCAATCGACTGATAGTTCTTGGCATAGATAAGCTCAACCTTTAGTCGTGCATAGAACGACTCCATTACTGCATTGTCCCAACAATTACCCTTTCTACTCATGCTGCGCGTGATCTTGTGCTTTTCCAAGAAGCCAACGTAGCTATTTGAGCGGTACTGTGTGCCTCGGTCCGAATGGACGATGAGACCTGGTGCCACACCTCTGGCATCAATCGCCATCTGCATTGCCCGCGTTATGAGCTGCTCAGTCATGCCGGTATCGAGGCTCCAGCCAATAATCCGACGGGAATACAGATCCATTACAGTTGCCAGATATAGCCACTGATTCTTCACCCAAACATACGTGATATCTGTGACCCATTTTTGATTCGGCCGGTCAGTCGAAAAGTCGCGCCAAAGGAGGTTGTCCGCAACATTGTGCATCGTTAATGCGTGGCCGCCATAGTTAAAGGCTTTGCCGTTTCTGGCCAAAATACCCTGTTCCTGCATGATTTTGGCTACAAAATTGACTGAGCACCTATGCCCTAGGTCGTTCAGCTCCTGAGCGATTCTTGGGGCTCCATAGGCAGCCTCAAACTCCTCAAAGGTGTCTTTCACCAGTTCGCCTAACTCTTCCTTACGAGCCTCACGTTTGGTTTTAGGAGCATCCCACCAGCGATAGAAGCCAGATCTATGTACGCCTAGTACATCGCACATCAGGGATATGCTGTATTGGCCAACATACTCCAAAATCAATGCGTACTTCACTCTTGGTTTTTCGCGAAGTACGCAGACACCTTTTTTAAGAATTCCATCTCCTCTTTCAGGCGCTTATTCTCTCGCCGTAGTTCACGCATCTCCTCACTTTCTTTCTTCGAGTAATCCACACCATCCAAGGTATTGAATTGCTTATCAGATAGGCGGGTGAGTTGACGCTTCCAGTTGGCGATCTGCTGGGCACTAATCCCAAGCTCCTTCGCAACGGAAGCTTGGGTAGCACCCGGCTGTTCAGAGCGCTTTATCGCTTCTTTACGGAATTCTTCGGTGTAATGCTGATGCTTTTTGCGTGCCATAAGGACACCTCCATATAGGCTTAATATAACTATACAGGGTGTCTACTATTCGTGGGTAACTTGGAAATCTAACGCCGGCAGCAAAGGCGAGCGACAGCGAGTCCGGGCCGCGCTTTTCGCGGCCTACTTTGCCTGCCTTTGTTATAAATTAGTCTTCCAACCCATAGTTGGAAACAACATTTTTATAAAAGTTAATCCAATCAGGGGGAGAATTAACCTCTACGGATTCTTTAAGACATGAATTAGCTTGAACTCGCATGATCTCACGCTCCTGTTCAGTGAACTCTGCGAATGCAGATGCCAACTCTTCTTGTATTTTTACTATCATATCTTCGTCTAACTCTTCAGCCTCAAGGATTTCTAACCAACCCATGACACCCAGAAGCGCATTTGCGATATTACTCATCTATTTGTCCTAAAATTTATAACGCCGGCGGCAAGGGCGAGCGAAAGCGAGTCCAGCGGCGTCAGTCGCGAATTGGCCGCCTTTGTTATGTAATGACATTTACTATATTCCTAAAAATTGCTAATGACACCGCCATATGTAGAGCTATAAATATCCAAAACACGATTGGCTCTTTCGCTAAGTGTATGTCATTAACACTTGGTAAAAATATGTGGCCTTTTTCTATACATCTAAAACAATAGAAAGGCAGCCATATACCCAACAGCGCAAATATCCATTCAATTCCAGCTCTTGAATGCTCCTCAGGATCTTTGATGCTGACGATGGCTATAACTACAGGCAAAAGAAGAATGCAAATTAAGCCTACATATTTATTCAGCGTACTAAACATTTCGATCAATTTTTACATAACGCCTAAAGCAACCGCGTGCGCATTTTGCGCGTCGGTTTGCCTTTATTTGTTATGTTTTTAATCTTCTTTTTAACCATAGAGCCTCAATGGCCACAAACATCACAAATACAAACAATAAGAAGCCTATTACGTAAGGACTCCATTTGCTTCTCTTTGCAGATTCTGCACGTAGAACACTGGCGTCTATTCCATATTTTTCCGATATTTCTGAGTCCGAGATCGGCCCACTAGCATTTGAACTTTGGACAACTTCAATCAATGGCGCTAGTGGCTGCATAGCCCAGTTTAAATAGGCTTTTCCGGCAGACTCTACTGCAACCCACATTATCAATGGGGCCACTAAAACAGCTAAAGCAAAGAGGTACTTTTTCATCTCACGAAACATAACAGTGTGATTAACAGACCCGTCCACATATAGACAATATGCTACATCTGGACAATCGCATGCCACATTTAGACAATTTCTATTAATTTTGTCTATATCTGCATTGTCTATATGTAGCATGTCTATATGTAGCATCGTTGTCTATATATGCAGCCCAAAAGACCCTAGCTCTAATAGGGTTATTTTGATCCGGACGGCAAAGGAGCTAGCAATGCAGGCAAGGCTACCAGCGTTTTGGACCCTACTAACGGTTTCTGGGTAATGCACAAAGTGACTTTCTTGATAATGGCTGCCAGGGAACCGCCGATATTTCTTTAACGTTAAATATAAAAAGTCGCCAGCTGGCGACTTTTTGGGTTTTATTCAGCGCTTTTCATTAAAACTCAGCGATGCGACTGGTGCTTGCCCGTCAGAATCTCCAGGATTTCGCGGGTATTTTCGATGACACGGATAACCTCATCTTCTACTTCAATGGTGACTTCACCATTGTCGCCCCGATGTATGACACGCCCCCGCCGATATACCCCATCATCAAGGCGGTGACCTACGATGAGCTTTTTTTGCCAACCTGGTGGCAACGCTTCACCTTTTTCAAGTTTTTTCTCCAATCCAGGCGGCAACTTTTTATCTTCAGAATTGGAATTTTTAGCTAGTGTACCACTGGAAAACAAAAAAATAGAAACAAGAAATGCAATAGTAATATGCTTAATCATTGTATTAACCTGAGCTTCTTTACGTGCAGATCTAGATTGCGCGTGGCCGAACGAATTTTACCAACATCCGCATTAATAGTGTTCAATAGAAGTACGCCACTTTCAATAAAAAAGAAATTTGCCACAGTAAGTTCAGTACAGAAGTATTCTGAAAATAGGGTTCTTCCTTGCTGCATATTAGTTTGGAATGACAGTTTCTTGCATCACTTGTTCATGCAGAGCGGCAAGCCTGGCGAGCATGGCATTACGCGCGCTGAACGTTACACCGGCATCCTGCATTGCTTGGTCCAGCGCCGTCACCATCGCATCAAAATGCCGGTTGTTCATAGCCATCCCGGCATGCACTTCTACCATGTCGTCTCCGGTATAAATACAGGGGCCTCCAGCGACTTCGCACAATTGCTCTGACAACTTTTCATGAAATCGATCAAGGTCGGTTTTTTCAAACAAAGGCCGGATAATCGGATCCTCCGCGATAACGTAAAGCAAGTTGTCCACAATGGTTATTATACCTTGTTCGCCACCAAGCCGCTCATAGAGATTGTCCGTATTTTGGCTGGCACAACCCGCCAAAATCCATACCAGAAAACAAAATAGCAATCGCATGGTTTAACTCTTTTTTTCAATTATTGATTTGTACCGATAAATACCATCCACGCTGTTCTGGCCACAGGGCCACATCACCCAAATCCGCATAGGCCGCCACCACCGACATACGCTTATTCGGGAACCAGGCAACAAACGCGTCGGCCCAACGCGATTCGGGCGCCGAGGCGAGGCCATTGGGGAGTTTTCTGTATTCCATTCCCACCAGCCAATGACTGGCAAATTGCCAGCCCACGCTCAGTTCGGGCACCCAACGGGGCGACAATTTGCCATTGGCGCCAAAGCCGAGCAGGCCAGCCTGATTAGCGGCGGTATAGCGGGCGGTGGCATTCACCAGCAGGTTGCCACCGGCAAGCGCGTCCAGATAAAGCTTGGTGGCACTCACGTAATAGTCATTGTCGCGGCTGGTATGCGCGCCCAGTACTTGTGTGGCGAGCTCTGCATCGCGATTTACCTTGTGTTGCAGACCTACGGCGATTAGCGGCATTTGACCATAAATCAGATCACCGGCAAGGCGGGCTTTAACGCCGAAGATATCTTGCTGTACGGTGAGTTTGGTCCAGGCGCCAGCGGTGGCGGCCGCCAGTTCTGCGTTGGCATCCGCACCCAAGCGCAGCTGCTGCGATGCCACACTGAATTCCCAGCGATTATCAACGCCCAGCAAAAAGCCGGCGCTGGTAATGGAGAGGTCATTCACCTGAACCTTGGTGAGTGCCGCACTAGCACCCCATTCGTCTTCGTGGCCGTAGCTGCCAATCACGGCCCAGGGAACAATACCGCCACCCGCCGAGCCTTCCAACTGCATTGCACCGGGCGTAGCCAATATCTTGCTTTGGGCCGCTGCAAGCATTGGCGCACATAAAAACAGAATCAGGCTAGTTACCCACCGTTTCTTGAGGAAAATGTGATTCATTATATTCTTTCAGCCATTGAATTAGTCTGTTCAGGGGCATAGGTTTCGCAAGGTAGTAGCCCTGCATCACATCACAGCCCCATTGCTGTAGAAGTTGGGCAGAGACTTGGTTTTCTACGCCTTCTGCAATCACTTTCAAAGACAGCGCTTTAGCCATCGCAATGGTGGCCTTTACAATACTTTGGTCATCCGCATCATCCACCAGACTGAGCACAAAGGATTTGTCTATTTTGAGTTTGCTCACCGGAAGCCGCTTCAATTGCGACAATGATGAATAGCCTGTACCAAAGTCGTCCATTGCAAGCCCGATACCTGCAGACTCCATCTGATGCAGGTGATGCACCGCAGTATCAGCATCCTGCACTAAAGCGGTTTCCGTAATTTCAAATTCCAGCTGGGTTGCGCTACCAGCTATCGATAATTGCGCAGCCAACAGCTTTTGAATCATAGTTGCATCCAGCAGATCATTAGCGGATAGATTGATCGAAACCATCGCCAACCGATAATCCAATGCCAACGCTTTTATGTCATTCAGTGCCTGATTCAACACCCATTGGGTCAGTGAACTGATCGTGCCAGTCTCCTCAGCAAGCGGAATAAACTCATCCGGAAATACCGGTCCCAATTCCGGGTCATTCCAACGCAAGAGCGCTTCGACACCCACAATTTTTCTGGTCGATAAGCAACTTTGGGGCTGATAGTGCAATTCAAGCCCACCGGTTTCCGTCACCCGTTGCAGACGTTGCGTAATATTGAGTTTTCTCAGGTACTGTTCGTCCAAACCCGATTGATAAGTAAACGCGGGGATATTCCGCAATCGTGCTTGTTTGAGTGCCACATTGGCCCGACGTAACAATTGCTCGCTATCAGCGGCGGCTTCGGGACAAGCCATTAATCCCTGTTTGATATCCCACTGTATTTGCACCTGGCCTGCCGGCCATGGCGCTGCCATGGCGTCAGCCAGGGCTGAATTCAGTGATTCTATCGGTTGTTTAGCGACCACTGCCAATTGATCCCGAGCCACCCTCGCAACCAGACTATCAGCATCCAGCCGCTGCACCAGCTGTTCAGCCAGAACCGGCAGGTGCTTACGCACAAAGCTATAGCCATAAAGGTCACTGATGCGGCTATAGTTCTCCAATGAGACCAGGCTAAATGAAAACACTTTGTCGTCCTTAAACAGCTCTGCCAGTGCCTCGCGCAATCCATAGCTATTGAGCAAACCCGATTCTTCATCGTGTGTCGCTTGATGAAGAATGTGCGCCTCACGGTGTTTGACAGCAGATTGAAGTGCATTGAGCGCTTTCGCCAGTCGGCCCAATTCTTCACTACGGAATTGTTCAACGGGTTTGTCATAGTCACCGCTGGCGATACGGTCTGCGGCACTTACCAGAAAGCCTATGGGCTGGGCGATGGATTTCGCCAGCATGACAGCCGCAGCAATAGTAATCACCAAAGCGAACACAGCAATTAGCTGCATTTGTTGTTGGAGCTGGGCAAAAGGCGCGGACAATTCAGCCGGTGAAGCCAACAAATAGGCATTGAGGTCCGCAGGATCAGATGTATCCAGTTTGACCTGGCGCACCAACCAATCAGCAGACGCCTGTAGTTCGGCAATGGAGGTTTTGCGATGTATCTGCGCCGTGGTAGACAATGACAAACGTCCGCCTATTTCAAGCGCAACCTCGGCTTTTGTGATTGCTTTCAGTGCATCCAGCGCCGCCTGATCAATGGCAAACCCCAATCCCACCCAGGCGATCAGGTTGGGCGCCATGACAGGCACCAATGCCAATTGAAATGCATTGCCTTCCGCCACCAGTATCTGGCTTGTTGCGTTGCTGCCACTGGCCATCACGTCGCGCAATCGTCTATCAGATGCATCCAGATTATGGCTAGCCAGCACAATCTTTCCATCGGGCTCGGCCAACATCACCAGTGTTGCCCCTACACGATCACCGTGATTGGCCAGCACGCTGATCAATGTTTCCTGCTCACCGGTTGCAATGGCTTTCCTAAACCCGAAATCCTCTGCGAGCAAGCGGGCGCGACCAGTGAGCTGGCGCTGGTTATTTAACAATTGCTCGATAAAGACTTTCTCGGCAATTGCTAATTCCCGTTCGGCAAAGTTATCCGCCGCTGCACGCGTGGTATTGATTACCACCCAGGTAATAGAGACCAACGCCGCCACCAGCAAACCGGAAAACGCCAACACCAGTTGGCTGCGAAGGCTAGTCACCAGCAGGCTCCGTGGCTTGGGTTTTAAACCGCCTGAGCCTGTCACGCAGATCGCTCTTTGGTGCAGGATCAGGCCTCACCGGCCTTATATCAGTACGTATTTCCGGCGCCAGTGCGTAATGTTGTGGTGCAGCCGTGCCCATTGCCGGGTGCCATACGATAACCTCGCTTGCGCCAGCCGCGAGGTCGTTGAATACCACTTTGCCTTGCGCATCGCTGACACCAAAGACGTTTTCGCGGGTGACGAAGAGATACCCTTTCATCTCGTCATGAATATTGCAGCCCAACTCTACGATTCCGGGCTCATCAAATTTGACCGGCGGGGCATCTTTAGCCCTGTAAAGTTTTAATTCGAATTGATTGGGCGCCGAAAAGGAATAGACGTGGTGCCGGGTACGATCGCTGTTCGGGAATACCACTTCAGCCCCTACGGGAATTACCAGCACATGGGGGACGAACGTCAGATCAACCTGATCCACAATAAACGGCCCCGCCGGCGCCGGACCGGATTGGCCCGGGACCACCAGCACCGCATCCGGTAACGGTAAACCTGCAGCATCGAGAATCACAACGGGCGTGGCCGCCAGCAGTTGTCCCCAAGGGAGTAGTACTGCGAGCACAAGGCTGAGACAAGGGGCAATCCACGAGCGGATCTGGCTTTTCATGGTGGGCATGGCTGTTATCTGAGTACTACCACTTGGTAAATACCACTATAGACGCTTCAGGGCCCGTTGATGGCGCCTGAACAGCACAATCAGAAAACCAGAGCAAAAAAAAACCCCGTTTTAGCGGGGTTCTTTTATTTGACGACTTACTCGTCTTCGCAAGCTGCCTGGTAGCCAGCCGCGTCGAGGGCGTCATCCAGTTCCGACAAATCGTTGGGCTTCACTTTGAAGAACCAACCGTCGTCGTAGGGTGAACTGTTAACGGTTTCTGGCGCGTCTTCGAGTGCTTCGTTGACGGCAATCACTTCACCGGAAATGGGCGAGTAGATGTCAGAGGCGGCCTTTACCGATTCCACCACACCGGCTTCTTCACCGGCATTCACAGTGGAGCCGACTTCCGGCGTTTCTACATAGACCACGTCGCCCAGCGCTTCCTGTGCGTGATCTGAAATGCCGATGGTAACGGTGCCATCTTCTTCAATACGCGCCCACTCGTGGCTGGACAGGTATTTGAGTTCTTTGCGAATTTCGCTCATTGGGGGTTCCTCTCGCGGGCGTCGCGGTCAATCTTATAAAAAGGGGATTCTAAATTAATTTTTTGCCGTTGCGAACAAAACTGGGCTTTACCACCTTCACAGGCACCTGTTTGTTACGCATTTCCACCAGACAGGAATCGCCGATGGAGGCCGGTACGCGGGCCAGAGCAATAGAATAGCCGAGGGTGGGCGAGAAGGTGCCACTGGTGACTTCACCGGTCTGGTCAGTGCCTTCCACAATCACCTTCTGGTGACCGCGCAGCACGCCTTTTTCTTCCAGCACCAGCCCCACCAGCTTGCGCGCAACGCCCGCCGCTTTCTGGGCTTCCAGCGCTTTGCGGCCGATGAAATCGCGCCCGGCCGGTTCCCAGGCAATGGTCCAGGCCATGTTGGCTTCCAGCGGCGAGATGGTCTCATCCATGTCGGAGCCGTACAGGTTCATGCCGGCTTCCAGGCGCAGTGTATCGCGCGCGCCCAGGCCACAGGGCTGCACGCCGGCGTCGGCCAGTGCCTGCCAGAAGGCGACCACTTCCGTCTCGGGTACCATGATTTCCAGGCCATCCTCGCCGGTGTAGCCGGTGCGGGCAATGAACCAGTCGCCGGCTTCCGCGCCCTGGAACACCTTGAGTGCGGCAATGGTATCGGCGTGAGCGGGCAGCACTTGCTGGGCCTTGGCAATGGCATTGGGGCCTTGCACTGCCACCATAGCCAGCGCCGGGCGCTCGGTCAGGGTCACGTCGAAATCGGCCGCTACCTTGCCCATCCATGACAGGTCTTTTTCGCGGGTGGCGCAGTTCACTACTGTGCGATACCAGTCGCCCAGGTAGTACACAATAAGGTCGTCGATCACGCCGCCCTGCTCGTTCAGCATGCCGGTGTACATGGCTTTGCCGATGGCCGATTCAATCTTGGCCACGTCGTTGGCCAGCAGCTTCTGCAGGTAGGCTTTGGCCTCGGGGCCGGTCACATCCACAATGGTCATGTGGGAAACGTCAAACATGCCGGCATCGGTGCGCACCTTATGGTGCTCTTCCACCTGCGAGCCGTAGTTCACTGGCATGTCCCAGCCGCCGAAATCCACCACCCGGCCGCCCATGGCCTTGTGGCTTTCATATAAAGGGGTCTTGTTTCCCATAGTGATCACCTGTTTCCTATAGTGGAAAGTCGCGCATTCTAACGGTATTGGGCCAAGGGGGGAACCGCTGAAAACCAAGTAAAGCAAAAATTTGCCCGGCCAGCGTAAAAGCCTCCGGTGGTTGGTTTACACTGGCCCCCATCGCCACGCTCAGGAGGAACTATGGCACGCGCCCTGAAAATCCTATTTATTCTGATTCTGTTGTTGGTGCTGGCTGCAATCGCGCTGGTCCTGACATTCGACCCCAACAAATATAAGCCCCAGATCATCGAGCTCGCCGCCAGGAACAATGTGGTCCTGAAAATGGATGGCGACCTGGGCTGGCAGCTCTGGCCCCGCATTGCCATCAAAGCAGAGCAGGTGGCGGTAAGCGCACCCGAAGCGCCAGACACCCCCATTGCCGCCATCGACCGCTTTGCGGTTGCGGTCCAGTTGATACCCCTGTTCAGCCAGGAAGTAAAAATCGACGGCATCACCCTGACTGGCGCCAAAATAGATCTGAAGGTGAACAAGCACGGCGTGGGCAATTGGCAGTCTCTCGGCAAAGTGGCCGCGGCGGAACACGCACCCGTACTGGTACCCGCCATAGCACGGGCGCACCAGCTGGGCAACGTGCGAGCGGTCAATGCCCGACAGCCTTTCAATGCGGCGCAACAGTTGCAATTGGCCCGGCTCACACTGCAGGACAGCCAGTTGAGCTTTGCCAAAGCCGACGGCATCCACCTGAGCCTGACCGATCTGGGCGCAGAAATCACCGACCTGAAGCTGGATGGCTCGGCCATTCCCGTCAGCCTTAACACCGCCTTTACGCTGGTGCGGCCCGAAGCTTCAACGCTCAAAGGCGAGACCCGCGCCAACCTCACGTTGCGCCTGCCGGAAGCGCTGGATCAGGTGATTATTGAAGGCCTTAAAGCCCCTGTGACCCTGACCCACGCCGGCACCAGTGCCCGAGCCGACCTGAGTGCCGATGCTATTTTGTTGCTGGGCGGCGAGGGCGTGCGCTACTCGGGTGATCTGACACTAGCGCCCACCAACCTGCAAAAACTGATGATTGCACTCGGCAGCCCGCTGCCGCCAATGGCAGACGCACGCGCGCTGCACGAAGTGTCGTTAGCCTCGCCGTTTAAAGGCGACAGCACACAACTGATGCTGGAGCCCCTGACCATTCTGGTGGACAGCAGCACCATCAAAGGCAAAGCGGGCATTACCGATTTTGAAACCACCGCGTTGTTGGTGGACATCCAGGGCGATGCCATCAATCTGGATCACTACCTGCCGCCACCTGAAGCAGATACAGCTGGCGCCGCCGGTGCCGGCGGCAAAAAAGCCATCCGCCAGAGTAAGCCGGCCGCTAGCGATGCCTTGCCACTGGAGGCATTGCGCGCACTCAACCTGGATCTGCTGGCCGGCTTTGACAAAATGACCGTTAAAGGCCTGCCGTTCCAGCAAGTCAAAACCAAAGTCATCGCCAAAGCCGGTTTGATCCAGCTGAAGAGTTTTGATGCCCGCCTGCACGAAGGCCCGCTCAATGCCAATGGGGTATTCGATGCGCGCAAAGATGAAGCGACACTCAGCTTTAATGCCACGGGCAATAAAATGCCGCTGGAAAAACTGCTGCAGGATTTCGAAGTTGCACCCCTGGTGTCGGGTAGTGGCGCCGTTACGGTAAAGGGTCAATCCCGCGGCGCTACATCCACCGCGCTGGCAGAAGCCCTCACGGCCGATATCGGCCTGCAAAGCCAACAGATGTTGCTGCACAGCATGAATCTGGAAAAGAGTTTGTGCGAACTGGCTATGCTGGCGCAGCGCAAGGAAATGCCCGCCATTGAGTGGGCGGACTTCACCAAACTGCAAACGCTCACCAGCCAGATCCAACTGGCCAATCAGAAGCTCACGGTTAAATCCATGAACGGTGGCGTGGAATCCATGGCCATGGGCGGTTTGGGCGTGGTGGATCTCGCCAAAGGCGGACTCGATTTCAAATTTGACCTCACTATCGATGAAGCGGCCAATGCGTTATTGAATTGCCCTATCGCCAATAAAAAGCTGCTCAATAAAAAACTCCCCATCCGCTGCAAAGACAGTTTCGCCAAACTCAATGCGCGCTCTTGCGCACCGGATATGGCGGCAATTGAAGACATGTACCGCGATGAGGTGAAGTCCAAGGTCAATAAAGAGTTAGACAAGCAACTGGATAAACACCTGGAAAAAAATCCGGAAGCCAAAGAGTTGTTGAAAAACCTGTTCGGTGGCAAAAAGAAAGAATGACCCAAGTGCTGAACGCTGCGGCCGTACTGCGCTGGTATGACCAGTACGGCCGCAAGGATTTACCCTGGCAGAAAAATATCACCGCCTATCGCGTGTGGGTTTCGGAAATCATGTTGCAGCAAACTCAGGTGAGCACGGTAATTCCTTACTTCACCCGGTTTATGCAACGCTTCCCCACTGTAAAACAATTGGCCGACGCACCCATTGATGACGTGCTGCATCTGTGGACCGGCCTTGGCTACTACGCCCGCGCGCGCAATTTGCACAAAGCGGCAAAGCAGGTGGCATCCGACTACAAGGGGCGGTTTCCGAAAACCGTAGAACAGCTGTCGGCGCTGCCGGGCATCGGCCGCTCAACCGCCGGCGCCATCGCTGCAATCGCCTACGGCCAGCACGCGGCCATTCTGGATGGCAATGTTAAACGGGTGCTGGCGCGTTATCACGGCGTAGAAGGCTGGCCCGGGCAAACTCAGGTGGCCAATACGCTTTGGCAACACGCCGAGGCCGCCACACCAACTGAGCGCACCGGCCATTACACCCAGGCCATGATGGATCTCGGCGCCACCCTGTGCACGCGCACCAAACCGGCGTGCGAACGCTGCCCGGTACAAATGGGTTGCGTGGCATCCGGTGCCGGCCGCATCGCCGACTTTCCGGGTAAAAAGCCGAAAAAAGTATTACCTGAAAAAAGCGTGCAGCTGCTCATGATCCGCAACCCCGCCGGTGAACTGCTGCTGGAACAACGGCCGGCCTCCGGTATCTGGGGCGGACTCTGGAGCCTGCCGGAACTGGCCACAGGGGAATCTGCGCTACACTGGACTGAAAGGCAGCTGGGACCGGTTGAACAGCACCACACAATCGCCGGCTGGCGCCATACCTTCAGCCATTACCATTTGGACATTGAACCGGTGGTGTTGCAATTAGCATCCACCCCGTCGGTAATTAATGAAAAAGCCCAACGCTGGGTCGCACCCGCCAAACCCGGCACGCTGGGCCTGGCGGCGCCGGTAAAAAAACTCATCGACTTAATGGCCAACGGAGATCCACTATTCTGAAAGCAACCGCCATTCTGATGCTCCTGTGTTTCTGGGCTGGCAGCTTGCAGGGCGCCACGCCCGAATGGCATTTTGTTGCGATGGAAGTGCCGGTTTACATGGAGGCGGAAGGCAAAGGCCCCTTGTATGAGGTCCACCTGGAAGTTGTCAGTTTTTTGGAGCGCCGTTTCAATGCGACAATTAAAACCCATGTGGTGCCGCCGGTGCGCGCAGATCAGATGTACCGTGCCGGTCAGGTCCGCGCGTTTGTGCCCGACTTTTGTGATGTGAGCCCCCCGGTTACATCTGTCAAAAGCATTCCGTTTGCGCAGATCAAGCGCTACATTTTTACCCCGCCCGACCGCCCGGCCATCACCGCGCTGTCCGGGCTTAACGGCCTGAAGCTCGGCCTTGTGCGGGGCTATCACTACGCGTTACCCCAGTCGCTTACTGCTCAGAAAGTCATGGCCGTCAATCAGCGCAATGCGCTGCGTATGCTGAATGGACAAAGAGTTGATGCGATTATTGCCAGCCCAGCGGAAATTGCAGAAATAGCACAGTCAGACGGGCTGGCCATGCCCACCTTTGCGGTGGATCACCCACTGATCGACAAAGCCCTTTGTTACAGTTTTGCCGATGACAGGATGGGCCGGCTGCTGGCCGTGGCAGCAAGTGAAAAGTTGCTTGAACTGCGAGCCAACGGCTTTTTGAAACGCAAGCTCGGCAGCGCCCACATTGAATGGCCAGCAGTGGTAGAATCCCCGTCCCACTCAGCCGAAGTCAATTCACCATGAGCCGAACCGTTTTTTGCCGCAAATACCAACAGGAACTCGAAGGCCTGGCCGTGCCGCCGTTTCCCGGTGCCAAAGGTCAGGACCTGTTTGAGCATGTGAGCAAGAAAGCCTGGTCGGAATGGCTGGCGCACCAGACCATGCTGATCAACGAAAAGCACCTGAACCTGATGGATCTCACCGCACGCGCCTATTTGCAGGAGCAGATGGATAAATTCCTGTCGGGCCAGGACTTCGACCAAGCCGAAGGCTATGTGCCGCCGAGCGACTCGTCACCCGGCGCATAAGCAGGTAAGAATTCAGCCGGCCTGGCGGAACTGCTCGGCGAATTTTGCCCTCAGCTTGAGGTATTCCGGCGTCAGTCCCACATCCTCATACATAGGATCGCCCAGTTCATCGTGGGCGACCACTTTGGGACCCTGCACATAAGGCATGGAAGACTCGATCTCCTCCAACGCAGCGTGAATCAATTGGTTGATAAGCGTGGTTTTATCCACCGCCGGGTACAAGGCGGCCAATGCCTCCAACCGCGCCGCATCCTTAGCCGGCAGATTCAACACATACTCCACCTCGCCTTTCCAGCGCTCGGTGGTATTTTCCCACTCGGTTAACAGTTCTTTTGCCTTCACAAAACACCTCCACTGTACAGCTTTTGAGCAACCTGTAATTGTGACGATCCAATCCCACAGACCAGCAAGACTTTCTGCCAAAAAGCCCCAACCGGGCCTTGACTCCACCTGCCCATGCGGGTTTAATACGCGCCTCTCGCGCTAGCGGGAATGCCCAGGTAGCTCAGTCGGTAGAGCAGCGGATTGAAAATCCGCGTGTCGGTGGTTCGATTCCGCCCCTGGGCACCATACACAAAAGCCTCGCTCGAAAGAGCGGGGCTTTTTTGTATGGTGCCCAGGGGCGTAGAGAGACCCACCGCCTGGTTCGACTAAATGCGACCAGCATTTAGCCACAAGCGCGATAGCGCGCAGCCCGCAGGGGCGTAACAGCCCTTAGGCTGTTACGATGCTTCCGCCCCGACGACTCCTTTCACATCAGCCCGCAGGGTCAGAACAGCCCATAGGCTATTCCGATAGTTGGCTCACCGCGTCCTGCGGCTCGCCCTCCGGCCAGCAAAGCTGCCCAAATTTGCTCCCGGCAAATTTGTCCGCCAATACCACCACCCTCAAAGCCCCGCCCAAAAGAACAGGGCTTTCTATAAGATGCCCAAGGCTGTAAAGAGAAGCACCGCCTGACTCGACCAATAGCAACCAGCATCTACCGTTTTTGACTCCAGACAAAAACGGCATTGCCTTGATCTCCCCTCGTCAACACTCCCACAAAACACAACAGATGACAGCCCACAAAATCAAGTGGTACTATCGTGCGACAAAGTGATCTGGGGGCGCACTGGCCATGAACAGACGAGGTCTGAACGCTGCATTGCTGCTGGCAATGGGCTTGGTCGTGCTGCCGGTGTGGGGCGAACCCATCACGCTCGCGGAGCAACCGCCGCAAACGGTGACCGAAGCGCCTGAATACCCCTGGCTGGCGTTGGCGGAAACCCCGCAACCCGAGATTCCGGCGGCCCCACTGTTCTTGCCAGCCAACACCTATCCTGCGCCCTTCATCACCCATAGCGACAATGTCTACGTACCAGAGCCCGGGGCACTCAGCCTGTTTGTGCTGGGCCTGGTGCTGGTTTTGCTGGCACGTATCTGGCGCGCCCGGCAACGCGCGGGCAGGAAAAACAAGCAAGACGTGTGAGCACGGTGGTCAGCGCGGGCGGCCAGCCCATGCCCGCCGCTCGCGCCGTTCCGATGATGTAAGGCCATCCAGCAAACCACGCTGTTGCTCCCAAAAGCCCTCACCAAAAGTCTGCGCCACCTGTATGGCGTCAAATGCCACAGGCTGAAATTCACTGCAGCACGGTTGAGGGCATCCGGTAAACCACACCTTGGGTCCGGCAGGTCCCAACCAGGCCACCATGGCGTTGGTGGTTTCACTCGGACGGTGCGGCCCGCCGGCATGCATGCACAAATCCCGATTGCCGGTCGGGCGATCAGCCCTTGCGTGGGTGCGTAAAATAGCCATCACCTCGGCTGCTTCCACGGCCGCCTGCTTTTGTAACCGGCCGGCGAGCCTGAGCGCACATTGCCGGCGCGGTTCTGCACCGGCCAACCAGGTCATCAGGCGCTTATTGCGATAGCGGAACGGCTGTTGCGGCGGCTGATCCGGTGAATGCAGGCTGAAAGGCGGTTGCAAGGAAAAGCTGTTGCTGATGGCCGCCAGGGAATAAGGCCGGGCAACCCAGGCCTTACCCGCGGTTTCCACTTGCCAGATCTCGCGCGCGTCGGCGAGCAGAAAACTGTTGTCGTAGCGGAAGCGCTTGTTGCGATAGCCGGCCGCGCCGCCCTGGCCATAACGCGCAAGCAATCCGGTAATCACCGTCACGCCGTCGCGCGCCGTGGCTGCCCGCTCCAACGCCAAACGCACCAGGTCCATGCCCAGCAGTGCCGGTTCCGCCTGGCCCGCGCCCGCGGTAAACACCGCTTCATTACCCACGGCCAGGCCCTGATCGTTTACCCCCATTTCCGCGCCCCAGAGCCAATCGGGCCGGCCCATCAGGTAACCGAAGCGGTCGGGCTGCTGGTCGATGGTGATGTAGGTGACCGGCAAGCTGGCTGAGGGGTCACCAGTAACCGGCGCCACATATTCAACCCGTTGCGGCTCATCCGGTTCGCGGTCGGAATTTTTGCCAAACCAAACGCCGCCGCCGTGCGCAAAGGCAAAGGTATCGCACATTACTTGATGGCCTGCTCCAGGTGCCGGCTGAGCCGCGCATGCACTTCACTGGCCACCCGCTCACCCGCCTGCAGAGCACCTTCCATATAGCCAAACCATTCCGTGGCCATTTCAGTGCCGGCAAAATGGATGGGGCCTTCCGGGCTGCGCAGTCGCTTGCCGGCGCTGGTCCAGGTGCCCGGGCCCATCAGCGCCGCATAGCATCCGCGGATAAAAGGCTCACTGGCCCAGTTTTTCAGCACAAACTCTGTGGGATGCAGGGCTTTTTCACCAAAGAAACGGGCAAAGGTTTCCAGCACCTGTTGTTGGATCCAGTCGTCGGGCTTATCGCTCCACGCGCGCGCCGTATCGCCTTCCACAAAGCCCATCAACAGGCCGGCAGACTTACCTTTTTCGCCATTGTCGAACACCACCCGCACCGGCCCCTGGGTGCTGGCCACCTGGCCGGACAGTCGCTGGTCGCGCCAGAACGCCTGCTCGTAACGGGCGACGCATTTGATGCAGCTGGCGCCGGGCATGCGCTGGAACAGCTGATCGCGCCAGGCGGGCAGGGGCGGGTCGAATTGAAGCCGGTTGATCTGGTTGGGCGGCATGGCCAGAATCACGCAACGCGCCGACACGCACACCGGCGCGCCGGCCTGGCGGTAACACAAGCTGACACCGTCGGCCTTGTAGCTGATGGACTCCACCACGGCGTTGAGCTGGCAGGCGTCGCCCAGTTCATCGGCCATTGCCTTGCACATGGCCCAGGTCCCACCGTGTATGCGGTCTTGCTGGGCACCGCCGGCCACGGCCAGCAGATGCTCCAGACTCTCGCCGCTGGCCGCGTAAAACAGGGCATGCAACAGGCTGATTTCGTGAGGCTCGGCGGCAAACACAGCGCCAATGCCGATGCGGAACACCTCGCGCGCCTGCGCCGACCAGCCGGTGCGGTTGATCCAGCTGTGCAGGGTCATGGCATCCCATTCCGCCGCCCTGGGGTGAGCCCAGGGCTTGGCCGGGTCCACCTGGTGGGCCATGCGTTCAAACCGGCGGATCATGCGCCCCAGATCGAGCAGCACATGGGGTTTGAGCTTGGGAATAGTGCCGTGGTATCGGTGCAGCCGGGTGCCGTCGTAAAACAGGTTGTCGCCCCGGTTGTAAAGCGGAAAGATCTCGCACCTGAGGTCGGATGCCAACCGGTACATGCGATCCTGACCCGGGCCGAGCCATTGCCCGCCGATGTCCACCGTATCGCCGTTGGCAAAGGTGTGATTGCGCACCCGGCCACCCACCTGCGCGGCCGCCTCCAGGCACAATACCGAGTATTTTCGCGCCAGCAGGCGACTGGCCTGGAGACCAGAAAAGCCAGCCCCCACAACAACAACATCGTAGTGGCACAGGGGAGAAAGCTCTGTCATGGGTTGGTTTCCAAAGTCAGTGGCGGCCCGGCATGCGAAGCGACAGGCGCTGTTCGTCTAAGCTTAGCCAATGCTGAGCGCAAAAACGGCTGGTAAAAATGCCGGATAGCCGCCGGTTTATTGTTATGATTTTGCGCCCGATTCTACGCCGGTGACCCGAATGTACAAGAACACCTGGACGCTGGTCACACTGCTGGTCGCCCTGCCGGCGATGGCCGAACTGGCGCCCTTCCGCACCGATGGCTGCAGCCAGTTTCCCGATGGTACCCACGACCAGCCAAGCCTCTGGCGCGACTGCTGCGTGGCCCACGATGCGGCCTACTGGGCCGGCGGTGACTGGCACAGCCGGGTGTGGGCCGATCGCCAGTTGGAGCAGTGCGTGCTGGCAAAAAACCAGGCACTGGTGGGCAATATCATGTTTCTGGGGGTCAGAGTGGGCGGCTCGCCCTTCTGGCCCACCCGCTTCCGCTGGGGTTACGGGTGGCCCTATGGACGGGGTTATCAACCCCTGAGTGAGGCGGAGCTACGCCGGGTCAACGCCCTGTGGCCGGCACGGGTGGCGCGCCCGGCGTATATTTTCAGGCCCGCCGGCGTTACTGAATAAACGCGTCCAGGTCCTGCTTCAGTTTCACCAGATCGTGGTGACGGATGTACATCATGTGGCCGGATTCATAGTAAGTCATGGTCACATTTTTCTTCAGCGCATCCGGCAGGCCCATGTGGGCAAAATTGAACTCGGTGGCAAAGAAAGGCGTGGCAAGATCGTAATAGCCGTTAGCCACAAACACTTTCATGTCCGGGTTGCGCAACATGGCGGCCTTGAGCTTGTGGCTCATGTCGAACATGTCGTCGGCAAATTCCTTGTAGTTCCAGCTTTTCACGCCACCACCGAGAATGTGGTAACGCAGGTCGCTGTCGAACTGCAGATCGGACTTCAGATAACTCATGATCGCGCCCGTGTAAGGGCCGTGAATCGCCATGTAGCTGGGGTCGCGATAGCCGGGTTCGTTCATGGCGTCTAATTGCTCTGTGACGAAACGGCTGTCGAGCCGGCCCACGGTGAGGCCTTCATCGCGCCGCAGTTCGTGTACGAATTCTTTCAGGCTCACGCGCAGCTGCTGCTCGCGTACAAAGGCTTCCGACAGGCCGGTCAGCGCGGCAAACTTTTTGATCGCCGCGTCTTTTTGTGCCTGGCTTGCCCAGTCACCCTGCAATAGCGCACTGCCCAATTCACCCAGGGCAAATTCGCGCGATTGTGCGAGTGTAGCGTCCAGATCTTTCTGCAGCTCGGGGCTCAGCTTGTTGTGGTACCAGGCAGTGGCGGTATAGGCCGGGAAGATACTGATGGGCGACATGATCTGGGTGGGATCATTGGGGTCATTTTCGATGGCGTAGTTCAGCACGCTTGAAATCAGCATCACGCCATTGAAATACACGCCCATTTTTTCGCTCATGTGGTGGGCAATACCGGCAGAGCGCAGGGTGCCGTAGCTTTCGCCGATCAGGTATTTGGGCGAGCTCCAGCGGTTGTTGCGGGTCATGTACAGGCGGATGAATTCCGACACCGTGGCCACGTCTTCCCACACGCCGTGGAAATTTTCATTGGTGCCTTTGCCACCGGCGCGCGAATAACCGGTGCCCACCGGGTCGATAAATACCAGATCGGTTTTATCCAGAATGGAGTATTCGTTATCCACCACCTTATAGGGCGGCGGCAGGGGGAAGCCTTCTTTGTCGAACATGACGCGCTTGGGGCCGAGTGTGCCCATGTGCAACCACACAGACGCGGAACCCGGGCCGCCGTTATAAGCAAAGGTAATCGGGCGCGAGCCTGGCTTTTCACCTTTTTTGGTGTAGGCGGTGTAGAAAATGTTGCCGATTTTTTCGTGCTCGTCATTGAACACGAACGAAATGCCGGCGGTGGCCTGGTACTCCACTTTCTTGCCGTTGATGGTCACCTTATGGCTGGTGACCTTGATAATTTCTTCGGGGAAGGGGTCGTTGGATTTTTCTGCCTCGTCTGCCCACGCAAACAAAGGCACCAGCAGTAGCACACAGGCCAGCAAGCGCATAGGGATCACCTTATAGAGTTTTTCATGCATCCAAGGGTAGACGAACAAAGCGACCAATGATTCATGCGCCCGGTCGCAAGCCACACTCGCCCAGTCGCAATTGCCAGGCCCGGGTATGGGCCGCTACCGCCTGACGGAAGCGCGCCGCGGTGCTGGTGTCGGCGGGGCCTGCCAGCGACCAATGCGCAGACCAATAGCGTGCCAGCGCGGGCGATGACACCCATGCGCGATGTTGTGCGAGCGCCGGCTGGAGCTGGCGCAACTGCTGATCCAAGCCGCTCAGATGCGGTTGAATACGCTCGATATAGATGACCCGGAATACATTGCCGAGCACCTCGCCGCGACGGGTGAGTTTGCCCTGCGGACACAGTGACGGTGCCTCCACCAGAGCCCGGGTCGCCGGGATCAGATAAGCCTCTGCCAACTGCAACTGCACCAGCAACTGGCCGCCGCCATTGGGCGCCAGCAATTGCGCGAGCGTGGTTTCCAGCGCGGCGCCATCCGGCGCCGGTTGACTCAGCAGTTGATACAACTGGTCCAGTGCCGACGCCTGCAAGCGCGCACTGGCCACATCCGTCGCCACGCCTTGCCCACCATAGGACAAGAACGCCCGTAACTCCGGCCCCGCCCACAACAGGTTGTGGGTAAGGGCAGGGCGGAACGCACGCTTGGCCTCAATGGCCGCCGCCACCGCCGCCTTGAGTTCCGGGTCGTCGATGGCAGGCAGACACTGCAAGCCCAGGCGCACGAATGCGCGGTCGTAGAGCCATTGCTGGCTGTCAGTCATCACCCGGCCGAGCGCACCGTTGCGCTGGCCCACCAGACGCTGCAGGTCACACTGGGAAAGCTTCAGGAAATCAATCAGGTCGATGTGCTGTTCGGGCGCCGGTATCCGCACGTCGCGCCGGCCCGGCAAGGGCAAAAGCGGCGGCGGTGCCGGCGCAGTCAGGCTCTGGTTGAGCGTGTTACCCAGGCGGTAATGGTAATCGTCCAGGTCATTTTTCAACGGATCGCGCGAACAGGCTGCACTGGTCAGGCAAAGCGCCACCCATGTGATCTTCAATATTGCGTTTGCGGTGTTCGCCACTGCGTTTATCCGGGAAATACGTAACAATACCGACTTACGCAATGAATAGGTGAAAAGATTGTTCCGTTTACTGATGTGCAGCCTGCTGCTGGTGGCCCTGATCGCCCGGGCGGAAACACCCGCACACACAGACCACAACACCACCGCGGTGCACGGCATGGTGCTGTTTGGCGACGAACCTTTGTACGCGTCTCACCTGGGTCTTTATCACCACCCGCACGACCGGCAGATTGTCATGCCGGTGCGATTTGACGTGCCCGCCGAGGCGCAAGCGTTCAGACAATGGCGCGAACAATTCGATGGGTTGATCACACTCGCACCCAAGCCCTTTGCATTGGCCGACCTGAATCCTGCCGGTCGTTTTCCCTTTGCCATTGTGGTGGACATCTACGCCGGCCATTTTGAACGCGGCGGTGAGCAGCAATTTTCCGATGTCACGCTGCTATTGGATCAGCCATTGATCTATCGGCACCTGCAGGCTGACGGCGAGCGCGACCCGCGCGCGCGTTTCTGGCAGCTACCGGGTAAACACGGCGACTTTCTGGTGTACCGGATCGGCCCGAAACCGGACCAGGACTGGATACTGCAAACCGATGCGCTGTTGCCCTGCGCCAAGGCGCCGTGTGACCTGACCATTGCATTGCCCGCCGGGCCACAATTGTCGGCAGGCGAAACGCTGCCGGTGCTTGTGGATGACAAACTTATTCCGTTACCCATTAAAAAATCCCTGTACCAGGAGCACAAGGATTTTTCGTTTTAGCCTTTGCAATCACGCGGCCGCGCGCCGGGCAACGGTAAGATCGAACAGGCACCGCCAGCGTTTGGCCGGCAGCAACCGGGTGCGCTCATTATTGAGAAATTGCTGCGCTACGTCGAAATCGCCGGCGCGGATATTTTCACGCGCCAGGTGCAGCAAGTGTGTGGCGGTATAACGCAACACCCGCTCGGCTCGCTCTGACGGAATGCGCCCGTTATTGACCTGCTCCATCAAACGCAGGCTGAACGGGCATTCCTGCTTGGGCACATTGCGCACGCAGGCGCGGTCAAATGCGTCCAGATGATAGAACGCCAACACCCGCGGGCTGTAAGCAATCTGACCCTGCATGGCCAGACGCGACCACATATCCTGATCTTCACCCATGGGCTCGCCTTCGGGAAAACCACCCACCGCCGCCAACACCGCCTTGGGTACCGCAATGGAAGAGGTCATAAACGGCAGGTCACCCTGGGCACAGATTTCAAAATAATTGTTCATCAAATGGGGCTTGGTTTTGCACTCGAGCCCACGGATTTTCGGATCGACGTAATGGCTCGCGTTAAGGCGCTTTTGGTAGTTGGTGGCATAGGCCACTGCGTTCGGATAACGCTGCGCCAACATGGCAACCTCTTCAAGAAAATGGGCTTCCCAGCTGTCGTCTGCGTCCATGAACGCGACCATATTACCTGAAGCCAATTGGATACCCAGATTGCGGGCGCTCGATACACCGCCATTGGCTTTGCCCACCAAACGGACACAGGCCATCTCGGCGTTGGTCTCCATGGCGTGCATGACGATTTCAGCACTGCCATCGGTAGAGCCATCATCAATCACCAGCACTTCCAGTGGCGCGTAAGTTTGCTGCACGACAGAGGAAAGCGTTTCAATAATGTTGTCGCGTTTGTTGTACAAAGGAATCACGACAGAAAATTCAACAGGCGTTCGCATTGTGTTATCTCCAGTTCAATAAAGATTTTTGCAATGCCTCATCTCTGTTCATGACCGGTGGCTGAAAACCTTGTGACAATCCGTCAATCAGCGCTGTGGTCATGGCCTGAATATCCTCCGCACTGTGTTGTGCTTCAGAGGCCTTGCCACAAGAGAATTGCAGGTTGCGTGCCAACCCTATCTGCTCGCACCAGCCTTCCGATTTACTGTGGTAGTTCAGCGCCAATACCGGGGTTTGGGCCATGAATCCCAGAATGGCGGCGTGCAAGCGCATGCCGATGATCACCTTGAAATGCGAAAGGCTTTGCAAAACGCGAAGCGGGTCGCCGTTGTAGGCAATATGCGATGCCAGTACACCGGGCGACAACAGCGCCGCCAGTTCCCGGTGAACCGCGTGGTCTCCCAGCTCGGGGTGACCGTTGAAATCGAGCAGAGTCACCTTTTCGCCGGTTTCTGCGGCCACCCGGTTTAACGCCGTGGCGAGCGCGCGGATGCGCTTGGCCTCGGCCATGGCATTGCCCTGCAACCGCTCGCGCGGGCACAAACACACACAAATGCCCTGGCGCTTGGCCGGCTCGATCAGATTGGCCGCAGGGTGAGTCAACAACAGCGGTGCCAGGTCAAATGACAAACCTATGTCGGCCTCCGGCGCCAACGCGGTGGCAATCTCATAACTCACCTGATCGCGCACGCGGATCCGATGACCCGCGCGCAGATACGCCTGACAGGCGCGCTCGGCCGCCGTATCCCTGAACGGTCCCACACCGACGCCCAGCGCAAACGCCACACCCGATAAACGCGCCATGTGGCGCTTCACATTGATGTCCTGGGCCGTGTGGAACACCGAACCGCCGCCAAACAGCACGGCATCGCAACCCACTGCATGAAAATAATTGCGGATGCGGTTTTCGCCTCGGATGCGCTGTGGTTCCCGCAACGCCGCCGGCCGGTAGTCAATTTCCGGTAACAGGACGGGTGAAAAGCTGCCCACCACCAGGTCCTGCACATTCAGGAATTGACGCGCGCCCATGGCTGCCGCCAGCATGAGTGCATCATCGCCGCTGTTTTTCATGCCGTAGTAACCACTCAGGTAAAGACTTTGCATTGTCACGCTCCTTTAGCGCTTGGCTGCCCGGGTTGAAGCGATACGCCCAACCAGAAAAGTGCAGGCCAGTAGAGATAAGAAAGGATTTCGAGATTTTCAAAAAAGCTGTAGGCCACCATGATGATGCACAGCACCATACCGGTTTGTGCCAGCCGCGATTTTTGTGCCAGGTACAGCAAGTACACGCAGGTCAGCGCCATGGGCAGTGCCAGTGCCAACAAGCCGACGATGCCCTTGACGAACAGCAGGCCATACCAGCTGTGGTGAGTACCAATGGGCATGTATTCCACAATTTTCGGGCCCCGCTCCACGATACCGTGGCCCCAGATGGGCGCTTCATATTCCCAGCGTTGCAATGCAATGCGGGCCAGCGCCGCGCGCACCCGGGTGGAGCCCGGGCGGCTTTCCTTCACTTGGGTATAGGCATCCATACCGGCCTGGTAAACGGGCTCGCCCAACAGCACCAGGGCCGGTAATCCCAGGCCAAGTAACAGCAGCACCCAGGGCTCGCGCAAGCGACCGATACCCCAGGACAACACCGGGATAATGGCAAAGATTGCCAGCCCCGCACGCGATTGGCTCAACAACACCATGAACAAAGCACCCGCGATGCCGGCACGGCGCCAGAAAGCGTTTTGTTCACGCAGGATGATGGCCAGATAAAAACACGCCATCAGACCGGCGGCAGGCGCCCAGGGCCCGATGAACTGCCAGCGGGGCCGACCGGTTTCCGGGTTAATACCGAACAGACGGATGTGAAACACCTCGCCGGGACCACCCACCGCTTTTAACGGTGAATGGTATAAATCGCCACTCATCCCCGCGCCGTAAGCGAGGATACCCAAGGCGGCAAAGGGCAGTGCGCTGGCAGCGGCGATGCTGACACCCCGCACCAACACCGCCGGGCGCACGCGCAGAATAACGCCCAACAACGGAAACAACGCCAGCAACGCCCAACCCTTGGCCCAACCAATGGTGGATTTGATCGCCATGCCGGTACCCAATTGGCGATCGATATGGGCAACCCACAGGGCGACCAGCATGGCCAGCATACCGAGCACCCAGAACCACACCAGTGGCGAGATGCGACGTAACGCGCCGCGGCTGCTGGCGCCGTCGGTAAGAAAACCGCGCAGCAAAAATACCGCCAGCAACAACCAACCCAACACCGAACCCAACACATACAAGCCCCCGAACACATATACCGGGTAATGCAGTGCCAAAGCCCAGAAGATCAGCTGTTCTTCAAGATTAGCGCGATCAAGCGAGAACGGTGCCATAGGGTCAACAACGCAAAGGTAATGAACAGGAATCCCAGCACGCCGATTGCGGCGGCAATTTTCACGCTGGGGTTTTTGGGTTTTTCCGGCATGCTGGGCACAGACAACAGTTGTACCGCCGGGTAAGACGCAAAAATGTCCGCCTTGCCCGCTTGCAAGCGCGCCGCCGCTGAGGTGTACACGGCTTCTGCCAGCGAATGATCGCGCTGCAGGCGCTCGAGCTCGGCCGCTTCGCGCGAATAAATTTTCAATCGGTCGGTCAGCGTCATTTCGGCCCGCACCATTTCCTGACGCTCGGCTTCAATGCCCTGGAGTTTGGCAAAGCTGTCCACCAGCGTGGCGAACAATTGTGCGCGCTCGGGTGACGCCTGCAGGTCGGTGGTTTGCAGCGCATCCGACACCTGCGCGCCCACCAGCGCTACCGAGCGCACTTTTAATGAAGACAGCGCCTTGTCGTAACGACGCGACTGCGCCACCACTTTCGGATGCTGCTCACCCCAGCGCGAAGAATATTCGGCCAACAGCATGGCACTGGCATCGAGTTCTTTCAGGTAGCCGCGGAATGCGGCGTCACTTTGCAACGCAAATGCCTGGCCGGCCAACGAGGGTGAAATGCCCAGGTCCAGACTCAACTGGCGAACGAAATCTTCGGTATTGCGTGCGCTTGAAGCCAACGTCAGTTGCTGCTCTTTGACGCTGGACAGGGTCACCATGAGTTGGGTCATCTGGTCTTCCGACACCAACAAGGAGCGCTGTTGAAATTCCACAATGGCCTGGCGCGTGCGCTCCAATTCTGCGCGATATCCCGCCAAAGCCTGCTGAACACCATCGTCGCGGCGCGCGACTTCGTCTTTGCGCAAGCGTTCCAGTTCGGCCTGAAACGCCTCATAAAACGCCCAACCGATTTCCTGCGCGCGCTCGCCGCTCAGGCCTTCGGTGTGCACCATCATGATCGAGGTGCGCTCGCGCAATTCCACCCGCGGCATGTCCAGTAAGGTGGGGTGCACGCGCAACAGGTCCGCCGCGCGCAACAGCACATTGCGACTCTTAATGATTTCGCGGTAGTTCGCCAAAGGACTGACTTCCACGCTGCCGAACGGCGTGCGGGTGTCCTGATTAGCGGTACCCACTTCATCGATATTGAAATTGCTGGACGAGCCGCTGCCGGGCAATACCAGCGCATGGGCGCTGTCGTAAATCGGGGTGCGGCTCATATACAGCATCAGGATAGCAATCAACGCACCGTAACCGACCAGCGCGACCCACACGTAGCGGTGCGGACGCCGGCGCCAGAACGGCACCCGCTCCGGCTTTGGTTCATAAATGACAGGAAAATTATTCATAACCGTCTCACATCAGCAGGCGCACAGGCGCAATCAGGTCGGTGAGACTGCGGGCAAAGTCTCGCAGGTTAGTGACGTCCGAGTCGTAACATGCCAGTGCATCGTTCGGCATCAGGTAAGGATTGATATCCTCGCGATGCGCATTACGCATCAATTGCTCCACACTGCGCTCCACCACCTGCATCTGACCGGTCAAAGGGTTCAGGCTGGCCAACACCACTTTGCGCGGCGCATTCGTCAGCTGAGTACCACCCACACAGTTAGCCGAAACGGCAGCCTGTAACAGGCGCGTGCCATAGGGCAGGCTGGAACTGTAGCGACCCACTGCCGCACTCGCGTTATCCAGCGCCGGTGCAATCAGATTAGACATAAAAACCCGGAAACCCTTGGGTGTAATTTGCGAGGGCCGCACCAACTGCGGCTGGAAACAGCCGGTGGTGGGCACCACGATCTGATCGCCCGCCACCAGTGCCACATCGCGCACTGGTTCGCCGGTGAACACACCGCTCATGTCCAGTTCCAGCTGCCAGCCGTTGCGTACCAATACCACCTGATCCAATTTGGCATCCGGGCGAATGCCCGATGCGGCACGTAACGCTTCTACCAGCGAACGGCGCTCGGCATAGTCGCCAAACGCCGCCACGCGATCTGCGATCACACTTTCCTGATTGTTTTCATTGATGCGCACGCGGCCCGGTTCAAACACCGCACCCGTCACCGTGACTTCTACCGGTGCCCACTGCAGCACGCGCACACTCACGCGTGCGGTGGCTGGCAGAAACAGGCCAGCGCGCACCAGCGCCATTTCAACCCGACGTGAAGCCTCCGCTTCGCTGGCACCCTGTAAGTCCAGGGCCGACAGGTGCGGTAATTTCAGACTGCCATCGGGGTTCACAATGTAGTGACCGGCAAAGCCTTCACCGTCTTCAATCTGGACATCGATCAGATCGCCCGGACTCAAGGGTAATTCGCGATTGAAAATCTGCTGCACCTGGGTCTGGCCGCTGGCCGCTTCATAGGCAATCAACGCACGATCAGCGCGGAAATGGGCAGTCTGATAACGACTGTCGGCGGCGCTGCAATCCAGATTGGAGGCATAGACGCGCGGCGACTCAACGGCATGACTGACGTGCTCACCCGTCTCATGGCGCGTGCCATAGAACTTGTCACTGGGGTTATCCGGTGAAGGCAGCGAATGATGCTGGGTACAGGCCACCAGACCCGACATTGCCGCGATCAGCAAAGCAGTGGCCAGTGGTAAGCGTTGAGTCAGCATAGTGCATCCTTGGGGATTTGATTCAGGGCGATAAACGCCGGTTATCCTTGATAATGCAGAAGCCGTGCCAAAACATAACTTATTGTTTTTATTGAGAAAAATATTTCCAATTGGCGTTTTCCACAAATTATTACCAATATGAAAACGCGCCCTTTGCAGATTGCATATAACCAAAATGCGATTGAATATTTTCCTTTAAAAGTAAACGTTATGAGTGAACCGGTCGATCCATTTACCCAGCATGTGTTTTCCCAATTGGACCCCAAGGTTTTCGCCAGTCTGAACCTGGTCCAGCTGGAAGCGCTGCGGGTCGCTATCAGCGCTTCTGCGCCGGGCAAGCAGCATCCGGTTGATATCCGGCTCACGCCCTCACTCTACTTCGCGCGATTTTATGTTGTGTTGCTGATGGGACGGGACCGCCGCTCCAGTACCCGCAACCGTGAAGATGCCCGCCTTCGTCACATGAGTGGCATGAGCCTGGCGGTAATGCTGTATTTACTGTTGGTGATCGCCATTCCGCTCGCGTTGGTGTTGCTCTACCTGTTGAAAAGTTTCGCCGGCATAGACCTGTTACCGGATCAACATGCGTGGGAATGGCTGTTGGGCAGTTGAGCTCAAGCACACAAAGCCGCGCGATGCGCGGCTTCAGTTTTTAGTTGGCCTATTGATCAATAGGCGCCTTTACCAAACAGAACTGCGGGCACGGTGAGGCACAGGATTTTCATGTCCAACCACAGGCTTTGACCCCGCACGTAACGCAAATCCAGATCGATCTGCTCATCAAAGGTGGTATCGGCTCGGCCGGAAACCTGCCACAAACCCGTCAAACCCGGCATTGCATCCAGACGCTCCATTGCGCGCATCTGGTACTGCGCCACTTCCCTTTCCAGCGCCGGGCGCGGCCCGATCAGCGCCATATCACCCAGCACCACATTGAACAGCTGGGGCAATTCATCGATTGATAGCTTGCGGATAATCGCACCCACGCGGGTGATGCGCGGGTCGCGGTACATTTTCTGGCAAATGCCCTCGCGATCACTTTGCAACGCTTCCGCCGGCGGGTACTTCGGATCGTTCGGGCAACGCATAGAACGGAATTTATAAATCCGGAAGCGACGGCCGTTAACACCCACGCGGATTTGCGTGTAAATGACGGCACCCGGGCTCTCTATCCGGATGGCCAGCGCGGTGAGCAACAGCAGCGGCGAAATGGCCAACAATCCTAGGGTTGCCAGACCACGCTGCAACCAAAGGGGAAATCGCAACTTACCCAATTCCAGCTTGGGAAGCAGACGAACAAAAAGCGCATTAATGTGCAGAACTGAAATAGCCATGGTGATTACTCCTGAACACGGACCGACACTCGATCAACTGAAAATTTTTTATCTGTATCAGGTATTGCAATCCACATGCCAAAAAAATACCGCCAGAAGTGGCGGTATTTTTACGAAAACATCCGAAAATTTGCAGATTGCAACGCAAATTATTCGGTTTGCAAAAATCAGCGGGATCGGAAAAATTTTTGCGCAACACATCGGGCAATAAAAACCGGGTTACCAATCACATAGCGATTGAATTTTTTATACGGCTCTTGCCATAACCGATATACCCATTCCATACCAATTTCGCACATCCATTGCGGTGCGCGTGGAATGCGGCCAGAGGTGAAATCCAAAAGCCCACCCACTGCCAAGGCACAATTTACCTTCAGCCAGTCACTGTGTGCGTTTATCCAGCGCTCCTGCCTGGGGGAACCCTGCGCAACCAATAACACATCGGCTTTGGATGCATTGATCATTTCGATCACATCATCGGTCTGATCGGCAGAGAAAAATCCGTGGTAATGCCCGGCAATCTGCAGTGAGGGAAACTGGGTTTTGAGATTGTAAGCGGCCTGCTCGGCAATGCCCGGTGCGGATCCCAACAGGAACAGCCGCTGCCCTTTTTCCGCCATCGCGGCGCATAAATGCGGAAGAAAGTCTGTGCCGTTGATATTGTCCAACAGCTTGATTCCTTGCATCCGTGCCGCCATACGCACGCCGCTGCCATCAACCAGCGCCAGGTCAGCGCAGTTGATATCATCGGTCAGACGCGCATCGTTGTGCGCGAGATTGACCGAATTCACATTGACGAAAAACAATTTTTTACAGGAGTTTTTTGGCGCCTCAGTGACAAATGTCACAGCCTCATGCAGCTTGCGGTTGTGAATCCTGAGACCCAACAAATCAAATTCATTTGTGCAACGCAAACCGCATTCGGCAAACAGCAATCGGTTCACAACCGCTTTCACCAGGATGGCAATATAGGCGCGAAGTGACTGATTCTCGCATTGTTGATCCAATGCTTCGGCAGGTGACTGGCCCACGTAGCCTACGCGCAATAAAGTCCCATAGCTGGAAAACAATCCCGCCGGCTGTTCGCGCCAGCGATCACTGATGCCAAAGCCCGCGAGGCTATGGCATTCCAGCTCAATGCCGACCAACGCCAGCTGGCCTTTGAAGATGGCTAAAAGATACGCGGACTCACGCAACAGTCCACAACTGAATACCGGCAACACCAACGCCCGGCCAAGATCATCCCGTTTGAGATGCCACTCCAGCAACGGTTGTCGCGTTGCCAATGCCAATGCGCCATTGACCAGCCACACAGGCACAACGAGCACCACACAAAGCAGGGCGACGCACCGGTCAAACATCGCATTTGCCGACACAACACCCTCTGAATGACTGCCTACTGAAATCATTGTCCGCACTCCCGAAAAATAGTTGCGCAGAGGTGTTGCAGTTAGCGTGCCAGTATTTCAGCGTGTTTTTGCGCGATAAGGCGCTCTTTTTTTTCAATTTGATAAACAGGTACCCGATCATTTGCATTTTGCGACGGCGATTGGAAACACGCCTGCGCCCAACGTTCAAACAACAGTGCCTGTGCAAAAGGATCGGTCTGCGGTGCCAGCCGTACCAGTAGGCGATTGATGATTGCCGTTAGCTGCGCCTTGACCATGGGAATAACGCCCGCTTTATGACAGGCGCGCATTGGGCCCGCGCTGAAATGCCGGATATAGTCCGCCGCCAGTGGCCGGCCGTTGTTATTCCAGCGTTCGTCCAGTGCCTGAACGGACGGGTTGGCCTTGGCGAAATGAATCACATGACCATTTTCACCCCACCCAACATCGTCCTCAGCGGGCACAACATCGGTACGGTGACGCAGCAGCGTGATGAGAAATTCAAAGCTGGCATTGGTGCGCCTGAACAACATCACGCCCGAGTTGAACCGACCGGAATAACCCCGTGTCAGGTAGATGGATTTATCCTTGTGGAGCGAGGGCTCCACTGGTGGGCATTCCGATTGTATCCGCGCATCGGCGTCCACAAACAAGACCCAATCATAACCCCGCTGCAACGCCGCCCGGATCAGATGGATTTTGAACCAGACCAATTCAGGTCCCAACCGGTGCAACACCGGCAAGACCGCCAGACGGAAGTCATAGCCCATGCGCGCGGCATACACGCGCTGGCTTTCCAGCTCACGGGCGTAGCGCCAATGATAACCACCCGCCACAAAACTCAGGACCAGCCCCCTCATACACAAGCTCCTTGAACTACACTGAAATGGTTTTCAACCTGCCTGCACAAATCAGGCCAGCATTTTCAGGTACCCTATGGCAGCGAGCGCCGGCACACGGTTTTTATTCGTCGACGATGAACCCCAAATCCTCAAGAGTCTGCGCCGCATGATGCGCAACTTTCAGGCCGAATGCGTATTTGTAGAAAGCGGGCAGGCGGCGCTGGCAGCTTTTGCAGACGAGCCGTTCGATGTGGTGGTGTCGGACATGCGCATGCCTGAAATGGACGGCGCCACGCTATTGGCCCAGATTGCCGACCAATACCCCGAAACCATCCGCCTGGTACTCACCGGCTATTCGGAAGAATCACTGATCATGTCGGCCATTAACGAGGGCCGGATCTGGGGCTTTATCCACAAGCCATGGGACGACAATCAACTGCTGGCCACCCTGCAGCAAGCCATGGCCACCCAGGACCTGATTGCCGAAAGAGCGTTGCTCAAACGCACGCTGGCGCGCTATAACGCACCAAAAAATCGTGGATTTGAAGGGTTTGTAGGCAATTCTGCGCCCATGCAATTAGTTTATTCGCTCATTGAGCGGGTCGGGTCCAGCAATGCCTCGGTGTTCATCACCGGCCCCAGCGGGTCAGGCAAAGAGGTGGCCGCGCAGGCCATCCACAACCAGAGCGACCGGCGCGACAAGCCCTTTATCGCACTTAATTGCGCAGCCATACCGGCAGACCTGATGGAATCGGAGATATTCGGCCATGTCAAAGGCGCTTTTTCCGGTGCCGTCAGTAATCGCGACGGCGCCGCGCATCAGGCTCACGGTGGCACCCTGTTCCTGGATGAGCTGGCGGAGATGGACATCAACCTGCAAGCCAAGCTGTTGCGCTTCATACAGACCGGCCAGGTGCAAAAAGTGGGTGCGACCAAGGCCGACGCGCTGGATATCCGCTTCGTTTGCGCCACTAACCGACACCCGGAAGAAGCCATTGAGCAAGGCTTGCTGCGCGAAGATCTTTACTACCGTCTGGCGGTTGTCACCCTGGATATGCCGCCGCTGCGCTTGCGCGAAGGCGATCCTGCATTGCTGGCCGACCATTTCCTGCAGCTGTTTGCCGAGCAGGAGAAAAAGGCCTTCGCAGGCTTCAGCCAGAAAGCCCAGCAGCTGCTGAACCACTATCGCTGGCCCGGCAATGTACGCCAGCTGCGCAATTGCATTCACAATCTGGTGGTGATGAACGAGGGACCGCTCATTACCGAGCAGGCATTGGTTGAAGCGCTGCACCTCAAACCCGAACAGCTGGATGAATTGCTTGCCGGCGAGGCTGAATCCCACGCGCCGGTTGCCTCACCAGCAGCGCGCTCCACAATTGCCACGGCACCGCCGGAACCGAAAACCATACGCCCCCTGGCCACGGTCGAGCGCGAAGCGATAGAGCATGCCATCGACCACTGCGAGGGCAACGTGGTTCAGGCCGCGGCGGCGTTGGGGGTCAGCCCCTCAACGCTTTATCGCAAGCTGCAGGCGTGGGAAAAGGCCAACGCCAGCACCTGATACCGCCGGTTTGCGCCACGCCAATTGCATTGCAAATTGCAAAAAACCCTCGCATTTCCGCGCACAGCCATGCGCTGATGCCCGCCAGACCGGGCCTTGACTGATTCCGGCACGCTTCCTGCAAAACACGGGTTAATTCTCATTGGAGTTAACCATGTACCCAGCCATCATCCGCACCAGCGACAAGCTCCGCACCCTGTTCGCGGCCAATCGTCTGCTGTGCAACACCCGCTGGATGGTCATTGCCGAGGCCATCGCCAAGGTAAGCCGGATCGGCACTGTGATTGCGATGGCCGCGTTGCTCACCACCGAGGCCTATGGACTCGCAGCGCTGTCGTTGATGTGGCTGGAACTGCTGCGCGTATTTACCCGCGCCGGCGGCGGTGCCCTGGTGATTCAATGCAGTGAGCAGGAGCTCCCCACCGTGGCCGCAGCGGCGTGGCAGCAGCAGTGGTTATTGAGTCTGGTCATGATTGCTGTGCAATGGTGGATCGCGCCGCTGCTGGCGGCGTTTTACGAGCGGCCCGAATTGGCGCCGCTGCTGCAACTCGCGAGCCTCACCTACCTGTTGTATCCCCTGGTCTCGGTGCGCGTATTTTTACTGCAACGGTCCAACGCCATGAAATCCTACGCGCTGGCGTCCAGCCTGAGCATCAGCGCCGACAACTTGGCCACCATCGGCCTGTTGATCGGCGGCCTCGATGTAGCCTCGGTCATCTATGCAAAAATTATTGCTGCCGCGGTGTGGGTGTTGGTTTTCATGCGCTTTCCAAGTTTGTCGTTGAGGACGTTGACCCGGTGTAACGGCACCGAATTTATCCGCACCGCCATTTTTTCCGGCAAGGTGTTCGGCACTGAATTAGTACGACTCGGGCGCTTCCAGGCCGACCTGATCATTGCCGGCAAATTACTGAGCCCGGAATTTTTTGGTCTCTATAGTTTCGCCAAGAATGCCGGTGTCGGCCTGGGCCAATCGCTCACCAATGCGTTTCTCGGAGGGCTGGCGCCCTATCTCGCAGAGCAATACCGCCAGCAATCTGCCGTCTTGGCGCATGCCAAGTTGCAGTCGGTCAGTCGGGCCATTGCGTTGCTGTTCCTGCTGCAGATTCTGGCGGTACCGGTGTATCTGTACATCCTGTTCGGCGACCGTTGGTCGGCGGCGGTACCGCTGGTCATGTTGCTGTGCACCACTGCCATACCGGCGCTGTTTATCGATGCAACCGGCATGCTGTTGCGCATAAGAAATCAACCGGCACTGGAATTATTGGCCGCGAGCTTCTGCCTGATTCTCATGGCCGCGTCATTGATGTTGTTCGCGCCCACTGATCCCACCTCAATGGCTCAGTTGGTGGCATTCACCAGCGTCAGCTGGCTGATTCCGGTTATTTATATCTGGAAAAAAATTCGTTCAGAGGATTATTGAAATGACAAATGCACTATTCAAACCCGTATTTTCTGTGGTCATGCCCATGTATAACGTAGAAGCTTACGTTGAGCAGGCCATCACCTCCGTGCTCGAACAGAGCTATCCGCACTTTGAATTGATTTGTGTGGACGACGGCAGCACCGACTCAACCGCAGAGATTGTGAGCCGTTTTAACGATCCACGGATTCGTTATGTGCATCAGAAAAACCGCGGCCTCGCCGGCGCACGCAACACCGGCATCGGCCACAGTAATGGACTCTATGTGGCGTTTCTGGATTCTGATGATTACTGGCACCCGGAAAAACTGTATCGCCACATTGAACACTTCCGCACGGATCCGAAGCTCGGTTGCAGCTACAGCGCCAGTCTGTTTGTGGACGAACAGGGTGTCGAACTTGGTATTGGCCAGCACCCAAAAGTGAAAAATATCAGCGTCAAAGATATTTTTTGCCGCAACCCAATCGGCAACGGTTCTGCCCCGGTAATCCGGCGCAGCTTGCTGATCAAAACCGGACGCAAAACCGATTTTGGCGACCACTACCGGATGACCTATTTTGATGAATCCCTGCGCCAATCCGAAGACATTGAATATTGGTTGCGATTGGCGCTGAGTACCGGCTGCAAATTCGAGGGGCTACGTGAAGGCCTGACCTACTATCGCGTTAACGCCAGCGGATTATCCGCCAATCTGGAAAAGCAGTACGCCGCATGGGAACTGTGCATCGAAAAAAACCGCGCACTCAACCCTGCATTCTTCCAACAGTGGGGCAGCCTGGCGCGCGCTTACCAATTGCGTTATCTGGCGCGCCGTGCCGTGCAATCGGGCAATAAGCAACAAGCACTCAAGCTGGTAGTGGACGCGCTTAAAACTGACAAGCGCATTCTCAAGGAAGAACCTGGTCGCACGCTGATCACACTCGCTTGCGCTTGCTTGCTGCAATTGCCCGGCTCGGTTTATCGCAGTCTGGAGAAAGCCGGCATGCAATATTTTTCCCAACACAACAAAATGGGCAAAATCTGAAACACCCTTCATTGAACCAACACCAACAAAAAGGGCGGCCTATTGGCCGCCCCGTTTGTTTTGCACCGCTTGGCAGACAAATTCCGCCTTATGCTTTGGGTCCTGCTGCTTCTATGTCAGCCGATACCGCAAACTTCTTGATGTTTTTCGCGAACAGTCCTGCCAACTTAGCCGCTTGCTCATCGTAGGCGGCTTCATTGTTCCAGGCTTTGCGTGGATTCAGGTACTTATCGTCCACACCCGCCACTTTCACCGGAATATCCAGATTGAGCGCGTCCAGGTGCTCGGTCGCCACACCCTCGAGCGAACCATTCTGGATTGCCGCTACTACAGCGCGGGTCACCGGGATCGGGAAGCGGCTACCGGTGCCGTTGGCACCGCCGGCACCACCGGTCCAACCGGTGTTGACCAGGTAAACCTTAGCGCCGAAGTCTTCAATGCGCTTCATCAGTAGCTCGGCGTATTCACGCGCTGGACGCGGCATGAACGGCGCACCGAAACAGGTGGAGAAAGTGGGGTTGATACCGGCTTCCGCACCCAGCTCGGTAGAGCCTACACGCGCAGTGTAGCCGGACAGGAAGTGGTAAGCGGCCGCTTCCTTGGACAAGATAGACACGGGTGGCAACACGCCGGTCACGTCACAGGTCAGGAAGATCACGTTCTTCGGCTCGCCCGCGCGGTTTTCTTCCACGCGCAGCTCAACATGCTCCAGCGGGTAAGAACAACGGCCGTTTTCGGTCAGACTGGTGTCGCAGTAATCAGCCACGCGCGCGTCGTTCACCACCACGTTTTCAACAATGGCACCGAAACGGATGGCGTCCCAGATCACGGGCTCGTTCTTCTGTGACAGGTCGATGGTCTTGGCGTAGCAACCACCTTCCATATTGAATACGGCGCCCTTGGCCCAGCCGTGCTCGTCGTCGCCGATCAGGTAGCGATCGGGGTCGGCTGAGAGGGTGGTTTTACCGGTGCCTGACAAACCGAAGAACAGGCAGGTGTCGCCGTCTTTGCCCACGTTGGCCGAGCAATGCATAGGCATCACGTCGGCAGCAGGCAACAGGAAGTTCTGCACAGAGAACATGGATTTTTTCATTTCGCCCGCGTACTTCATGCCGGCCAGCAGTACTTTTTTGGCGGCGAAGTTGATGCACACAATGCCTTCGGAATTGGTGCCATCGCGCTCGGGCTCACACACAAAGTTGGCCGCGTGCAGAATCTGCCACTCGTCCTTGCCCTTGGGGTTGTGGGGCTGATGACGAATGAACATGTTGCGGGCAAACAGGTTGTGCCAGGCAGTCTCGGTGGTGACTTTAACCGGAATGTAGTGCTCGGCATCCTCACCCACTGACAGGTGCGATACGAAGCGATCGCGGCCGCCAATGTAATCTTCCACCCGCGCCCAGAGGGCGTCGAATTTAGCGGCATCGAACGGGCGGTTGACGCTGCCCCAGTCAATGGCGGATTCGGTGGTGGGTTCTTTAACGATAAAGCGATCGGCTGGGGACCGGCCAGTGCGTTCACCGGTAACGGCCAGCAGAGCGCCGGTATTGGTCAGGCGGCCTTCGCCGCGTTTCAGCGCTTCTTCAATCAGTTGCGCAGAGCTCAGATCCGTATAAACGGTCGCAGAAGCTTGGGTCATTTCTCTCGTCCTGTCAGCGTACATGCGTTAAAACTGCAGCGCAGCCTTGTGGGCGCGCCCTAATCTGCAAGCATTGCCTTGGCCCGGCATTCCGGGTCAGGCGTACCGGTGGTCCGGCGCCCCGCTCAAACGGGTGTTATGAAACTCTCTCCTGCACTGGCCGTGCATTCAATGCGGCTCCTCGTGGGAGCAATGCCTGTAATCAGGTCTAGCGCATTACCCCGAAGATGTCAGGGCCAGAGTCGCTTTCAAAGGGCTACAGCACCCTTGTAAGGGCGCGCATTATGACAGACTTCATTCACGGGGGCGATAGCACCCCCACAGGGAATAACTGAATCTATGTTTTGGCAGATCAGTGCATTGTGGGGGGTGAATCTTCGAACAGGGCCCGGATCTGAGCCGCGCCGAATGCGTAATGCTGGTTACAGAACTGGCAGTCTATGTTGATAACCCCTTGTTCTGAAAGGATTTCTTCACATTCTTCGCGGCCAATCTGCGCCAGCGCAGAAAGACTGCGCTGTTCGGAACAAGTGCATTGGAACTGCAGGGTGGCCGGTTCAAACACCCGAACCTGCATTTCATTAAATAACCTGTATAAATTAGATGAATGGTCAAGCGACAACAATTCATTTTGAGTTACAGTAGTTGCGAGCGCAATAACTGTGTCCCATTGCGCCTGATTGTCCTCAATACTTGCTGCCAGCTGGGTGGGCAACGCCTGTATGAGCAGTCCGGCTGCGCGCCCCTGATCAGCCTCGAGCCAGATCCGGGTGCCTAACTGTTCGCTTTGGGCAAAATAGGCTTCCAGACAGGCGGCCAGCGTGGGCTTGTCCAAGGGCACCACCCCCTGGTAACGCTCGCCTTTGTCGGGGTCGATGGTAATGGCGAGCACCCCCTGGCCAATCAGATCGCCCAGGTCACCGGTAAGCCCGTCGCTGAATCCGGCCTCGGGCGGGCGGACGGTGCCACGCAGGCCGTGGTGATGATTGCATTCGGCCATAATGACCGGCACAGGCCCGTCGCCCTGAGCCTGCAGGGTAATGATGCCGTCAAATTTGAGCGTAGAGGAAAGCAAGGCCGCGGCGGCCAGGAATTCACCCAGCAGCTGTTGTACCGCCGCCGGTGCTGGATTGTTCGCCAGCACGGCCGCGTAACTGTCGGCAAGGGTGACGATTTCGCCGCGGATATCGGCACCGTCAAAAATAAAGCGACTCAGACTGTCGTCGGAGGAGGTCTTGGGCGTATCAGACATGAAAGCTTCCACGGCAAAAAGGCGGGATTTTAACACCCGCGCTCGGGTCTTTCAGTATAGCGGGCAGGACAACACCTAACTCTCGTCTTCATCGATCACGCGCCGGACAAAGCGATGGATCTGCCGGCGCTGCTTCTTGCTGGGGCGCCCTTCCGTGTGCACTTCGCCCGCCATCGCCTTGCGGGCCGCGGCATTACCCTCGCGCGCGGCCAGGCTGGCCTCGGTTTCGCGATACAGCAAGCGGGCCTCCGGTGCGCCCCGGCGCTGATCCGACAACGCCAGTACCTCAACCTCCTCCTCGTCAAACCCGCGCCGGATGGTGAGCAGGTTGCCCACGGCGATTTCCTTACTGACCTTGGGCCGGTCGCCGTCCACCTTGACCTTGCCACCTTCAATCGCGCCCTTGGCCAGACTGCGGGTTTTGAAAAAGCGTGCGGCCCACAACCATTTATCCAGCCTCAGTTTATCCACGGCTCGCCACCATCGCGGTCAGATCCGGCAGCAGCTCATCAAAATGATGAATGGCAGGGTAGGCGTCTACTGTGCGCGGAGTCTGGCTGTCGGGCTGATGAATCGACAACAGATGGCCGATGCCGAAGGTTCTGGCCGAATCCAGGATGCGCACCGTATCGTCCACAAACAGTGCCCGGGCCGGGTCGAAATGTTCGCGCAATACCAGCGCGTGCCAGAATGCCTGCGCTTCCTTCGGCTCCCGGAATTCGTGGGACGAAATCACCACGTCCAACCAGCGGTCCAAGGCGGTCACTTCCAATTTGAGCGACAGGCTCTGCGGGTGCGCATTGGTTATGAGGATCACTTTCTTGCCCAGCTTGCGCAGCAGGGTGAGAAACTGTTCCACATGCGGACGCATGCAGATTTTGTGTTTCACCTCCTCCTTGAGCGCGCGGATATCCACCGCCAGCGCCTCCGACCAGAACTCCAGGCAATACCAGTTGAGCGTGCCTTCATGCCCCTTGATCATCTCCATCAGGTGCTCGCGCGCATGCGCCAGCTCCAGCCCCTTCAGTTCGGCGTAGCGCCGGGGCAGGTGAGTAAGCCAGAAATGATTATCGAAATGGAGGTCCAGTAGCGTGCCGTCCATATCCAGCAAAACGGTATCAATGGCGTGCCAGTCTAGGCGCGGGGTGTTCATGCAATGTCCTGCAAAAAAAGCCTCATTGTAAGGTGCTTGTGCAAAGGGGCAAACCTCAATCCGGTCCCCGCTGATAGACACGGTAGGTATTTTTGCCCGCTGCCTTGGCGTCGTAAACGGCCAGATCAGCCTGCTTCAAGGCGCCGTCAATGGAGACCGAGTAGCCATCGCACACGGCCAGACCCAGACTGGCCCCCGCCTGATGGCTGTGATTACCCAGCATGACCGGTGGTTTCAACGCGTCGAGAATGGCCTGGCACAGCTGCTCGCCCTGGGCCTGATCTGTCAACTCCAGCAGTATGACCGTGAATTCATCGCCGCCTAAACGGGCCACCGTATCCATATCGCGCACCGCGCTGCGCGTGCGTTCTGCCACCACTTTCAGCAGCCAGTCGCCGCGGTCGTGACCGAGGGTATCGTTGACCCATTTGAAATTGTCGAGATCGATGAAAATCAACCCGAACGCGAGATCATGCATGCGACTGTGGGCGATGGCGCGCGCCAGTTTTTCCATGAACAGGCGGCGGTTGGGCAACCCCGTCAGGGTGTCGTAATAGGCCAGTTTTTCCAGCGCCTGCTTGTCTTCTTCCAACCGCAACAACATGGCGTTGAACGCATCGACGGCCTCGCCCACTTCATCGGTACTGAGCTTGACCGCCCTGACCTGAAAATCGGCTCCCTTTTCCACCTGCCGGGCAACCGAGGCCAGTTCGACAATGGGCCGATACAGCATCCGCTGGAACGGCCGGGTCATCCACAGCGCCAGCACCACGCAGGCACTGCCGATGGCCAGCAAACTCAGCACCAGATAGCGCAGCCGCTGGTCCAGCGACTGATAGCTCCCCGCCAGTGTCAGGACGCCCAACACACCGGTGGGCGATTGCACAGCCACCGCGACCACAAAGCCATCTACACTGATCTCTTGCCCGGGCGCGCTTAAGCAAACGGACACACTGGTGTCATTTCTGGTCCACTGGGCCAGCGGCTCGGCAATCCGTTCGCTATAGGCACAGGCAGACACAATATCCCGAACCGGCGTCAGACCCTGGAGGTTTTCCAGCGCGCGCCGGCTGTCGTTGAATGCCAGCGCCGCCTGTGAGCGCTGGGCCGTCACCTGCGCCAGAGCCTCCATTGCAGAGACGGTATCGTCCAGCTGGCGGGCGCGATCGTAGGACACAAACACCACCCCGGACATCAACAATGCCAGTGCCAGGGTTCCCGCCACCAGGGCTTTGAGTTTGGTGCGCACCGGCAACCCGGCAAACCATTCGATCATTTTTTTCTTCAGCAACGGAGCTTTGCTTTAGAATAGACGACAAAGCTAAGGAGCCCGCCGTGTCAGTATTCAATTCCGAACAAATCCAGTCACTTTTTCAGGCATTGGAAGCCATCGCGCGCGACGCAGGCGATGCCATTCTGGCTGTCTACAATGCCCCGGAATCAGTTGCGGTGGATCATAAGGCCGATCAGTCACCCATTACCCAGGCGGACCTCGCAGCGCACGATATTCTGGTGGCAGGCCTCACACCCTTGTTGCCGGGCGTCCCGGTACTGTCGGAAGAATCGCACATTCCCGATTACGAAACCCGTGGCCAATGGCACCGCTACTGGCTGATCGACCCGCTCGATGGTACCAAGGAATTCATCAATCGCAATGGCGAATTCACGGTCAACATTGCCTTGATTGATGAAGGGGCGCCGGTACTGGGCATGGTTTATGTGCCGGTCAAAAACTGGCTTTACTATGGTGCCAATGGTCACGGCAGTTACCGTTTGCGCGACGGCGAATTGGCCACTATCAGCACCCGCAAAGTCGACGCAGCACTTTCACAAGGTGAGCCTATTACCCTGGTGGCGTCTCGCAACCATGGCGCGGACGCTGTGCAAAGCCTGATGGATAAACTCAGTCGCGCAACCCAGCGGCCGGTGGCCACTGACAACATGGGCTCGTCGCTCAAGCTGTGCCTGGTGGCCGACGGCAGCGCCGATCTCTACCCGCGCCTGGCACTCACCAGCGAGTGGGATACCGCCGCCGCACAGGCCATTGTGGAGGCCGCAGGCGGCGCGGTTGTCGACACGGATTTCCGGGTGCTACGGTACAATCAAAAGGCCGATATTCTGAACCCGTTCTTCTATGTCATCGGCGACATAGGCTTCCCGTGGCAACGCTACCTCTAATAACCAAATGGTCTTTGCCCAACGCCATCATTGACTATGCTTAAGGAACTTCTTAATCACTCCTGACACACCGAGCGGATGGATTTATGGCCAAAGCAATAGTCGCGAAGCTGCCCAAAGAGTGCCACATTGGCGTGCGGTACAACCGCACACAAAAACTGAAAGAAAAGCTGATACGGGAAATCACCGGCTTTCAACGGCAACTGGAAGCGTTGCGCCTGCAGTCCGGCCCGGTGGACTTTTCCATGCTGCAAACCTACAAAGAAATGATTGCCTGCCGCCAGCAACTGTTAAACGGCCTGCCAAAGGAATCCAATTACTGAGCCCACAGGGCCCACTTATGCCGGCGGTCTGGGTGCCGCTGGCAGAGGCGGTGAGGTTTTATCCTGCCACAAGATCATCACTGCGCTGATCACCACCAATAAGGTGCCAATGCCGGCAACCGTATCGGGTGTTTCGCGCCAGAACAGCCAGCCCCAGAGTCCTGCAAAGACCACGCTCATGTATGACACCGGCGCCAGAACCGAAGGTTTAGCTGCGCGATACGCGAGGGTGTACAGCCAAAGCGCCAACGCAAGCCCAAGGCCCAACACCAGCAACAGGCCGTAAACCCACCAGGGTGCCGTGCGCCAGGTCCACAAGGCTAAGGGTGTGGAGACCAGCAGCGCCACGGAAAAATAGTAAAACAGCACAACCTGATTGGATTCGGTATAAGTCAGTAGCCGGGTGGTAATCATTGATGCGGCCATCATCCAGGCAGCGGCAAAACCCACCAGATGCCAGACCGACAACAACGCAGGCAAGGGGCGCAGAATAATCAGCACACCCGCAAACCCGATCAGCAATGGCCACCAGCGCGCCGCCGGAATCCGGATGCGCAAAAACCACAGTGCAATCAACGGCACCAACAAGGGTGCACTGTTGCGCAGCAACGTGGCCTCCAGCAATGGAATGTGTTGGATCGCGGCATAGTAGGCGTAAAACGCGCCCAGACCCGCCAGACCACGCAAGCAGTGGAGACCGGCACGCTCGGTTTTTACTGCTGCTTTACCACCGCGAACCAACAAGGGTAAATAGAGACAAAAACCCACAAAATACTGGCTCGCAACCAATTGATGAATGGATACATATTCCGCCGCCCATTTTGAACCGGCGGCAACGAGACTGGCCACGAACGACGTTGCCAGGGCAAGCAGTACCGCACGGGATAAATCAGTACTCACGAACCGGTATCGCGTTTAATGGCATCAATAGGCGTGAGCTGGGGGAATCGTTGGTAGAGTTCACCGCTGCGTTGTCCCGCATAAATGGCATGATTGATTTTGCGTTGTAGTTGCAGGCCTTTTTCATTATTCAGGATGCAGTAGCCCAAATACCGGCGCGCAAGCGTTGCTTTACTGTCGTAGCCAAAGGCCGGCGCGGCCTGTTGCAATTGCAGCAGCTTGACCTCGTTCAGGCTCAGCAGCATGGCGTCTATTCGCCCGCTGAGCAACATTGTCACCAGCGCCTCGCTATTGGCAGCATAGGCCACCCAGAGATCCGGCACCGTGTAGTCCAGGCCGATTTCATAGCCCTGCACCACGCCCAGGCGCTTGCCGCTCATTTGCGCCAGACTGGAATAAACGGGCTTGCCCGGAGCGCTGAAAAGGTAATGATCTATCTGCATCAGGGGAGAACTGAACAACACATTGGCGTGATATTTTGCGGGCACCCAGGATGGATACAGGCCATCGACCGCACCGGTTTCCAACAAATGCGTGGCGCGCTGAATCGGCACCACGGTCAATCCGGCATCGATACCGGCGCGCTGCATTAACCACTGATGCAACTCCACCAGAAATCCCGAATGATCTGCCTCCAGGTGAACAGGCACCCGGGGCGCCGAAAACTGAGCCGCATCTTGCGCCTGCACCGAGACACACGCTGCCAGCGCTATCGCTGTTAAAAATCGTTTCATCGCTCTTCCAAACGCTGCTCCACCGGAAGCACCACGGTAAAGCAAGAGCCTTTGCCCACTTCGCTCTCAACCCTGATTTCCCCACCCAGACTGTCGATGATTTTAGCTGACACCGACAAACCGAGGCCCGTACCTTCCCCCACGGGTTTAGTGGTATAGAAGGGGTTAAAAATGCGGTCAATGTGCTCCTGGCTGATACCTTTGCCATTATCACTGACGGCGATGAGTATATCACCGTCTTTACACTGGCTATTCACTTTTATGGTGCCACGGCCCGAATCCACCGCCTGTGATGCATTAATCACCAAATTAAGAATCACCTGTGACAGCTCGTTTTTATTACCATAAATTGGCGGCAATTCGCCAAAGCATACCTGCACATCAAAATTGTACTTGAGTTTGTTGTGAGCAATTTTTAATGCACCGTCGATCACTTCATTGACATCGATCTCTGAGCGATCGCCGGGTTTGGTACGAGTAAAGTCCTTCAGGTGTGCAACGATATCGCGGATGCGCTCCAGTCCGTCTTTCACTTCCGTGAAAATGGAATTTGCGTCTTGCAACACAAACGCCACATCTTCTTTACGCAGCTGCGCTATCGCGTCAGTCTCGCCCAACCCCGATAGCCCATCGGTTTTATCCAGTTTGTGCACTGCCTCGGTGACGTTCATAAACAACTGGCAATATTCCTTTAACGTGCCGATATTGGAGCTGACGAAGGCAAGCGGATTGTTGACTTCGTGCATGATGCCCGCTGCCAGCTCACCCAGGGCAGCCAGCTTTTCAGTCGAAATCAATTGTCGCTGGTGCGCAACGAGATCCGCATGCATCTTGGACAGTTGCTGGTTGATTTCAATCAACTCACTGGTTTTCTGTTCGAGAAGAAATTCAGCCTCTGCCCGTGCTTTTTGTTCGCGCCGGATCGATTTTTCCAATAGCGCCAGCTGTTCACTTGGGTTCAAATGTCAACTCCAGCTCACAATGATCGGCACCCTGGTGCATGCACACCGGATGCTTGAGTGAAAAATGGGTGTCGTAATAGTCAGCCACACCGGCGGCCAGACCCTCGGCCAAAAAACACAATTTGCGCGGCGACCGGTAATCCAGCCGCACAGCGTGCTCGGACAGATCGGTCACAGTCATAAATGGCAGCGAAGAGCCCGGGTGCAGCTTTTCAATTTCCACATGAATGCGTTGATCCACCGCTTTCATGAACCGGCACGGATTACCACAATCATCCAGCAAGCGGGTATGGCCCGGCGTGAGGTCCTTGAACAGGTGTCGGCCGAACAGCCGCAACAGCTCATCCACCGGCATGTCCAACCGGGTAACCAATGCCGAGACCAATGCCACCATCTCCGCATCTTCGTATTTACCGCCACTGGTGTAAGCACCCTCGCTGGCGAGGTGACAGCTGTCCAGCAGCTGCTGCCAGCCTGCAATCCCGATCAGGGGTTCCACCAGCTTTTGCAACGAGATAAAAACAGCACCTTTCATCGGCTCGGGCTCCTTCGGCTACACTGACTATCTGAACCAGTATAGATGTGAATAGCCCCCCATGAGCGCGGATACCCAGGTACAGGATGCCATTGTTTTCATCGTCGATGACGAGGCAGATATACTGCGCGCATTGCGCCGCGAGCTTGGCCGCCTGCCCATGCAGCTCCAGTGTTTCGGACGTGCGCACGATGCCCTGGCTGCCATGCAACAGATGCGGCCGGATGTCCTGCTGTCGGACGTGCGCATGCCGGATATGGACGGCGTGGAACTGATGACGCAGGCCGCGGCATTGCACCCTTTGTGCGAACGCATACTGATCACCGGATTCGCCGATACGCAGGCGGTCATTCAAGCCATCAACAAGGGCCATGTACACTACTTTCTGGAGAAACCCTGGGACAGTGAACGCCTGAAAAGTGTTATCCAGAAAGGTGTCGCACTGACACAGACCCGGCGCAGAAATCTGCATCTCGAAGCCATCCTCGCCATGCAGAACACCCAGCTGACCCAGATAAACGCGTCGCTGGAGGCGAGAGTAGAAAAGCGCACGGAAAAACTGAAAAAAGCCTACACCGCCACGCTCGAGGTATTTTGTTCTCTGGTGGAAAAACGCTTTGCCGATGCAGCTCCCGCGCAAAAGCTGTTGAGACAACTGGTCAATCACCTTTGTACGTTGCTCGATATAAACGATGTCAACCGCGCTTACCTGCAAATGGCCGCGCGATTGCGCAACCTGGGCAAGATTACCCTGCCCGACAGTCTGCTCCAGACACCTTACCAAAAACTGACCAGTTCCCAGCGCGATGCTTTTTGTCAGCACCCGTTGATCGCAGCGTCCACACTGTCATTGATACCGCCGCTGCAGGAACCCGCCCGGCTGATCAAAATGCAATCCGAGAAGGGCGACGGCAGTGGCTATCCACTGCAGCTGCAATTGCACCAGATTTCCCTTACCGGGCAGATTCTGGCGGCGGCCACGGCCCTGACCGACATGGCCTGCGGCCGTATTGACGGCACCAGCTATACCTTGCGGGAGGCCTGGGAGCAATTGGCGGGGCCGAGCAAACGCTGGTACAGCGAAGCCGTTATCAACGCACTGGCGCAGGTGGTTGAGCAGCTGTCACAGCAAGCCGGTGGCTACGCATTTTACGGCGTCGGGCAATTGCGTCCGGGCATGCGATTGGCCGACGACCTGATGTCCGACTATGGCGTATTGCTGCTGCCCACCGGCCACAGCCTGGATCAGGACACCATCGACCACCTGCGCCAGCTGCAGGAAAATTCGGCTGTCTCCCTGCGCCTGGCCATTGAATTTACCGAGCCAGAAGCGCCTGAGCCCGACGCTTAAGGTTTACACCGGCAACGTAAAGACACGGCACCAACACCAGCGTCACCGTGGACGCCAGTAAAACGCCAAACGCCAGCGATATCACCATGGGAATGAGAAAACGTGCTTGCACACTGGTTTCCGCCATGATCGGCACCAGACCGATAAAGGTGGTCAGCGAGGTCAGCACAATTGCGCGGAAACGGTCCCTGCCCGCCTGAGCCACTGCCTCCAATACCGCCATGCCCCGGGCTCGCAGCTGGTTGATGCGGTCAATCAATACCAGATTGTCATTGACCACCACGCCGGCACAGGCCAGGAAACCCAACATGGACAACATGCTGATTTCGCGCCCCAACAGCAGGTGACCGAATACCGCACCCATAAAACCGAACGGAATCGCCGACATAATCAATAACGGCTGGCCATAGGATCTGAACGCGATGGCCATGAGTGCATAGATGACCAGTAACGACAGGAAAAAATCCCGCACCAATTCCTGCATGAATTCATTCTGCGCTTTCATATCGCCCGCCACTTCCAGACGAAACCCCGGAAACTCCCTGCGCCAGGTATCGCCGTGTTCTGCCAACACCGCGTTGACGATGGCAAAGGCCTGACCACTGTCGGAGGAATCCAGTTCAGCCGTGACAGAATTAGCGCGCTGTCGGTCCACCCGGTTGATCACGGTGTAACCCGCGACGTATTCGCCTTGCGCCACGGTTTCAAACGGCACTTCGTCGCCAGACTGGGTGCGGATACGCATGTCGTACAAACTGTCTACCGACTCGCGCTCCGCACGCGGGTAGCGCACCATCACCCGCACGTCTTCTTTACCCCGCGGCACCCGTTGCGCTTCGGCGCCATAAAAACCCTGACGCACCTGGCGCGCCACATCCTGCAGGCCAAGCCCTAACAGTTCTGCGTTTGGCAACAAGGTCAGTTCAATTTCATCGCGCGCGGATTGCAGGCTGTCTTTGACCTCGTTGACACCCGGATACGCCGCCAGCGCGGCCTTCACCGCATCCAACGCCTGACGCTGGCGTTCCAACGTATTTTCATTGATACCCACGCGCAACCGGATCGCTTTATCCCGTGCATTAATGGTAAAGCCCACATCGAATTCTTTGGCTTCCGGCAGCTCGCCGATCAATTCCCGCCAGCGCCGCGCCACCTGGGGTGAGCCTACCGCGCGGGTTTCTGCGTCCATCAGCGCCAACCGCACGCGCACATTTTGCGGGCTGGCCCAGGATTCCACACTGCGGATAAAGGCCGGATTACCATCAATCGCCGCAATCAGTGTTGCATCGGTTTTCAACGCCGCAGCCGCCTGCTCCACTTTTTCCAGCAACGCCTGCGCGCGGGAAAACGGCACACCCTCTTCCAATTGGATGCGCGCATGCAAAAAATCGGACGGCACCTGGGGCATGAATGATTGCCGGATCCAGCCCGCACCGTAGATGGACATCGCCACCAGAAACAAGGCAAAAAAACCCGCAATGGGCAAACGCACATCGTGCAAACAGCGGCGGATAAAAGGCCCATACCAGTGACTGGCTGCATGCTGCAAACCCTCTGCACAGCGTTGGCGCGCGAGTGAAAGCCACAACGCCGGTTTCGACCCGGGTGCGCGTTCAGGTTTCAGGTGGGCCAGGTGCGAGGGCAGAATCAACATGGATTCCACCAGTGAAAACAGCAGACAGCTGATCACTATCACCGGAATCGGGTAAACGATATCGCCCAAGGTATTCGGAATGAACAGCATGGGCACAAAAAAGATCATGGTGGAAACCACCGCAAAGAAAACCGGGCCGGCCACTTTCAGCGCACCGTCTTGCGCACTGGCAATGCCGGTGGCGCCTTTTTGCTGGCGGGTATAAATGCTTTCAGACACGATAATGGCATCGTCCACCACGATGCCCAGAATCAACAGAAAGGCGAACAGCGACAGCATGTTGAAACTGACACCCAACGCTGGCATCAGCCACATGGCCCCGGCAAATGCAACGGTAATGCCCGCACACACCCAAATCGCCAGCGCCGGACGGAGAAACAGCATCAACACCACAAACACCAGCAACAAGCCGGATACCGCATTGGAACTCAGCAGCTTCAAGCGCGCAGAAAACACTTCCGACCAATCGCGGCTGATATCCACCGAAATTCCCTGGGGCAATCGCTGGGGCAAACCCGTCAGGTATTGCCGCACCGACTCGGAGGTCTGCAACACGTTGGGATTTTCCGTGACATATAGTTCAACAAACACCGCCGGCAAGCCGTTGTAACGGGCAATCACATCGGTTTCACTGAAACCATCGGTAATGGTTGCCACATCCCGCAGCAATACCGCCGCGCCGTCGGGCCGCGAGAGCACTACGGTCTGGCCGAAGGCGTCGCCATCGTAAGCCTGCCCACGCGCCTGAATCTGTATATCCCCGTGCGAGGACTTAATCACACCCGCCGGCAGGTTGACCGACGTTTTCTGAATCGCCGAGACCACCTGTTCGAAGGTAAGGCCATAGCGGCGCAAGGCGTTTTCCCGTATTTCAACCGCCACTTCATCCGTGCGGGTCGCGTCTACCTCCACCAGTGAAACGCCCGGCAAAACACTGATTTCATCGCGCACCCACTGGCTGGTATCTTTCAGCAGGCGCTCATCCACATCGCCGTACATTGCCAGACTCATCAACTCACTGGTGAACAACCTTTCGTTGACCAACGGGCGTTCTGCATCAACCGGAAACGTATTAATGGCATCGATCTTGGTTTTGACATTGTTCAACAACCGTTGTGTGTCATAGCCACTGGCTACTTCAATCACCACACTGCCCGTGCCCTGACGCGCCACACTGGTGATTTCTTTTATGCCGTCCAACGACGCTACCGCTTCCTCGATGCGGATGCAGATTTGTTCTTCCACTTCACGCGGCCCGGCACCCGGATAGGCCATGGAAATTTCAATCTGATTGACCAACGCACCCGGGAATACTTCTTTGTCGGTGCCGTTCAGCGACATGGCGCCGGCAATCAACACCAGTATCATGAGCAGATTGGCGGCAATGGGGTTGGCCGAAAACCACTTGATCAGGCTGTTCACTGCGCAATGCCCTCAATCGCCAGACCGGGTTTGAGATACCCTTGTCGGGCAACCACCACCTGTGTGCCCGCCGGCAGGTCTGCGCGCACCCAAACAGTCTGGCCATCGCTGGCCAGCACGTCTGCGCGCGCGCGTTGCGCCAGCCCCCCCGCGTCCCGGTACCACAACTGATCGGTTTGATAGAGCGCACCACGAGGCAATGCCGCCACACCGGATTGCTGCCGGCCTTCAATGCGGGCATTCACAAACAACCCCATGATCATCGGCTTGTCGGGATTTTCGCTGGCCAGGATCTCCGCCACTGCGTGATACAGACGGGTTTTTTCGTCCAGGCTCGCCTCGGTGCGGGTTATCGAACCCCGCCATTGCACCGGCCGACCGGCCACGGTGGCCGTCAATGTCACAGCAGGACCCTCGCCCTCAACCGGCCCCAGCGGCAGATCCAACAATGCCACCTGGCTGTCCGTCAACGGCAATCGGACCTGTGCCACCTGGCTGTCGAATAACCGCGCAATGCGATTGCCCGGGGTCAGGTACTGACCGAGATTGACGTAGGTTTCACGGATTCTGCCGGTGAACGGCGCTTGCACCCGGGTGCGGGCGAGGTCGAGCCGGGCCTGCTCAAGAGCGGCTTCAGCTGCCGCCAATTGCGCCTGTGCGGCGGCCAGTTGGGGTTTGCGCAAAAACAACGCATTGGCTTCTTCATTGCCCAGGTCGCGCCATTCGCGTTGCGCCTGGCGCACCCGGCCTTTTTCGGTGGCGAGCAGTTGGCGCGCCTCTTCCACTTGCGCCCGGGCGCGGATCTCGGCAATGCGGTAGTCCGCTTGCTCTATCTGTATCAGAGGCGTGCCGGCGTCAAAGGCGCCGCCGGCGGCGAAATGCGGCGCCACCCAGCGCACTTCACCGCCCACCTGCGCCACCAGATCAATCTCGCGCAAAGGTGTCAGCGTGCCCTGGCTGTATGCCGGTAAAGCGAGGGCTTCCGGTGTATAGGCCACTGTGCGCACCTGCAACGGTTTCGGCGCCGGCGCCGCCATCGGCCGGGGTGTCGGCTTGGCCCACCAGAGCATGACAGAAACAGTGATGCCGGCCAGCAGAGCCAGCGTCCAGAGTGGCGGTTTTTTGATCACGTGCAGTTTCCCGTTTTTTCCGTTTTACCCATTCTAGTGTCCGGCGTCGGAAGTTCGATTGATCTTTACCAAACTTTCCGCCCGGACCCGGCCGTAATTCACAAACTGGGTGCCTTGGCAAGGCTGTTTTTAGCCCATGATTTGCGCATAATGCCTGCGCTACGCGGGCGCGCGCCCAGAGAACGAATAAGAGGTTTGCATGAAGAGTATCTCCCTCCGTATCGCCGAGGAATTGTCTGTTAACGAAGCCCAGGTCACCGCCGCGGTGGGCCTGTTGGACGAAGGCGCCACGGTGCCGTTTATTTCGCGTTACCGGAAGGAGGTCACCGGCGGTCTGGACGACACCCAGATGCGCAACCTGGAGGAGCGTCTGCGCTACCTGCGCGAGCTGGAAGACCGCCGCGCCGCAATTCTGAAAAGCATTGAGGAGCAGGGCAAACTTACGGATGAACTGGCCGGCCAGATCAACAGCGCCGACACCAAAACCACGCTCGAAGATCTTTACCTTCCCTACAAGCCCAAGCGCCGCACCAAGGCGATGATCGCGCGCGAGGCCGGCCTTGAGCCGCTGGCCGAAGGTCTGTTAGCCGATCCCATGCTGGACCCGGAATCCGAAGCCGCCAAGTACCTGAATCCCGAGCACAAGATTGACGACACCAAAGCCGCGCTCGATGGTGCCAAACAAATCCTGATGGAGAAATTTTCCGAAGACGCGCAATTGCTGGGCAAATTGCGCGACTTCCTGAAAGCCGAAGCCGACATCACCGCCAAAGTGATTGAAGGCAAAGAAACCGAAGGCGCAAAGTTCCGCGATTATTTCGAGCACAGCGAAAAACTCAGCGCTATTCCGTCACACCGCGCACTGGCGTTGTTCCGCGGCCGCAATGAAGGCATTCTGAGCCTGAACATGACCGTGGGCGATGAAGAGGCCAACCGGCTATCGCACCCGTGCGAGCCGATGGTGGCACAACACTGGGACATCAAAGACCAGGGCCGCCCGGCCGATAAATGGCTGGCCGAATGTGTGCGCTGGACCTGGCGCGTCAAACTGCTCACCCACCTGGAAACGGATTTGTTTGCGGAAGTGCGCGAGCGCGCGGAAGAGGGCGCGATCACCGTATTCGCCTCCAACCTGAAAGATTTGTTGCTGGCGGCCCCGGCCGGACAGAAGGCCACCATCGGTCTGGACCCGGGTTTGCGTACCGGCGTGAAAGTTGCCGTAGTAGATGCCACGGGTAAGGTGCTGGATCACGGTGCCATTTTCCCCAATCCACCGCAAAACAAAATCCGCGAGGCCGAGGCCGTATTGGTGGCCTTGTGTAAGAAACACAACGTCGGTCTGATTGCCATTGGTAACGGCACCGCTTCGCGCGAAACCGATAAATTTGTCGGCGATGTGCTGAAAGCACACAAAGATATTCAGGCTCAGCGCGTTATCGTGAATGAAGCCGGCGCTTCTATCTATTCCGCCAGTGAATATGCCGCCAAAGAATTCCCCGATCTGGACGTCACCATCCGCGGCGCCATTTCCATCGCCCGCCGTCTGCAGGACCCGCTGGCAGAGCTGGTGAAAATTGATCCCAAGTCCATCGGCGTGGGTCAATACCAGCACGATGTATCGCAGGTGCAATTGGCGCGCTCCCTGGACGCAGTCGTCGAAGACTGTGTGAACGCGGTGGGCGTTGAAGTGAACACCGCGTCCTCTGCGCTGCTGGCACGGGTGTCCGGACTGAACCAGACGCTGGCCAACAACATTGTCGAATACCGCAATGCCAATGGCGCGTTCACCAGTCGCGCACAACTCAAAGCCGTACCGCGCCTGGGCGAAAAAACCTTTGAACAAGCCGCCGGATTCCTGCGCATCCGCGATGGTGAAAACCCGCTCGATGCGTCCGGCGTTCACCCGGAGACCTACGCCGTGGTGGAACGCATTGCCGGCAGCCAGAAGCGCGAGCTGAAGGGCATTATCGGCGACACCAATTTCCTGCGTTCGGTCAACGCCAAGGATTTTGTCGATGAGCAGTTTGGTCTGCCCACCATCACCGACATTCTGAAAGAACTGGACAAGCCCGGCCGCGACCCGCGTCCTGAATTCAAAACCGCCAAGCTGACCGACGGCGTGGAAGAAATCAAAGACCTGGAACCGGGCATGATCCTTGAAGGCACCGTCACCAATGTCACTGCCTTTGGCGCATTCGTGGATATCGGCGTACACCAGGACGGCCTGGTGCACATTTCCGCGCTGTCCAATACCTTTGTGAAAGACCCGCGTGAAGTGGTCAAGGCCGGCGACATCGTCAAGGTCAAAGTGATGGAAGTGGACATTCCGCGCAAACGCATCGGCCTGTCCATGCGCATGGACGACCAGCCAGGCGAGAAGGTGGCGGGCAATGAACCACGCGGGCGCCGCAACCAGCCCCGCCAATCATCCCCGCGCGGCCAACAGGCACCTGCCGCACAGGGCACCATGGCCGCCTTATTTGCTCAAGCCAGCAAAAACAAAAAAGGCCGGCTGTAATTCCCCGACATTGGGGTAGGGTGGAATAAGCGCAGCGCATTCCACCTTGCCGGCACCCATCAACCGCAACCTCTCGCTAATAAAAAAGCCCGGACATGTCCGGGCTTTTTTATCAGTGCGGGTCGGTCAGATAGGTCGAGACCCATAATTACTGGTGGGCTTGCGGGGCGGATCTGCCGTCACGTTGTTTTCAATGAGGTTGATTTTGCCACCGCGGGCCAGAAACTCTTCGATCTGCGAGTTCAACGCCGCCCGTGCGGTTTCACGGGATTTTACCGAATAGTCCACCAGGTGGTCATCAGAGCTGGCACTGCTGCTGTCGTCATCTGAATCACCATCATAATCGGAAGAAGACGACGCCGAATAAGAATCATCATCGTCGCTGTCATCATCCGCAGCTTCAACGGTATCGTTATCCAACAGCTCGTCCGGTTCCTTGACCGCGGTGTCGGTTTTTTTTGCTTTTCTTGCCATAGGATCAACCTGTCGCATTTACCTAGTTGCGTCGGTGACGCAGATTACGCAAGCACCCTGCTGAATGTCAGCCCGGGCAGTTCAATTTCCGGCGGGGAATGTAGCGCCAAAGATGCGCCTTCTTCTCACCGCCATTTTTTGCGATTTTTAATCACTTTTTACCGATTCCGCAAGAGCCTTTAATCGGATTTTTTCTACCGTAAATCGACACCGGACAGAGTGTTACGGGAAGTAACCGAAACGCACGGCGGCCACGGATGGGGCGGGCAAATGCCGCACCGACAATCCACCCTTGGGTATACATATAGACTATTCGGCGAAGGGATCAAATTCTTTATGGCGGGTTTTTTAGTAAGATTTGCTTTGTTTGTTGGCTCAATTAAAACCGGAGGTTATTTATGGCCACGCGTCCCACGCTTTGGGTAAGCGCCTGCTTACTGGGCAAGCCCGTGCGCTACGACGGCGGCCACAAACACCAGGCCGGGCTGGAAAACTGGCTCAACAGCTGGGCCCATATTGTGCCGCTCTGTCCCGAGGTGTTTGCCGGCCTGGGCACGCCACGGCCGCCCATACAGCGCCAACAAACGGCGCAGGGCGATCGTTTGGTGCTGGCAGAGACCGGGGAACCGACGGCCGCAGCGCTGCCAGACGCCTGCCAGACGCTGGTGCGCCAGCAACCGGTGCCTGCAGGGGCCATTCTCAAAGCCCGATCGCCAAGCTGTGGCGCCGGCAACTCGCCCCTGTTCGACCCGCACAACCGGTTGATCGGCCATGGCGATGGCGTTTTTGTACAGGCGCTGAAAGCGCGCTTTGAGGGGCTTGCGATCGTCGACGAAGAGCAGCTGCACACGCAAGCACAGCGACAGGCTTTTTATCGCTCGGTGATGCGAGGCATAGGAGAGGCAGACTAACGCAAAAGGGCAGGGAAGGACCACTCACCCCGGGTAAGTGGTCACAGCAGGATTACACGGCCTCGGCGCCGGTTTCACCGGTGCGGATTCGGATGATGTCATCCAACGTGGTGATGAAAATTTTACCGTCACCAATTTTGCCGGTATGGGCAGCTTTGGTAATGGCCTCAACGGCCTGCTCGACAGTGCTGTCATCCACCGCCAGCTCCAGCTTGACCTTGGGCAGAAAATCGACCACGTACTCGGCACCACGGTAAAGCTCTGTGTGGCCCTTCTGGCGACCAAATCCTTTGACTTCCGTTACGGTCATACCCTGCACCCCCACTTCGGACAGCGCGGTGCGCACATCGTCGAGTTTGAAGGGTTTGATGACGGCAGTAATTAACTTCATGGGGGATTCCTTTTAGCTGGAATTTTGGTTGGGCGAAACATAGCACGCATTCGACGCAATATCACCCTTGCCGGGCCAATGCACAAAAACGGGGCATTTTCCGGGAATCCGCATAAAAAAACCGGCGTGCCCTGCGGCACGCCGGTTCCTTTGAAACCCGTTGGCGAACTTACTTGTTAGTAAACTCGGGGTAGGCTTCCATACCGCACTCAGACAGGTCAACACCGTTGTACTCGTCTTCGTCGGATACGCGGATACCGATCACCAGTTTCAGCACAAACCAGGCAGCAAAGCTGGTAACGAATACCCAACCAAAGATGGTCAGTGCGCCAATCAGCTGGCCAGTGAGTTTGGCGTCGGCATTGGTGTAAGGCACAACCAGCAGGCCGAACAGACCCACGACACCGTGCACGGAAATCGCACCCACCGGGTCGTCGATTTTCAGCTTGTCCAGGGTCAGGATAGAACCCACAACCAGCGCACCACCAATTGCACCGATGACAGTCGCTTCCAGTGCAGACGGCGTATCAGGACCTGCAGTAATAGCCACCAGGCCGGCCAGTGCACCGTTCAGTGCCATGGTCAGGTCGGCTTTACCGAACAGAATCTGAGCCAGCAACAAGGCACCAATCAAACCACCGGCGGCGGCGGCGTTGGTATTCATGAATACCACGGCAACAGAGTTGGCGCTGTCCACTGACGCAGTGGCCAATACCGAACCACCGTTGAAGCCAAACCAGCCCAACCACAGGATGAAGGTACCCAGTGTCGCCAGTGGCAGGTTAGCACCGGGGATGGCCACGGCTTTGCCGTCGGCAGTGTATTTGCCCTTACGTGCGCCCAGGAGCAGAACACCTGCCAGCGCAGCAGCCGCACCGGCCATGTGAACGATGCCGGAACCGGCGAAGTCCAGGAAGCCCAGATCTCCCAGAGTGTACAAACCAAACACAGGGTTACCACCCCAGGTCCAGCTGCCTTCCATGGGGTAGATGAAACCGGTCATGACCACGGCAAACGCCAGGAAGGCCCACAGCTTCATACGCTCGGCTACGGCACCAGATACGATAGACATAGCGGTGGCCACGAATACCACCTGGAAGAAGAAGTCTGCCGACGGTGCGTATGTAGCAGGCTCTTCTGCGCCTTCCACACCGTTACCGGTAATGCCAGACAACAGGTAGTCGCCGCCGTACATAATGGCGTAACCACACACCATGTACATGGTGCAGGAAATGGCAAACAGCGCCACGTTTTTGGTGAGAATTTCGGTGGTGTTTTTAGAGCGGACCAGACCCGCTTCCAGCATGGCGAAACCAGCCGCCATCCACATTACCAGTGCGCCGCACACCAAAAAATAGAAGGTGTCGAGTGCGTACTGCAACTGAAAAATATCATTTTCCATGAGAATCTCCGCGAGGATCAGTAATTGTTATGCGATTTACAGCGCGTCTTCGCCGGTTTCACCGGTACGGATGCGGATAACCTGCTCCAGCGGCGATACAAAGATTTTGCCGTCGCCGATCTTGCCGCTGTTGGCGGCTTTGGTGATGGCTTCAACAATGATGTCTACCTGGTCGTCGCCTACGGCCACTTCCACTTTGGTTTTGGGCAAAAAGTCCACAACGTACTCGGCACCGCGGTAGAGTTCGGTGTGACCTTTCTGGCGACCGAAACCTTTGACTTCGGTTACGGTGATGCCCTGTACGCCGTTTTCAGACAGTGCTTCGCGCACCGCGTCCAATTTGAACGGCTTGATTACTGCGGTAATCAGTTTCATCGCTTTCACTCCTAACTAGGGGGGGAAAGCGCCCGCCGATGGACGGGCGCGAATCGTTATTACAGATCGAAAGACTTGCTGATGGAGAACACGAAGGCCTGACCTTCGGTTGGCTGGCCGTTGCCGCCAGTCTGATCAGACAATTCTTTGCTATTGAAGATCAGGGCAGCGCCCAGATCGATATCGGAAACCGTGGTGCCGTAACCAAACTCCAGGTACTCGCCTTCAAAGTCTTTGGTGTAACCAGCCACTTTGCCGTAAAAGCCGTTGTGCTCGGCGGTGACTTCCCAGAAGCCGTATTCATTGTCGTCGCCACCGTCAACACCGTGGATACCGTCGGAGTAACCCACGCTCAGGAAGCCGAAGCTGGCTGCCAGGTTGATTTCGCGATAGTAAGTGTCGAATTCACCGGTGTACTCATAGTCGGTGAAGCCCACAGTGAAAGACAGGTCGTCATTCACTTCGAAGTTGTAACCCGCGTACAGGTCGATCTCCAGACCGTCGCTGACGTCAGCACCCCATACGCCGGCGTAGAAACCACCCGCTTCAACGTCCACACCGCCATTGGCAGAAGAAGGCGCCTGCAGAATACCGCGGTAGTAGTACTCGGAGTTAAAGCCGATGTTGGCGGACCAGTCTGCGGCCTGCGCGGTGGAAGTGACGGTAGCGGCGGCCAGTACAGCGCCGGCCAGGAAAGTTTTTGCAACCAGTTTCATGTTTTTCCTCCTCAGGAATTTTTTTGTTCTACCCGGCTTTTTTCCGGGCGACCTTAAATGCAGGTAGGGCGTCTTATACAAAACCCTTGCCAACATGTGGTTTTTACAATCAAAACAATGAGTTATGCGCCAAAATCCTGTCTCGTTCCAAACACAGGTCGGCCGGCACCCACAGTAATGCACCACAATCGCGCACTGTACTTCGGTCACGCACCGAAACAATACATGCAATGATTTATTTGTATGACTGGCGTGCCAGCTTTGGCACAATGGCGCTACACAGAGGTACACTTTCCCCATGCCAAGCGATAAATTATTTGAACAGCTGAGCCGCCTGAGGCCGCCGGAATCACTGAGCCCGCACCTGCGCAGCTTGGTGGCCGCCGCGCTGGCCAAGATGGATCTGGTCAGCCGCGAAGAGTTTGATGCACAGGCCGCCGTGCTGGCCCGCACACGGGCAAAACTGGAAGCGCTGGAAGCGCAGCTCGCACAGCTGCAACGCAAACCCGAATAGCGACACCCCCACAACCGACAGACAAGGAACGTCTATGTCACTCGCCATCGTACACACCCGCGCCCGGGTCGGAATCGACGCCCCGTTGGTCTCGGTGGAAGTCCACCTTTCGAATGGCCTGCCTGGTCTCGCCATTGTGGGCATGCCGGAAACCGCCGTGCGGGAAAGCAAAGACCGCGTGCGCAGCGCGCTCATCAACAGCCATTTCGAGTTTCCCGCCCGCCGCATCACCATCAACCTGGCGCCGGCCGACTTACCCAAGGAAGGCGGACGTTTTGACCTGCCCATTGCCATCGGCATTCTGGTGGCCTCCGGGCAATTGCCGGCCAAAGCGCTGGACACGCTGGAATTTGTTGGCGAGCTCGCCCTGTCCGGTGACCTGCGCGCGGTGCCTGGCTGCCTGGCAGCCGTCATGGCCGCGCACAAGGCCGGTCGCACCAGTGTGGTGCCGGCCGGAAACGGGCCCGAAGCGGCGTTGGCCGATACCCCCACCTACGTGGCATGCAACCTTTTGCAGGTATGTGCCTGTCTGCAGGCCCGCAGCGATTGGCCGCGTGCCTGCGGTACCGCTGCAGATACCCACCCCGCGCCACAGGCGGAACTGGCCGATGTGCGTGGCCAACCGCTGGCCCGGCGCGCGCTGGAAATTGCCGCCGCGGGCAACCATAACCTGCTGTTTTACGGCCCGCCGGGTACGGGTAAGACCCTGCTGGCCAGTCGTTTGACCAGCATCCTGCCGCCGCTGACCCGCGATGAAGCACTGGAAGTCGCGCTGATCCATTCTCTGGTGTCCAGCCAACCACCTCTGGGGCAACGACCTTTCCGGCACCCTCATCACAGCGCATCGGCGCCGGCATTGGTGGGCGGCGGTTCGGTGCCAAGGCCCGGCGAAATCTCCCTGGCCCACAAGGGTGTGTTGTTTCTGGATGAATTGCCCGAGTTCCCGCGCTCGGTGCTGGAAGTATTACGTGAACCGCTGGAGCACGGCGAAGTGCGCATCGCCCGGGCACAAACCACGGCCGTGTTTCCGTGCGAATTCCAGCTGGTGGCAGCGCTCAATCCCTGCCCCTGCGGCTATGCCGGCGAAAACCGCTGCCGCTGCACGCCGGATCAGATCAGCCGTTACCGGGGCCGGCTGTCAGGCCCGCTGCTCGATCGTATCGATATGCACGTGCCGGTACGGGCGCTGGACCCGGCCCAACTGCGCGGACCCAGCCAGGAAGAAAGCTCATCCGTCGTGGCTGCGCGGGTGCTGCAGGCCCGCCAACGGGCCCAGGCCAGACAGGGCAAGGCCAATCAATACCTGAGCCCGGGCGAACTGGAGCAGCACGCCCACCTGACCGATGCACAACATAGCCTGCTGGGCGAGGCAACGGAATCGTTGGGGCTGTCGGTGCGCGCCTGGCACCGGATACTGCGGGTGGCACGCACACTGGCCGACCTGGACGCCACTGATCAACTGGAAGACAAGCACCTGTGCGAAGCACTGGGATACCGCACGCTGGACAGAAGAGCAGGTTGAAGCGGCCCGCGCGCAGCGGACTCAGGATGCGCCCAACGGCAGGTGCCCGCTGGTGCGTCCAAGACTGGCCAGAATGTCGGCCATGGACTGGGGCGACCCCAGGAAAAACCCCTGCGCCTCGTCACAACCCAATTCGCGCAGGCGCTTGAGCTGCTCCGCCGTCTCCACACCTTCGGCCACCGTGGACAACTTCAGGCTGTGTGCCAATTGCACCACCGCCATCACCAAACCATGGCGGTTGCGGTCTTCGGCAATGCCGGCAATCAGGGCCTGATCGATCTTCAGCCGGTTGATGGGCAGCGCCTGCAGCAGTGGCAGCGAGGACATGCCGGAGCCAAAGTCATCCAGCGCAAAACTGGCTCCGGTAATAGCCAGAGTGCCAAGCGACTCGGTCGCCAGACTCGCATCGCCCATGACATCTGCTTCGGCCAATTCAAATTCCAACTGACTGCCCCGCAGGTGATGAGCAGACAACGCATCCATCACCCGTTGCACCAGGTGCTCATCGCGCATTTGCCGGCGCGACAGGTTAATGGCCATAACCAGATCCGGCAGGCCGGCTTCGGTGAGCCTGGCGCAATCGGCACACACCTGATCAATCACCTGATAACCCATTTCCACCACCAGCCCGGTCGCCTCGGCCACCTGCAGAAAGTCGGCCGGTGCCAAGAGGCCCTTGGCCGGATGGCGCCAGCGCACCAGCGCTTCCAGAGCGCAGATTTCGCCAGTGATGGTATCGATACGGGGTTGGTAATAAACGCAGATTTCATTTCGCCCCAGGCCGCGCCGGAATTCCTGCTCTACCTGCATGGCGCGACGGGCCTCTGCATCCATGCTTTCGGCATAAAAACAGTATTGATTGCCACTGGCCTGCTTGGCCCGGTACATGGCCATGTCGGCCTGACGTTGCAGACCTTCGGCATCGGCTTCTTTACGATAAGGGGCGATGCCGAGGCTGGCGCCAACGGTGATTTCCATACCGTCGATCACGAACGGGGTGGTCAGCGCGCCTATCACCTTTTCCGCCAGGTGGGCCATATCGGAGGTGGAGCGCATGTTATCGAGCAGCAGGGTGAATTCATCGCCCCCCACCCGGGCAACCGTATCGCTCTGGCGCACGCATTCCTGCAACCGGCCGGCCGCCAGACGGATCAGTACATCGCCCACGTCGTGGCCATAACAGTCATTCACTGGTTTGAAGCCGTCCAGATCCAGGTACATGAGGGTAAATGTCTGGTCGCCCCGGCGCGCCAACTCAACCGCGTGGTTGAGCCGGTCGCGAAACAGAATGCGGTTGGCCACACCCGTGAGCGAATCGTAGTGCGCCAGCTCGGCCAATTTGATTTCTGCGGCCTTGCGCTCGATGGCGTAGCGCATGGTGCGCTCGAGCAACTGGGCGTCGATCTTGCCCTTGATCAGATAGTCGGCTGCACCGAGGCTGATGGCCTCGCGATCCACCTCGGCCTCCATCTCATCGGTCATTACCAATATGGGCGCACGCGCACCCATGTTTCGGGCTCCCATCAGCAGCGCTTTGGCATTTTCGCGATCAGCTTCGTAATCCAGCAGGATGACATCGTAATTGTCGGACAGGATTTCCGGCAGCGCGTCGTTCAGGTCGGCGTGCCAGGTGATTTCGTAGGCGGTGTGGAAAACCTCAGACAACAGACTGCCAATCAACAGGTATTCCACCTGTTCATCGTCGATGAGTAATAGTCTGATATGCGTGTCCATGTTTTGTAACGTGCCCGAAGGCTGCATCCTGCGTAATCAAAGCAAGGCGAGATTGTTGTTAAATGTAGGCCTTGTGACACAACTATACCCACAGACGCGGTCTGGGAGAAATTTTTTCGGCTGATATGACGAATTAGTGGAACGAAATGGAATTTCATACTTTTTTACTATAAGGGCAGGGTACAGGTGGTGATGTAGTGGGGTAACACTGATAGCATGCTGTGTTTTGCTGGAGCCGAAGGTGCCGTGATACACCCCACAACCCACAAAGTGCTGCTGGGCTTTGCCCTGGTTCACCTCATACTGGCGGCGAGCTTGCCTCTGGCGCTGTTTGAGGCCCATTACGCCCTCTACGGTGTGCACTGGCAGCTCTCCTATGTGGATCACCCGCCTTTAATGGGCTGGTTGCAAGGGTTGGTGCAACTCGTCTCCCATGCCGATATGGCACAGCGCCTGATACCCATCGGCATCACCCTCGGCACCCAATACCTGCTTGTGTTACTGGCGCTGAGGCTGTTCCCGGATCAGCCCGGCATTGACCGCACCACCGCCTGGGTGGTGCAGCTTATTCCCATCTCCCACATCGGCTTTATGGCCGCACCCGACCTGCCGTTGATGCTGTTCAGCCTGCTTACATTCTGGTGTTGCCTGAATATCCTGGAGCAACAGCGCTGGCGCGACTGGCTGCTGATGGGCCTGTGTATCGGGTTGGCCGGGCTGTCCAAGTACACGGCGGTCACGCTGGTGGTTTCCCTGGCTTTGGTGTTGTGGCACCAGCACCGGCACCTGCGCTGGCTGGCACAACCCAAACTGTGGCTGGCGGCCGTGGTGGGCGGCCTGTGCGTCCTGCCCGTGCTGTGGTGGAACTACCAGCACGACTGGATCAGCTTTACCTTTCAGATGGAATACCAGGGCGGAGACGGGTGGTCTCTCCCGCACATGGCGCAAGCACTGGCGAACCAATTGATCGCCTATTCGCCCCTGGTATTACTGGCTTTTTTACCGGTTCAACAGCCCGGCCACCAGCACGCCAGGGCCCGCCTTTGGTGTTGGGCCGCGCCATTGTTACTGTTGTTCGCCTATCAGGCCGGTGCAGGCCGCAGCTCTGAGCATTGGACCTACAGCGCCTGGTTATTGCTCGCACCACTCATGGCCTTACAATTGCGCACCCTTTGGCACAAGCTCTGGTTGCGGCGCGCGGTTTACACCTGGGGCATATTGTTGTCTCTCGTTTTCGCGCTGCTCATCGCCGCACCCTGGCTGAGCTTTAAAGACTTCAAACACCCTCTGGGTAAGATCAGTGGATGGCCACCGGCCAGTGAGCGGGCGAATCAATTGTTGAATGAATGGCGACAAGAACTTGCCGATACCGAACCACAACCGACCCTGGCGGTACAGAACTGGCACCACGCCGAGCCCCTGGCCTGGTACGGCCGGCCCGTGGTTGTGCGTGACATGAAACACGAAACCTCGCAATACAGCCAATGGTTCGGTCATTTCGCGCCCGGCGATCGGGGCCTTTTAGTGCGCCCCAGCAAACGGACCGAAGCACCCGAGATTCAATCTGAGGCAGCCGAATGCACCTGGGTGGACAGTCTGCCTGTCTACCTCAATAAAGGCATTGCGCGCGTTTATCATTTTTACCGGTGCCAGTGGTAAGTCATGTCGGCCCATCTCGCCAAACTCAACCCTCGCCAGAAAGAGGCGGTGTTGCACATCGACGGCCCCTGCCTGGTGCTGGCCGGTGCGGGTTCAGGCAAAACCAGCGTAATCACCCGCAAGATCGCTTACCTGATTGAAGAGTGCGGCATGCCCGCGCGCCACATCGCCGCGGTGACCTTTACCAACAAGGCCTCGCGGGAAATGAAAGAGCGGGTAGGGGGCCTGGTAAAAGGCTCTGCCGCACGCGGCCTTACCGTGTCCACCTTTCACAACCTGGGCCTCAATATCATCCGGCGCGAACACAAAGCGCTGGGCATGAAAGCCAGTTTTTCCATTTTTGATGCAGAAGACGCACGCGCGTTATTGAAAGAACTGATGCTCAAAGACGGCGACCTCGACTCCGATCACCTGGACCTGGTTGCCAACCAGATTTCCAACTGGAAAAACGACCTGGTGATTCCGGCCATGGCCGCCAGTAAAGCTGCGAGCCCGGGCGAAGCTCAGATTGCCGAGATCTACCGCCGCTACAACCAGGCCCTGCGCGCCTACAATGCGGTGGACTTTGACGACCTGATCCTTACCCCGGTCCGGCTTTTTTCCGAGCAACCGGAAGTCCTGGAGAAATGGCGCCGCAAAATCCGCTATCTGTTGGTAGACGAATATCAGGACACCAACTCCAGCCAGTACCTTTTGGTAAAACTCATTGTGGGCGACCGCGGCGGGCTCACCGTGGTGGGCGATGACGATCAGTCCATCTACGCCTGGCGCGGCGCGCGTCCCGAAAATCTTTCGCTGCTTAAAAAGGATTTTCCCTCCCTGTCGCTGATCAAGCTGGAACAAAACTATCGTTCCACCAGCCGGATTCTGCGCGTAGCCAACCACCTGATTGCCCACAACCCGCACGAATTTGATAAAGCGCTCTGGTCCGAAATGGGTTTGGGCGAGCCCATTCGCGTGATCCGCTGCGCTAATGAGGATGCCGAATCCGAACGGGTAGCCATGGAAATTTTGTCGCAGCGATTAAAGCGACAGGCGAAATTTTCCGACTTTGCGATTCTCTATCGCGGCAACCACCAGGCACGCCTGCTGGAAATTAAACTGCAGGCCCACCAGATTCCCTACACCATTTCTGGCGGCACCAGTTTTTTCGCCCGCGCCGAAATCAAAGACGTGATGAGCTATTTACGTCTGATCGTCAACCCCGATGACGACAACGCCTTCCTGCGCATCATTAACACACCGCGCCGGCAAATCGGACCCAGTACCCTGGAAGCCATTGGCCACTATGCCAACGAGCGCCACATCTCCATGTTCAATGCCTGTGGTGAAATCGGGCTGGGCGAACACATGCCCGAAGCCAGCCTCGAACGCATCCGTCGCTTTCATCACTGGGTACTGCAAATGGGTGAGAACTGCCGGGGCGATGACCCGGTAGGCGCACTCAAGCAATTGGTGGAAGATATCGATTACGAAGGCTGGCTGCACCAGAATGCCTCGGCACCGAAAGTGGCCGAGCGGCGCATGGAAAACGTCTGGTACCTGTTGGACTCCATCAAGGCCATTTTACAAAAAGCAGATGACGACGAACTCACCGTAGAAGACGCCATCGCCAAGCTCATGCTGCGCGATATGCTCGAACGGCAAGAAGAGGAAGACCTCGGCGACCAGGTCCAACTCATGACACTGCACGCGTCGAAAGGTCTGGAATACCCCCATGTGTTCATGGTGGGCATGGAAGAAGACCTGCTGCCCCACCGCACCAGCATCGAAGAAGACAACATCGAAGAAGAGCGCCGACTCACTTACGTGGGCATCACCCGCGCTCAGAAAACCCTGACCATGACCTGGGCCGCAAAGCGCAAACAATACGGCGAAATTATCGAAACCTCCTATTCACGTTTTCTGGACGAACTACCGGAAGAAGACGTAGTTTCAGAAGGGCTTGGCCAGCACAACCCCGAAGTCAACCGCGCACAGGGCAGCGCCATGCTGGGGAGCTTGTTGGACATGTTGAAGAAATAAAGGCCCGGCCAATCCGCCGACTGCCTTAAGTTTTTGGAGTTATAAAACGCAAGCAAAGCGAGTCGAGGCAGATAGGCCGGTTTTGTTGCGTTTGTTAACAAATATTAACTTTTTTCCCGACACCTTTCGCGACATCAAGAGTCTGAATAACAGCAATAATCGTTGCGTTGTATTCTCGATAGTCACACTCAATGCCCGTTGAAAAACTGGTAATCAAGAACTGCCCCTCACCTACAATTACATAGGGATCCTCTTGTAATACCATTACCTTATCTAGCTCTGATTGTGTTGCTAGTTTTTTGGCTATTTCGCCAGAATTATTGATCGAAATTTTCTTCGCAGGAATTGGCTTGATCTTAACTGGAATTGGTAGCTTGCTAATCTCTTCTGAATCAGGGGTTAGAATAACAATCAATCCACTTTGGTCAGAGGAGTTAAACGACGCCTGTATTGTATATTTAGAAGAAATAAGGTGGTCACCTGAAAAATAATCCCACATCCCCCCATAAGCAGAGTGCGAGTACTCAAGTGAAGAGCCTACAGGAATGTCGTATACCTCTTGCGCTGTAGCGAAAGTACAAACCACAAAGAGAAGAGGTATAAATTTTTTATGCTTCATATGTGTTAACGCCTCAAACAGGGGCGCGCTTTAGCGCGCCCCTGCCCGAAGGGCACTTGCTGGATTGAATTGTTATGAGTTTTTGAGTCTTGGTACATTGTTCATAAAAACTACTATTTCATTGGCTACATTACCGAGAGCCTTTGCCACTGCCTCTAGCTCAACCTTCTTGATTGTTTCATTGAAATTTGTATCGTTAGCAGATTTCCTTGTGGTGAAATCCTCTGTGCTCACGACAGATTTCACTATTATTCCAGAACGAATATCCAGCAACACCGCCTCGACCGAGCAATATGACTTACTTTCATTAGGATCGATGAATCTATATTTTTGGTAAGACTGACAGGAGCTTCTATAAGCCAGCAATAAATCAGCCTGGAAGCGTGCGGCAGCCTCTCGTAAGACCGGGACGGTTCTCTTTTCAGAAACCAGCATTGCGGGCAAGAATGACGCGTCATATACCCGGCTTGATGCTCTGAGCTTAGTAATTAGAGATTCAACCAATAAATCATTCAATTGAGTAAAGTCGTTTGAGTAAAATCGCCAGTAATTGTCAGCACTGAGCTTGAGAATTGCTATTCTATTCTTTTCGGGCAGTTTAACTTGATAATTTAGCAGCTCGTTTATCTTCTTATCATCATCCCCAAAGATGGCGCCTTCGACTAATCCATCAGTGGAGCTGCCGGAGGCTTCCTGATAGTAACTCCCTGGCCGATCTACGGATCCGACAGTGGCGCACGCCTGAAGAAGTAAACAGGCAATTCCTACGTATATTATTCTCATGATTCTCCTCACTTAATACTCATAACGCCGCGCACAGGGGCGGCTTGCTTTGTGCACTTTATGTGCAAAAATGAAGCGAAGCGACTGCACATAAAGTGCATAAAGTAAGACGTCCTTCTGCTGCGCATTGTTATATTCTGAACCTCTTCGCGAGCTCTACAAGCCCCGTGAGAAGCAATGTTATCTCAAGTGAATTAGTGGAGATCCAGGTGACTGTAGCTACCAATGTTTCTGTAGTGGTCCATATGAAATTTAACTTACCCCTATACGCTGAAAGCTGCGTAGTTTTTAACTTATTTAAGCGATATAACGTAGGATCCGAGAACTCTGGGTTTTGTTCTGGCCTCTCAGAACCCGAAGGAAGCAGGTTCTCTTCAGGGTGCGTGAGAAACTGATAAGTTTTGAAGTATTTTTCATACAACATTTCACACAACTGCCGCTCCATGACCTTTGTCATCAAAGATGGCGGAATGAACTTACTGATTTTCTCAATATAGCCATTGTCAGACTTCGACATTTCTAAAGAAGATATTTGCCCTGCCTTTGTGAGCTGGACTGAGCTCGTATCTGCCAGCAACTCTGTAATAGAAACCCCAAAAAAAACCTCTAGAATGAGAAATTTAATATTTTTTAAAAAACCCAGCTCAGAACTCCACAGCGCAGTTAACGGAAGGTAGTCTGATTCTGGCTTTGGCTCAAACTTGAACTCGCTCAATGCTTTTTCTCCGGAATATAACGCCTGGCTTTGGGGCGGCGGAGCGACAGCGTAGCCGTCCCGCCGCACGTTTTTTGTGTGGCAACCAAAAGCCACTTGTTAAGCGCCAGACTGAATGCACTGACCAATTTCATAATTATAACTGCCGCCCGAGTCTAAGCATCGATCAATTTCAATTTGAATAGAAACAAATTCATAACCGAAATAGAACGCACACAATAAAAAAGACCAACCAATAAAACCAACCAAAACAACTAGCGCGCTGTCAGGATTTACATTACGCGAAAACGGCCTACAGGCCAAATAGCCAGGACCTTTAACACATATTTCAAATACAATTTCGGCTAAAACTCTTACAATAAATCTAAAGGTTCCACCAATAATCTCCCCCGCAATTTCTCCGACTGGCACATCATCTCCTTGGTAGAAGCCGCTTAACGCCCGCAGCACACGCGAGCGTAGCGAGTCGAGGCCGATAGGCCGGTGTGGCTGCGTTTGTATGGTTGAAATAACACGATTTCATTTCCTGTTATTAAAGCGATAAGGTGAGGCTCATGTCTGCAGCAACAGACATTCAGTGAGGTAGCCCGGTGGCTGCAAGGCGCCGATACCATCGAGCCCGTTAACAAGCAGGGGCGCCTCACTGATCCTACTTTTAACTCGAACAGTCGAATGAGCCTCGAGCTCGAATGTAGCAAGGGTGAGTCATGAAAACAACTACCAGCGCTGGCATTAAGCAACAAAGAAATATCGGTATTGATGTAGGAAAATCGTTCTTAGATATTTATATTTTAGAACTTGATAGGCATTGGCAGGTGCACAACACGGTTGATGATATTAGAGAGCTTCGAAAGACGCTAAAGCGCTTCAATGTATCCCGTATTGTAGTGGAAGCAACCGGAGGATATGAGCGCCTGGTAGTCGAGATACTTGCCGAGGCCTAACTTCCAGTTGTAGTTGTTCAGCCCATCAACGTACGTCGGTTCGCGAAGGTCCAGGGAATCCTCGCCAAAACGGATCGCATTGACGCAAGAGTTATCGCACTTTTCGGTGCCACAATCAAACCAGATATTCGGCCTATCAACAGCAAAAAAATACGGCATATCAGGGACTTACTTGCCCGAAAACGTCAGCTGATGGAGGCCCGTACTCAGGAGTTGAACCGCGAACACAAAGCCTCCGCAGTCATGAAGCGCTCTCATCGGAGGTTGATCAAGTTGTTAGAAAAAGAACTTGATTGGGTCAATGATCAGTTAGCCAGGGAAGTGGCGCAAGTAACAGAATGGCAAGCCACTTACGACATTCTACTAAGCGTGCCTGGAATAGGGTCTGGCGTGGCTCATACTCTACTTGGCTAGCTACCAGAACTGGGTTCATTGAGCTGCAGACAGGTGGGTGCCTTGTGCGGCTTAGCGCCGTTCAACCGCGATAGTGGTGCCATGAGAGGCAAGCGACGTATCAAAGGTGGGCGAGCCCCCATTAGAACTATGCTTTACATGGCAATGATGAGCGCTATTCAATGTAATCCGGTGATGAAGAAGTTCTTCAACCGATTGGTTGCCGAGGGAAAACATAAGAAGGTCGCGCTTACGGCCTGCATGAGGAAAATGATTACTATTTTGAACGCCATGGTGCGTGATGGGCAGCCGTGGAAGACGGCCTAACCCAGCAAAGAAAACGTTGCGGTAGGCTTGACTTGGGACCACAGTCGCTTGTTATGAGTTTGACTACGACAATGCATCGAAGACTATTTCAGTAAAATATTCATGGGATACACCTAACGTGTAGACTCCAAATCCAGCCTGGCTATTTTCTTCTTTTTCTACCCATAGCCGATCTGCATTTAGAATCTCGCATAGGTTTTCTGGATCACGAACCCCAAAAAGCGTGGCTCTAACACTCTCATTTGAGCTGCTAAATTCAAACCTTACCGTAAACGAGCCACCTTCGCGCTTTACGTGAAACTCATCTACGGATACTCCCTTATATATTTTTCCTAGTTTCATACTCTAATGCTTATTGGACTCATAACGCCGTGCTAAGACGCGCGCGCTTTTCGCGCGTCGGCTCTTCAGCACTTTGTTATGAGTATTGATGCTTAATATGCACGCCAACACTCTGGGCCCTCCGAAGTTGCACCGACAACAATGCTATTAATATCCACCTCGATATGTACCTTACACTTTTGGATTCTTGGAGGATTAATTGCATAAACCCTTATTTCGTTGCCATTGGTCAATGGCTTTATTTCATCCGGTTTTAATTGTGCGAGGTAGCCAATATTGTATACATATGATGATTCGAAACTTTTGCCAATTAAACTTCCGAGATCCTCTGCAAATGTCTCATATGCTCCAGACATCGTGCCTACACAGCCAGCAACATTTAATAGAGTAAACATCAAAAAGGTGATCTTTATCACGTGATTCCTTTACTCATAACGCCCAGCTAACACGAGCACAACCGTCAGCGGAGCGTAGCGGCTAAGATGGCCGAAGGCCAGCCGCGTAGTGAAGCGGAGGTTGGGCTTCGTGTTGAGCTGATTGTTATGTGTGATCTTTGAGATTTGCTTTTCATTATCTAGTAGTATGTGTTGCACAAAGGTGCCCAATTAAATTTACAGTCCATTTGTATAAACGCTCTTCTGGTACAGGAACGTCAAATATTCTCTGACCCGACATTGTTTCTACCTCTAGCCAAGAACTTGTATCAAACACTAGTCGGAATCCATCTTTATGATAAGAAAATGAGGTATCTTCTTTCGTCCATCCGTTCTTCATTAAGAATTCATCAAATGACATCTGCTGATACCCAATTGCTTACACATAACGCCGGCAGCAAAGGCGAGCGATAGCGAGTCCGGGCCGCGTTTTTTGCGGCCCACTTTGCCTGCCCTTGTTATACGATTTTCTCATCTTAGCTCCTGCCTAGCTAGCTGCGACAGATGAGGCTTAAGCGCCTTTTTAACACCAATTTGGGATGCGTGCTCTAGAAAACAGGTGGATACTGCATTTTCTTCAACACCGCCAGCAGCCACACTTTTGTTTACTAATTCAGCGAGAGATTTAATTACTTTCACCTCAGCCTGAACCAATTCCTTTGACGCCGTATAGCTAAAGCATCGCCAAATATGATGAAGACTTAGCTCCTCGCGATACTCGAATTCTCCCGGCTCGTCCTCCACCAGCTCTTCTGCAAAAGATGGGAATAACGAGATTAAGCTGTTCTTTAGTTTTTCAATGCTTTCCATCAGACAGCCGTATAACGCCGTGCTAAGACGCGCGCGCTTTTCGCGCGTCGGCTCTTGAGCACTTTGTTATGCATCTATTCTCGCCCCCAACCAGCAAATGGCCCATGAAAAACTAATCCCTCTCTTACAATCCTTAGCACTTCATCCTGAGCCGGGAAATAATCTGAATAATCTGAGTAATTTGCCATCACATAGCCTTCCCACCAGTTTTCAGGATCTAGCTGCATTACCTTTCCGTCTAGAAGATCAACAAAGATCATCCCTAAGGACTGCACTACCTTTACAGCCTTCGTTAATGCTTCTTCGTATGTAGCAGCTCCAACATAGTAATTAACTGCGGCCCCAGCCCAAGTATCGGGCATAGCCTCGTAAGTACCACGCTCAACTTTGATTGGACATTGCCACAACTTGTTATTCATCTATCTTAACCTATCCATTGCATAACGCCGGTGGCAAGGGCGAGCGAAAGCGAGTCCCGCGGCGATAGCCGCGAATTGGCCACCCTTGTTATGTGTTTTATTTTCTGTGCTCTTCATACTCTTTTATATAATGCTCTATTTCATGCGCCGTACCAGTCAAAACAACTTCTCCACTTGACCGATTTACAATTAGCGGAGCATTTCCACAGAGCATATCTCGGAAGTCTCCTGAACTAACGAAAGCTTTGCTTTGATAGAAGAAAACCCATCCCCAAGGCTTTTCAATAGTTTCACCATGCTGAATTACGCAATCTACACTGGGGTTTAGTTTTACTAATTCTTTCTCTACTAACCTTATCGCTTCGGGCTTATCCATAGCTTGATCTTACACATAACGATGTAACACATTTGCCAGGAATGTTCTGGCGCCTTTGTTGCCACGCAACGAAGGTGACAGGTTATTACTGGTCAAATGTTGTGTCTTGTTATGTGCTTGCCTCACATATGCCACCAGCATTTCCTCAAATGGTGGAAATTAATGCAGGCAAAGTTAACCGAAGTGAAAACGAAAATAAATGAAGCTTTGCGGGGAATTGCTTAACCTTAAGAACATCGCCTTGTCTGTTGTAATGACTCAAGACCCATTCAACTGCAAGTCGATGTTCTTAAGGGAAAGTAAAAACAGTATAGCCCCCGTCAAATTTCTCCTTAGTTTTTCTTCTAATAATAATACTGTTTATTTATACAGTATTTGCCTATATTCGGCACTTCAAAGAAAATCGTTTTCAATTCGGCACATAACGCCTCAATAACCGGCAGCTGGAACGAAGCAAAGCGTAGTGTAAGCTGTCCGGCGCCGTAGGCGCGTAGTTAATTGACTTGTTAAGCATTTTCTCGCTCGGACTCAATGGAGCCTTTAAGAACCATTACACCATGGTGGTTTTCACAAATTAGCCATGATATTTCTTTGTTAGTAATGTAGTACTCAAAATATCTTGTTTCGGACAATGCGCTAACAATTGCCTTTCCCGTGCCTTCAAGAACCCAATACTTACCATCTTCATCTGATGCGATAAGCCAGTAAGCGCCCGATTGGCTGAGGAGTGAATTGAGTTCTCCAATGCCATCATCTGGTTGATAGCTCGTATACGGTTCTTTGATGGAGTCCCAAAGCCAGATTCTATCGAGGCTTTGTTTGCCATGAGATAGAAAATTATCGGCCAGTTTGTCCATTATCCATTGCCAATCATTCATGCGAAGAAATTCAAGCCCCACTATATTTTCGGAGCGTATAACTTCATTGAGTTCATCGCGCAGTGTATTCATGTTGATGCTTAACGCCGGTGGCAGGGGCGAGCGTTAGCGAGTCCCGCGGCGGCAGCCGCAAACTGCCCACCCTTGTTATATTTGTTTATCATTCTTTGCTACTTGTATTTTGTTGTGGGCAACGACAAATACACCAAGTACAACTACATTAATAATTAGACTCCACTCGCCATACCACTCTATTAGAGCTTGAGGAAGAGCTGCGCATTGTTGATATGGATCTTCATTCATGCATTCTAAATACGATCGAAATACGGTGATTGCATATATTAATGAAACTGCAATGCCCACCGCTATCGATAAATAGCTTTGAGCCAAGAATATCTTTTTTCTGCTTTTAAAGAAGCCTATCAGAAGTAGCGGCCATAAAAGCACTAAGATAAGACTCGCAACATCCATCTGCGTACGGTTCCCTCAAAAAATATAACGCCCGCGACAAAGGCGAGCGTAGCGGCGAGCGTAGCGAGTTGGACTTGCACCACTTTCACGGACACCTATTGATTCACCCTTGATATGAATTTGGTGTTGCATAATCTAAACCCGAGTGTAAGCGGTTATTATTATAAAACCCAACGTAATCAACAACTCGGGCAACGCATTCTATCTTGCTTTTGAATTTCCAATGATGAACCAGCTCATTTTTCAACGTTTTAAAGAACGATTCTACGTACGCATTGTCTGTAGGCACTCCAGCCCTGCTCATGCTGCTCACCATATCTGAATCTTGAAGCAGCCTGCGATACTCATCCGATCGATATTCTGAGCCTTGGTCGCTGTGGAAGATGCAACCTGGAAGCCGCTCCTCCATCGCCAGCGCCATCTGTAGTGCGCCCTCAACCAGATCACTATTATGGGCTGAGGAAAAGCCCCAGCCAACGACCTTGCGATTGTAGAGATCCAAGACCGCAGCCATATACAGCTCCCCTTCCGCCGTCTTCAGATAGGTCATGTCTCCAGCCCAGCTTTCGCCTACTTGCGCAGCTTTTGGTCGAGCAGCCAATATGTTATCCGATACTGGAGCATTTGCTCCTTTGTAACGACGCGGACGCTGAGCATGATAAATAGAGCGTATGCCATGTGCCTTCATCAAGCGATTGATCCGGCGCCGACTACAGGCGTAATCGCGCGCCCTTAAGTAAGGGTGCACCCGTATCGCGCCATAGTTTTTTTGGTGGCCAACATGCATGCGACATATCTGGCTCACCAGGATAGCGTCGTACTGGGCTCGCTCACTCGGCTTCCTCTCGCGCCAGTCATAGTAACCACTGGTCGAAACATCAAGGTGTTCACACATCGTCACGACTTTATGAACGTCGCGGTTCTCCTCTATGAACGCATATCTTTCTTGCGCTGTTCCAAGAAGAACCGCTTTGCCTTTTTTAAAATGACGACCTCTTCTTCCTTAGCCGCCAAGCGTTTCTCAAGCTCCTTAATGCGCCTCTCGGCCACTTTAAGCTTGTCGCTGTCTTCGCGAGATTTTTTAGGTGGGGGCTCCGGCACCTTCATATGCTTGTTCTCCGATAGGCGACCTTCCTTATACTCCTGTCGCCATCTATACAACATAACCGGATGAATACCAAGCGCGTTCGCCACATCTATGGCCTTAACGCCTCGTTTTTTACTTTCTCTGACCGCTTTGACCTTAAAGGCCAATGTGTAGCTGTCGTAGTGTTTCTTCTTTGTTATTCCCATAACACACCTCTTTTGACTGACAGTAATTTACTGTCCGTCAAAGTGGTGCAAGTCTAAGTCGCGGCCGCCAGGCCATTTTGGTTGCGTTTGTTATGTGCTTTTAACATGACAAAACCTTGGCATAGCCCATGATTCTATTCGCTTCACATATTTGCCAGATGAAGCCCGGTTCAAATAAACCTAAATCCTGAACTGGAATAATACATTTAACAATCGCCTCGCAACACTCACCCGGAGAAAGCAAATCTCGGCCTATGAAGTCAACTTGCCCCATAAACGTGTAGTCTTTTCCGGGCATCCAATGATTAGGCCGAACACCGGATCTATATCCAGGACGTCCCTGCATGCAGCTTTCGTGCAGGCCTATTTCGACCTTTAACGTTAAAACTTCAGTTTCCAATTCATCTGCACTCAACACACATAACGCCCGAAACAACCGCGCGCGCTTTTTGCGCGTCGGTTGGTTTTGCTTGTTATTGGCCGGTTGGTTTGACCAACCTACAGAGTAAGTTGAGCACCTTATGGCCACCAATGGGGCAAGAATACCGTACTTGCCCCAACCTTGTATTTACTTAGTGGCACACCACAATGCGGAGTGCCGCGAGACCCGGCCATTGTGCCTACGCATTGGCACTGAGAACGAAACTACGATACTGATACCAGCATATTCCCTAATGCCGGCGCGCCGAAAAATGGCACGCAATTGAATATAATCCTTTCTTTCCAAGACCTAAATTAAGTAAGGCTCAATAACATTTAATTACTGAGCCAGCTCGCTTTGCCATTTGGCGCGCAAATCAACGGCTGTAATTTATTGATTTATCTAACGTTTTTCATTGTGGTTGAACTATACGCCAAGAAAGCGTGCGCGCACTATAAAACCTTTTCGAGCCACCCCCATAACCACGGCCCCTTAATCGTAAGCCATTGATTTTAAAGACTCTAATTTTTGTAGCGGTGTGAAAACGTGCCAGTTCAAAATGCAAAACGAGCCAAAGATCCGGGCTATCCGTCGTTATACTGTATAAATCTCATACTTTGATATAGCCAAGAACACTGCCGTTCTTTCTTCACTAATCCTGGCTGAATGTGGCAAGCGCGAATACCAAAGGAGCGGTCCAGTTGATGGCTGTCTCGTTTGTGCTGTATGAGCACACATGATCCAGATAACTCAGGGCCGGTAAATTACTGGGATAGCCCGGGCAGTTGTCTTGTTGATCCGGATTGGGGCCACCAATCAGCATGCCGGGAACAGGCACTTCAATACCATCGGCTTCACTGGCGCGATGATGCAGGTGCTTTGCCTGTTTTGAGCCAAAGCCCGAAACAAAACTGTAACCGGTAGGGTTGGCGCCCAGCACGTAGTGCAACATTTTTTCGGCCAGATCGCGGTATTTTTGGTTGCCGGAAAGGTTACTGGCAATGATCAGTACCATGGCCTGGTTCATCGCAACGGCGTTAGAGCCCCAGACAAAATCTTTTTCCTGCGCAGACAGTGTAAAACCCGGCGCGGTATTTTCGCGGGCAGAGAGTGTTGCGGCAATTGCATCCAGCCTGTTAAACCACTCGCTGTTAGGTTTGTGATTCGCCAGGCTGATCAGGCCCAGTGTTGCCACATCAGACCAGGCCGGTATGGCTGCGGCGGATTCTGGCAGTGGTTGTATATAGCTGTTGTCGCCCGTACTGATCGCAAGCTCCGCACCAGCCCAGAACCATTCATCGGCCAACTGTTGGTCGCCATACTCGCCAGTGACTACATCCTCCGGTTGTTGGTAGGGAAGGGCGGGGTGTTGTACAGACCACTGCCATGCGTTGCGGGCTGCATTTAGGTAGTGTTCGCTAAGTGTTGGGTCGAAGGGCTTGAATTCCCGACTCGCCATTGCCATCACCGCTGCAAAATTCAAAGTGGCGGCAGTATTTTTATGCACCACGTAACGCGCATCATCATCCTGTGCTGGCATTTCCATCGGGTTGAAGCGCAGCGAGGTGAGTTTATGGTAAACGCCACCATCCTCATCCTGCATAGCCAGCATCCAATCGAGGTTGTATTTTATTTCCGCGAGCATATCGGGCAGGGCGCCACCCGACTCGGGAATAGCCCATTGGCGTTGTGAATAAAACTGCGTGTATTGCTGATGCGCCAGCAGCAGTGTGTAGGTGCTGATACCGGCATTGACCACATATTTGTTGTAGTCGCCGGCATCGTACCATCCGCCCGGCGCGCTGATTTTTGTGCCCTCTGGCCTTGAGTCTGAGGCAGCGCTTGAATGCACAAGCACCTCCGTGTCCCGATGCCCGGCTTCGCGTGCATAGTCGCCCGCGTAACGGCGCTCCAATGCCTGGCCAGCCCTGTTGAGATAGAAACTTTTCATTGCTGCATCGTGCACAGCGAGCCAGGGATTTTCCTGAATAACAATCGGCACTGGTGCCAGACCCTCGACCGAGAGCGAGTAGTGACCCGCTTGCTGCGCCGTTGAAAAATCCAGCCAGGCCACCTGTGTACCCGCTTCCGGCCAAAACACCGGCTTAATCTCGCCCTCTGCAACGCCATTGCCACTGGCATCAACTAACTGCCAGTTGCGCGGGATCGGTGTCTCAACCAATACACCCTTGCTGCCCGCAATCCGGTAACCCAACTGGTTGTGATAGAGATGGCTGTGTGTGGATTGCGGCACGGGGCGACAGGCCATAAGCAAGGCAGTGAACACAAACACGCTGTAGGCGGAGAATTTCATAAAAGGAATGGCCGTTACGTTATAGTTTGTAAGCGATTCAAACAGAAAGGCGATTTGTGGTCAATTTGACCAAAAGAGAGGTTTATTTCATCCATGTGCGGCCGATTTAACCTGATTCAGTCTCCGGCGGTTCAACGGCTGATGCGCGAGCTCGGGATTGATAGCAGCCAACTGCGATTCAATGCCGATTGTGCGCCCTGCAATCCCATCAGTGTTCTGGTGCAGGAGGCTGAGGGCCTGGTAGTACGCGATGCCATCTGGCATCTGTATCTGCAACCCTCTACCACCGGTTTTAAACCACATCCAAACTATTGGTCGATTAATACCAATTGGAAGCAACTATCGAAAAAAGCCGAATTCCGCCTGCATCGGTGCCTCATTCCCGCCTCCAGTTTTATTGAAAGCCAGGACGGCAAACACCCCCATCAACTGGCGTTTGAAGGTGAAGCCTTTTGTTTTGGTGGTCTTTACAAGCAATGGACACACGCGCATACGGGCGAAACGGTCACGTCTGCCTCAATCATCACCCTGGCCGGACACCCCAAACTGGAGCAGATTCATCGCAAGTCCCTGCCATTGATTTTCAATGAGCACGAACCCGAACAAATGGCGCTGTGGCTGGACCCGCAACAGCAGGATACCTCGGTGTTTGAGTCCAAACTGAAGCCCCTGCTGCTGCGCGATCTCACGGCCCGGCCGGTGGATAAATCCAGCACCAAAAACCCCACTGGGCCCGCGTTTATCCTGCCGGCTGACTGAGGTGGAAAACGTTGAGCTTGTTGCCATCCAGGTCGCGGAAGTAGCCCGCGTAGAATCCCGGCATTGCGCGCGGTCCCGGTGCGCCTTCGTCGGTGGCACCCAACGCCAGGGCCTTGGCGTACACCTGGTCCACGAGATCATTGGAGTCTACCGCCAGCGCCAGCATGGTGCCGTTACCCACTGTGGCGGGCTTGCCATCATAGGGTTTGCAGATACACAGGCCTGGCTGCGCCGGGTCGTTCACCCAGGCGACCATGGCGTCGCTTTCCAGAAACCGCTGGCCGCCCATGAGCGCTAACAGCGCATCATAAAAGGCCACGGCCTGCTCAAAGTTGTTAGTGCCCAAGGTGGCATAACCAATCATGTCCATCTCCCTATGCGAAGTATTGAGCCCCGTTTATAGCACGAAGCCTGCGGTCAACGCCGGAATTTTACGACTAAGGTGCTTCTACTACCGGTATCGCCGCTTATAATGACAAAAAACATTCAGTCCGGTAGTCGTTCCCATGCAACCCCTCCATCAGCAGCCATTGGTTCAGAAGATCCTGAGCCAGCCCAATTACCAGTTCTGGGCACTGAACGTGTTTGGCTGGACCGGCTATGGCTTCTTTGTGGCCCTGTCTGCCATTTTCTGGGACAGGCATTTAGGTCTGCAGGTGGCCTACACCCTGATGAGCGTGTTGAGCGGGATGCTGCTGTCTGTCTGGCTGCGCAGTTATTACAAGCGCATCTGGCCGAAAGACGTCATTGTTCGCGGTATCTATTCGCTATTGGCCGTCATCGCTGCCACGGCGGTGTGGTCGTTCCTGAAAATGGAGGTATTTTTCGCCCTCAATCAGGATATCGATTACAAGCGCTCACTGTTTGAATACCTGGGCTGGTATACCTATTCGTTCTTTATTTTCCTCAGCTGGGCGGCGCTGTATTTCAGCCTCAAGTACTACCGCATGCTCCAGCAGGAGAAGGAAAAAACCCTCAAGGCTCAGGCCATGGCGCACGAGGCCCAGCTGAAAATGCTGCGCTACCAGCTCAACCCGCATTTCCTGTTCAATACCTTGAACGCCATTTCCACCCTGATTCTGGAAAAACAGACCGCAACCGCCAACGGCATGGTCACCGAGTTATCTAAATTCCTGCGCTATTCACTCGACAATAACCCCATGCAGAAGGTCACTCTGGCGCAGGAGGTAGAAACCCTGCAGCTGTATTTGGGTATTGAGAAACTACGTTTCGAAGAGCGCCTGAAAATGGAGTTCACCATCAGCGAATCCGCCCGCAACGCGTTGATTCCCAACCTGCTGATGCAACCCCTGATTGAAAACGCCATCAAATACGCCATCGCCAAAAGCCCCACCGGCGGCACCATATGGCTGGATGCCGATGTCCTGCATAACCAACTCTCCATCCAGCTGAGCGACAATGGCCCGGGCATTACCGATATCCAATCCGCCCTGCGCCCCCGCAGCGAAGGCGAGCACGGCGGCGTAGGCCTGGCCAATACCCGCGAACGCCTGCAGGAGCTCTACGGGCCGGCCCATGGTTTTGAATTGGAAAACATTCACCCGCACGGATTGCGCATTACCATACGCATCCCCTACAGCAGCACGGAAAGGAGTAAGGCCGCATGACCTTGAAAGCACTGATTGTCGATGATGAATCCCTGGGGCGCCGGGGCCTGAAGCTCCGCTTACAGGAAATCGACGGCGTGGAGGTAATCGGCGAGTGCAGTAACGGCAATGAGGCACTGCAGGCCATCCCCGAGCTGCAGCCAGACCTGGTATTTCTCGATATTCAAATGCCCGGCATGGACGGTTTTGATGTGGTCAAAAGCCTGCAGGCCGATGATCTGCCACTGATTATTTTCTGCACGGCATTCGATCACTACGCCGTGGACGCGTTCAAGATCCACGCTGTGGATTATCTGTTGAAGCCGATCGAAGATTCCCGCTTGCGCGAAGCGGTGGAGCGCGCGCAGGAAGTGTATGCGCGTAAGAGCGCTGTCACCGACAAGGCGCAACTGCTGGATGTTATTGGCCGCATCACCCAGAAAGACCCTTCCGAAGTGCAGGAATGGTTATCGGAAGAGGGCAGCAACGGCGCTCAGTATCCGGAAAAAATTGCGGTGAAAGACGGCGGCAATATTACCCTGGTGCCCATTGCCGATATCGATTGGGTGGATGCTGCCGGCGATTACATGTGCCTGCATGTGAATGGCACCATTCACGTGATGCGGGTCACCATGAAGGCGCTGGAGCAGCAACTCAACCCCGCCCTGTTTCAACGCGTGCACCGCTCCACCATTGTGAATATCAAGCGCATTGAAAAGATCAGCTCGCACATTAACGGCGAGTACCACCTGATTCTGAACAGCGGCGATAAGTTGAAAATGAGCCGCTCTTATAAAGAAAAAGTATCAACGTTTCTCCAGTAATCGCTGAATCGTTTCCTTTCATCCCGGCCAGCCTCCGCTGGCCGCACCGGTTTCTCCCGCTGCCTCAAGTCGCCTGAGTTTGGCTGTATGCACCACTAGAATAGGTACATAACTCAACGCCTGTGTCATGTAATCCGGGCAATCCGAGGGGCCAACATGAATCTTACTGCCGCCACGCTGCGCAATCCGCCCGCAGCGATTGTTGCCATTGTTTTTGCCGTCGCCTTCGGGCTGTTCAGTCTGAACAAACTGCCCATCCAGTTGTTTCCCGATATCGAAAGCCCGGTGATCAATATTTCCACCGGTTGGCGCGCTGCCAGTCCGAAGGAAATGGAATCGGAAATTGTCGAACCCATTGAAGAAGTCTTGCAGGGTCTGCCCGGGGTGAAAGAAATGGCCGCCGGTGCCAACGCCGGTTTCGCCTGGATCAATCTCACCTTTGGCATGGACACCGACATGCAGAAAACACTGGTGGACGTGATCTCGCGCATGAACCGGCTCAAGCCGCTGCCACGCGACGCCATGCAACCGGTGATTACACTCGGTGGCTGGGATGGCGGCACACCGGCACTGACCTGGTATTTCCTGCAAGTACTGCCCGAAAACCCGAACAAAGTGGAAGACTATTTCACCTTTGTGGAGGAGGTGATCAGCCCGGCGCTGGAAAGCATTCCCGGCGTGGCGCGCGCCGGCATCGGCAACGGCAACGGTCCCATGGAGGAATTGCAGATCCGCTTTGATCCCTACCGCGCCGCGCAGCTCGGTGTGCAGCTGCCCATGGTGGCGGGGCTGCTGGGGCAATCCAACGATGTATCCGGCGGCTTTGTGGACATAGGCCGGCGTCAGTATACGTTGCGTATGGCCGGACGCTGGGAGCCGGAGCAACTGGGCCAGATGGTGATTGAATGGCGCGACGGTAAACCGATTCTGTTAGGTGATATTGCCGAAGTAAAAGTCAGCCTGCCCGATCGCAATAACCTGGCCACACAAAACGGCAACCCCGCCATCGGCATCCGAATCGATCGCGAAAGCGGCGCCAATGTATTGGCCACGCTCAACGCGGTAAAAGAAAAAATTGACGAACTGCGCGCGGGTCCGCTCAAGGAACGCAACCTCACCATGGTTCAGTCTTTTGATGCGTCGGTGTTTATTTACCGCGCCATCAATCTGGTGACCAGCAATATTTTTCTGGGTGTACTGCTGGCTGTGGGAATTTTGTGGTGGTTTTTGCGCCGCGCCCGCGCCACCCTGATTGTCGCCCTCACCATTCCCATTTCGCTGTTGTCCACGTTCATCATGCTGCAGTTCACCGGCCGCACGCTGAACGTGATTTCACTCGCCGGCCTCGCCTTTGCCGTGGGCATGGTATTGGATGCGGCTATTGTGGTACTGGAAAATGTGGTGCGCTTGCGAGAACAAAAAGCCCAACCCGATGACGCCGCGCGCAAAGGCACGGGCGAAGTGTGGGGCGCGCTGCTGGCCTCCACTGCCACCACCGTGGCAATTTTCCTGCCGGTGGTATTTCTGAAAGATGTGGAAGGCCAACTCTTTTCTGACCTGGCCCTCACCATCACCATTGCGGTAAGCATTTCGCTGCTGGTGGCGGTCACCATTGTGCCACTGTTGGCTTCGCGCTGGCTCAAAGAAGAAGGGTTAACGGATCACAATATCGGCCTCTGGCAACGCATCACCTCCTTGGTCATGCGCATTACCCACACCCCCAAGCAACGCTGGAGCCTGATCGCCGGCCTGATCACAGCCCCCCTGTTAGCCACCTGGTTGCTATTGCCCGAACTGGATTACCTGCCACCGGTGAAGCGCGATGCGGTAGACACCTGGTTCCGGTTTCCGCCCGCCACCAATATCGACACCATCGAGCGCGAAATTGTGGACGTGATCAACCAGCGCATGGCGCCCTACATGAAAGGCGAAAAAGAGCCGGCGCTGAAAAACTACTATGTGTTGGTGTGGCCGGGCGGCGGCACCATGGGCGCGCGCGTGCAGGATCAATCGCGCGTCGACGAGCTGCTGAAAATTGTGCGCGAAGAAATCACCGTCAACCTGCCCGACACCATGGCATTCTCTGCGCAAGGGAATTTATTCGGCGGCTTTGGCGGCGACCGCGCCATTCCCGTGCATATTCAAGCCTCCGATGCCCGCCAACTGGCAGACGTGGCCGAGCAGGCGGTGGGTTGGGTGCGCGAAGCGCTGCCCGAAGCCCAATCGCGGGTAGACCCGGGCACCGCCGATGCGGAGCCGGAATTGCGTTTGCTGCCGAACGATCGCGCCCTGCAGGAGCAGGGCTGGACCCGACGCGATCTGGGCGCGGTGGTGCGCATGCTGGGCAAGGGCCTGTGGGTGGGCGAGCACTTTGATTCGGTCAAACGCATGGACGTAATTCTGCGCGCCCAGGCCTGGGACGACCCGGAAGCCCTGATCAACCTGCCCCTGGCCACACCCACCGGTGGCATGGTGCCGCTGAGTCAGCTGGTCACCCTCGATCGTACCGTGGGCCCGAACCAGATCCGCCGCATCGACCGGCGCCGCACCCTCACGCTGGTGGTGGTACCGCCCGAAACCATGAGTCTGGAAAAGGCCCTGCATGCCCTGCAAACGGACGTGGAGCCGAAAATCCGTGCTGCTCTCCCCAGCGATGGCAACATCCAGTACGGCGGCAGTGCCGATAACCTGAAACAGGCGCTCGGCACCATGGGTGAGAATTTCCTGATTGCCCTGTTGATTCTGTTTCTGCTCATGAGCGTGTTGTTCCGTTCGCCCAAAGACAGCGCGCTGGTACTGCTGGCCATGCCACTGGCCATGGTGGGCGGTGTGCTGGCCATGCAGATCCTGAACCTGATCAACTTCCAGCCGCTGGACCTGCTCACCATGATCGGATTTGTGATCATGCTGGGGCTGGTGGTCAACAACGCCATCCTGCTGGTGCACCAGACCCGCAGCGCCGAGCGCGAGGGCATGAACCGGCATTTAGCGGTAGAGCAAGCGCTGATGCTGCGCCTGCGGCCGATTTTCATGAGCACCCTCACCAGTATTTTCGGCATGTTGCCACTGCTGCTCATGCCCGGTGCGGGCAGTGTGATCTACCGGGGCCTGGCCGCGGTGATTGTGGGCGGCATGTGCGTCTCCACCATTTTCACGCTGGTGTTACTGCCGTGCTTCCTGCGCATGGGCGCCAAAAGCCAACCCAAACTCGCCGATATTCCGCCGCACAGTGAACTGCGCCGGCTGAAATCCGTTGCCTGATAACAGAGGCCCAAGATGAACAGCACAACATTCACCAGATCCCTTGCACTCGGTCTGTTGGCCGGCGCCCTTTACGCCCCGCACCTGTGGGCCCAACCGCCCCAAATGCCGCCCGCGGCCGTGGAAGTGGCCGAAGCCCAAAGCCGCGAAATCGCCCCCACCATCTGGGTGCCCGGCTCGGTTATCAGCCGGCAGGATTCGCGCCTGTCGGCCGAGCTGTCCGGCACCCTCACCTGGGTGGCCGAGGTGGGCGACCGGGTGAAAAAAGGCCAGCCCATCGCGCGCCTGAACGACCGCATCTGGGCCTTACAGGTGGCCGATGACCAGGCCGATGTGGCCCGCCTGCAGTCCAACCTGACGTTTCTGGAAAAACAGGTGGAGCGCAATGAACGGCTGGCGCAAACCAACAGTGCCTCGCGCGCGGAACTGGAGCGGCTCACCATGGAGCGGGAGATGACCCGCCAACAGCTGAAAGCCGCCGAGATCGCTCTCGAACGCAGCCAGTACGACCAGACTCGCGCCCAATTGTCAGCGCCCTTTGATGGCGTGGTGGTGGAACGCTTTGCCCAGCCCGCCGAACACATTGGCGCCGGCCAGGCGGTGTTGCGGCTCACCAATACCCAGGCCCTCGAGGTCTCTGCCCAGGCACCCCTGGACAGCGCCCGCCACCTGCACCCGGACACCCAGGTCGCCATCAGTAACCAGAAACAGACCCAACCCGCGCAGGTGCGGAGCCTGGTGCCGGTGGGCGACGCCCGCTCGCGCATGATGGAGCTGCGCATCACCGTGGACGCCAGTCATTGGCTGATTGGCGAAGCGGTGCGGGTGGAGCTGCCCAACGGCCTGGCCGAAAGCGCCATGACCGTGCCCCGCGACGCACTGGTGCTGCGCGAGCACCAGGTGTATGTATTCAAGATCGGCCCCGATGACAAGGCCGTGAAGGTGCAGGTAAAAACCGGCCACGGCTATGGCAATCGCATCTCAGTGGTGGGCGATCTGGCCGAAGGTGACCTGATTGTGGTGCGCGGCGCCGAGCGGCTGCAGGAAGGCCAGCTGGTGAACATTCTCAAGCAGCACGCCGCCTATGAGGGACTGGCGTCCAACAGCTAAGGGCACCCGCCACCTCAAAACCCCTTCCATTTTCTGCAAATGCCCCCATTATGGGGGGATATGCAGAGGATGTACCTATGAAGAAAGTTTATGTGCTGCAGAATCAGAACAAACTGCTGTTAGCCAAATCCCGCGAATGGGTGGACGCACGCGATCTGCGTAGCCTGTTCCAGACCGAACACAAAGACGAAGCTATCAACCAGAAGGTCGAGGTCAACGCCAAGGACTACACCCAGCGCATTCACCTGCTGGAGGTCAGCCTGAACGAAAAAGGGCTGCCCATCATTCCCGACGAGCACAAACCCGAGCCACTGCCGGATGAGCCCAAGGCGCAGGCGTCTCTGTTGGAAAACACTGCCGACGCTGCCTCTGACGACTCGGTTGCAGACGGCATAGGCGTGGACGACATCGAAGCCGATGAGCGATCCGAAGACATGGTTGAAGAATTGGACGAAGAAGTCGTCGAAGACTAACCCTCAACAGATACCCGCCGGCCGACAAAGGAGTTGCCCGTGAGTCTTTCCCCTACACTGCAGGACAACCTGGCCTGGTTGGCCGAGGGCAACAACCATCTACTGAAAGTGATACTGCGCGGGCTGGAAAAAGAAAGCCTGCGCGTGGGCACCGATGGCAAGCTTGCGCAAACCGATCATCCGGCCGCGCTCGGCGCCACGCTGACCCACCCGCACATCACCACCGATTACAGCGAAGCCTTGCTGGAATTTATTACCCAACCGCACACCAGCGTGGATGCACTGCTGGGTCAGTTGGCCGATATCCACACCTTTACTTACCGACACCTGGGCGATGAAATTCTGTGGGGCGCATCCATGCCCTGCATGATAGGTGAAGACAAAGACATTCCTGTGGCCCGCTATGGCAATTCCAATTCCGGCCGGATGAAAACCATTTACCGGGAAGGCCTGGGGCACCGTTATGGTCGCGCCATGCAAACCATTGCCGGTGTGCATTACAACTTTTCGTTTTCCGACGAGCTGATTGCCGCACTGCACGATCGCTCTGGCAGCAAGCTCAGCTTTCAGGATTACAAAACCCAGCGCTATTTTGATCTGATCCGCAATTTCCGTCGCTACTTCTGGCTGCTGGTGTATGTCTATGGCGCCGCACCCGCGGTATGCCGCAGCTTTGTCAAAAACCGTCCGCATCAATTAACGCAGGTGGGCAGCGACGATCACAGTTTGCATTTGCCCCATGCCACCAGCTTGCGCATGGGCAACCTCGGTTATCAGAGTGATGCGCAACAACAATTGATGGTGTGCTACAACAACCTGAACAGCTACCTGAAGACCTTGTGCGGCGCCATCACCAAACCTCACGCCGATTACGAGCGCATTGGTCTGAAAGATGCCGCCGGTGATTACAAACAGTTAAACACCAGCCTGCTGCAAATCGAAAACGAATTTTATTCGACCATTCGACCAAAACGCACCAGCCAACGCGGCGAAACAGCGCTCAATGCATTGCATGCACGCGGCGTTGAGTACATAGAGGTACGCTGCGTGGATCTGAATCCCTACGAGCCACTGGGCGTCACGCGCGAACAATTGCATTTCATGGACGCCTTCCTGCTGTTTTGTTTGCTGGAACAAAGCCCGGAAACCGACCCTGCTGAATACGCCGACATGCGCGAAAACCAGCGTCGCATTGTGGAACAGGGCAGAGATCCGGCGCTCACACTCAGACGCGGTGGCGAAGATATCAGCATGCACGCCTGGGCTGACGAGATCCTGTCGAGCCTGGCCCGCTGTGCCGAGGCGCTGGATAAAGGTGCGGCCCGCAAAAGTTTTACCAAGGCCGTGGCCGATGTGAGCGCACGCATTCACCAACCCGGACAAACACCCGCGGCGCGCTTGATTGCCGATATGCAAAGCCAACAAAAAACATTTTTTCAGTTGGCGCAAGATTTGTCCCGCCAGCACGCCGAGTATTTCAAAGGCCGCAGCCTCACCAAAGATGCAGCGGCTTTGTTTGAGCGGCAAACGCAGGAGTCACTGGCGGCGCAACAGGAATTGGAACAAGCGCAGCAAAAACCGTTTGAACAATTCCTGGCAGACTTTTACGCCCAGTACACCTGCTGCGATAAACCCAAGTTCGACTGCCTGAAGTGAACTACCTGGCCCATCTGGTACTCTCGGGCGAACACCCGGATGTGCGACTGGGCGGATTTCTGGGTGACTGGCTGAAAGGTCCGCTCACCCGCCATCGGGAGCAATGGCGCGAGCCGGTGATTGAAGGCGTGGCACTGCACCGGCAAATCGATGGCTGGATTGATCAACAACCGGAGGTGCGCCAGTCCATTGAGCTGTTGGGCCGCCAATATCGCAGACTGGCGCCGCCGGTGATCGACATCACCTACGATCATTTTCTCGCCCGGCATTTTCAGGCGTATCATCGGCAACCTCTGGATGCGTTTGCCGACGAGATCCTGACCCAACTGGAACAACACCGCGCTGCCATGCCCGCCGGTGCTGCGCGTTTTCTTGCGCGCGCACGCCAATTCCGGCTACTGGAACAATACGCAGACCGCGACACGTTTTTTGATGTAGTCGACAGTCTCCGCCACCGGATTTCCAAACCCGAACTACTCGACGGCATCAGCACGCCGCTCGCTCAGCGCTACCGCGAACTTGAATACAACTTCCATGCGGTCTACCCCAGACTGATAGCATTTGCCGATACGCACAGGCCCCGATAAACTGCCCCCATGACAAACGCCATCGACATAGTGCCAGCCACCGATACGGACCTGGACTACATCCTCACGCAGAATGCTGAGAACGTGCACTACCTTTCGCCGCTCGACGCCGACGCGGTGCGCCGGATTCCCGAGCAGGGCGGCAGTGTGAATATTCTGTGGAACAAAGAACACCGGGTCGGATTTCTGATCAGCTACGGCGCCGACGGCAGTTATGAAAGCGTAAACTACCAATGGTTCCAGCAGCGCCTGAAAGCCTTCCGTTATGTGGACCGCATTGTCATAGACCAGGCCTATCGCGGGCGCGGTTTTGGCGATAGCTGTTATCGCTCATTGATTGAGCAATGCCGGTGCGAAAAACTCTGCTGGCTGACGGCGGAAATCGATATCGAACCCAGCAACCCGGGTTCGCTGGCGTTTCATCAGAAACACGGCTTTGTGGAAGCCGGCCGGCACTCGGTACAGAATGGCAAGAAACGCGTGTCGTTACAGCTACTGCCTATCGGCTGAACGCGCACACCGATTAACGCTTTAACAGGGAAGGGTTATGGCCAGGTATCGCATTCTCAGTATTGACGGCGGAGGGCTGCGCGGCGTTATCGCGGCACGGCTGCTGAAAAAACTGAACGATGAACCCCGCATCCGCGGCTTTCTGGATCACACCCAACTTTACGCCGGCACCTCCACCGGCGCGTTTATCGCACTCGGGCTCGCCGCTGGCAAAACGCCGCACCAGCTGGAGCAGATTTACCTGCAGGACGGCAAATCCATTTTTGCCGATAACAAATGGGATAATTTTCTCAATATGGGACGCTGGTTTCGCGCCGATTACAAGGCCCGGAATCTGGAAACAGTGTTGGCCCGGGAGTTCGGCGACACAACCCTCGGAGATCTTGCCCACAAGGTGATTGTGCCCACCTTTGATCTGGATAACATTGAAGACATTGAACAGAAGCGCGATTCAGACCGTCACTGGAAAGCGAAGATGTTCCATAACTTTAAGCGCGGCGAACACAACCTGAGCACCAAACTGCGCGACATCGCCCGCTACACCAGCGCCGCGCCCACATTTTTTTCCGCAAAAGACGGGTTTATCGATGGCGGTGTGGTGGCCAATAATCCAGCCATGGTGGCACTGGCGCAAGCCATCTCACGGCACAACGCACCGGAAGAAAAACAACAGCTGGACGACCTGGTGATTTTGTCTGTGGGCACCGGCACCAGTCTGGAATGGGTGGAAGACCGCAATCCCAATTGGGGTTATCTGCGCTGGGCGAAAAAGTTACTGGCGATTTTATTCGAAGGCTCGGAAGGCATTGCCAATTACCAATGCCAACAGTTATTGGGCGATCAGTATCAACGGCTGCAAACCACCTTGCCAAAAGAATACGCCATGGATGATGTGAGCAAATTGCCGCAGTTTCTCGCACTGGCAGAAGCCGTTGACCTGGAGCCCGCTGTCCGTTTCATCCAGACGCGCTGGTAGGTTTCAGCACTCAGATATTGCCGGTGACCATGCCGAGGCCGATCATCAACAAGCACGCGGATACCATCCACTGCACCCACTGCAAAGTCACTTTCTTAACCAATCTGGCACCAATGAACGCGCCAAGGAATGCGGCCAGGGTCGCCAGCGCCACCAGCAGCCAGTTAATGTCGGCAGCGTAGGCGTTCAGGCTGACACCGTATACCAGCATGCGCGCTACATCCACCATCACCGCCAATACTACGCCCGTGGCCACAAACGCTTCTTTGCTGAGGCCGCTTTTGATCAGGAACATGCTACGGAAGGCGCCCTGATGCCCGGACAAACCGCCAAAAAAACCACTCAAGGCGCCACCGAGCGGCAGCCAGCGGCGATCAAATGCCAGCCGACCAAATGCCGGTGTCAGTTCCAGTACCACAAACACCAGGATCACACAGCCGATAATAAAACTGACCGCCTCCACCGAGAACGCCCAACCGCCAAAAGCGTATTCCACAAACCGTTCACCGGCGCTCAATTGCCCCAACCACCAGGCGCCCAGAAAAGCGGTGGCCAGCGCGGGCAGGCCAAACCGGAGCACCGCTTGGCGGTCGGCATGTCTGGCCAGCAAACCCAACTTGAACAGATTGTTGGCCAGGTGCACAACGGCGGTCATGGCCACCGCCAGCTCCACCGAGAAAAACACCGCGATGGCCGGCATCAATAACGTGCCCAGGCCAAAGCCGGAAAACAGCGTGAGTGTGGAAGCCAGAAAGGCTACAAAGGTGACTACGAGGTATTCCATGGGACGTCCGCCGCGTTAAATGCGGCGGAACTATAACGGGAAAGGCATTGAACTGCTAACGCTGTACCACCAGATTATCGAAGAACACATCCACCACGCCCGACTCACTGCCTTCTTCCATTTCGATGACCTGCTGAATGGCCACCAGCGAATCTTTGCGCAACTGTTCCTTGCCTTCCTGGGTATCAATCACCAGTTCTTCCTGCGCACTCAGCAGGCTCACCAGTTTGTCGCGAATGGCCGGCATATGGTGGCGCACCCGCTGAGCACCTTCGATGCTGTGCACCCGCACGGTCATCTCGGCCTTCAGGTATTTCAGCCGGCCGGCGCCGCCGTAATTCACGACAAAAGGCGGCAACAAGGGGATGTACATGGCCTCGGGCTTGGGTGCTGCCTCTTCGTCCTGCGCCTGCGCCGTAGGCACGGCAGCAAACGCCAGCAGCAGGAAAATCGCCAGGGGGGTAATCAACAGAGGTTTGCAGGCCATGGTCATTCCAATAGGTCATCTTGCGGAGAGATCAGCTTACAGCATAGTCGCTCTGAACAGCCTTGTAAGCGCCGGGAATTTGCCCTAACGTGGCCGCCACAAACGTTACGGAATGAAATACCATGCCTTTGCCCGGAATCCGCGCAACCTTTATCTGGGTCGCCCTTGGCTGCCTCGGCCTGATCCTCACCGCCCTTTACATGCAACACATGATGGACATGCACCCGTGCCCGCTGTGCATCACCCAGCGGGTGTTTGTGATACTGGTGGGCCTGGTGGCACTGGTGGCCGCGCTGCACATGCCGGCGCAAACCGGGCGCCGGCTCTACGCCAGCCTCGGTGGACTCTTCGCCATTATTGGCGGCGGAGTGTCCGCCCGCCATGTATGGATTCAGAACCTGCCCGAAGACCAGGTGCCCGCCTGCGGCCCGGGGCTGGAATACATGTTTGAAACATTTCCCATCATGGAAGCGTTGGCGCTGTTGTTCCAGGGCGACGGCAACTGCGCCGACGTGGTGTGGAGTTTCCTCGGATTGAGCATTCCCGCCTGGACCCTGGTGGCCTTTGCCGGCCTGCTCGCCATCAATGTCTGGCAGGGTTTGCGCCGGAGTGCTTAAGGGCCTGGCGGTGCTGGTGCTTTACCTGTTTGCCGGTGAAGCACTCAGCCAGGCACTGCAATGGCGCATCCCGGGCCCGGTGACGGGTATGTTGCTGCTGTTTCTCAGCCTGCAGCTACTGCCGGCCAAGCCGCTTGCCGATACCGCCGAAGTCGCCAGCAAGCCGCTGATCCAGTGGCTGCCGCTTTTTTTTCTCCCCGCCGGCGCCGGCATCTTTTTTCTGCCCGCCGAGGTGATCGCCCAATGGCCCGCCATTCTGGCGGCGATGCTGGTAGGCACGGCTGCGTCCCTGTGGCTGTGCAGCCTGTTGCTCAAACGCCTGGCCAATGCCGATGAGCAGTAACCTGTTCTGGCTCGGTTGCCTGCTACTGACGCTCGCCGCCTACCTGTTGGGCGATCTGTTGTACCAACGCAGTGGCCGCCGGCTCTGGTTGCACCCGCTGGCCACCGGTTCGGCCTGTATCGCGCTGGGCCTTTGGCTCGCAGGTGTTGATTACCCGCAATACCGCCAGGCGTCAGAATTGTTTTATCTCCTGCTGGGGCTCGCAACGGTGGCGCTGGCCGTGCCGTTGCACCGGGAATTGCATCAGCTCAAGGGCCTGGTGATGCCGGTGGCCATCACACTGGTTTTCGGCAGTGCCATCGCCTGTACCACCGCGCTGGTGTCGGCCTGGTTGCTGGGCGCCGATGCCGATCTGCTGCGCGCACTCGCACCCAAGTCTGTCACCACCCCGATTGCCTTGGGGCTGAGCCAGTCCCTCGGCGCCAACGTCAGCGTGACCACCGGTGTGGTGATTTACACCGGCGTGTTCGGCGCCCTGATCGCCAGCCCCGTGTTTCGCTGGGCCGGTTTGGCGGACCCGCGACTACAGGGCATTGTATTGGGTATCAACGCCCACGGCGTCGGTACCGCGCGCGGGTTTGAAATCAGCCCGGTTACGGGCGCCTTTGCCGGCCTGGGCATGGGTTTAACGGGCGCGATCACTGCGCTTTGGCTACCCTATGTGATTCCCTGGTTAATCTGAAAGCGCTTGCCCAGCGCGCGCCATTCACCTACATTGAGCACTCATTTGTCGAATGTGTTAAGGAATTAGCGACATGCTGGAGAATTGCAAATCAGCCAAAGAACGTTGGGGCGGTGTGAGCGAGATTATCGACCGCTGGCTGCAGGAGCGGCAGGATGCCCTGGTTCTCTATTGCAAGCTGTCCGAGCACGATGAGTTCGAACCCGAGCGCCACGGCGACGACGTGCGCAGCCTGTGCCAGTTGCTGGTGGATTACAGCTCCGCCGGCCACTTCGAGGTATACAAGCAACTGGTGGCAGAAGCCAAAGAGTTTGACGATCAGGACGCCATTGCCGAGGCGGCTGAACTCTACAGCGAGATTGACCCCACTACCGACCTCATCCTCGATTTCAACGACAAGTATCAGGAGATCGACGATCTCGATGCCTTGCGCGCTGACCTGTCGCGTCTGGGCAGTGCATTGGAGACCCGCTTCAGTGCTGAAGACCGGATGATCGCCGTGTTGCACGATGCCCATAAGGATCTGGTGTCCTGAGCAGGCAACCGCGCCCAAACTGCACTATCTTAAAGGTGTTTCGGTTTTAACAAACACCTTTCTTATGAATCTGATCCGGATCTTGGTTGCCGCCCTGTCACTGCTGCTGATCAGCGCCTGTGACTCGGTACCCGCGCCCGAAAAAAGCACCGAAGTGGCCAATAAAGGCATTCTCAGCGGCGTCATCAGCCAGGATGGCCAGTACGCCCTGGTGGGCGCGATCTTTGAAGGTGGCAGTCTTTGGCGCCTGACCGACAACGAACGCCTGTACGACTGGAACCACCAGGCAGGCGAGCGTTCCACCATCCACAGCGCGGCCTTTTCTGCCAATGGCCGATGGGCTGCCACAGCCACCACGCACACCATCGTTCTCTGGGATCTGGCCAGTGGGCAGGCCGCCCGTTTCTGGAATGCGCCGGCCGAGGTGCTGGATATGGCCCTCACACCCGACGCCGATTATGCACTGCTGGGCCTGGTGGATGGCACGGCGGTACTGTTTGATATCAAGCGCGGCGGCGTCCGCCGCACCCTGCGACATGAAAACCGGGTCCGGAAAGTCGCACTCACCGCCGATGGCCGCACCGCGATTACCGGGTCGGAGGACTACACCGCCGTGGTGTGGGATCTGGAAAAAGGCGAAGCCCTGTACACCTTTACCCACGATGAAGAAGTGCAGATGGTGGCCATTGCCGACGATGGCAGTCGCGCCATGAGCGCCGCAAAATACGACAAAGCCGTTATCTGGGATCTGCGCACTGGCAAAGCATTGGGCAATATTCCCTTGTCGGGCAGTCTGACCAAACGCGGCATACGTTTCACCGCCGCTCAATTCTCACCCGACGCCCGCCAGCTGCTCACCGGCCGGCCGGACCAAACTGTGCAGCTCTGGAATCTCGCCACGCTGGAACAGGCCGGCATCTGGCGTCTGCCCAAGCGCGACACACTGCAACCCACAGGCGCGGCGGTACTGGCAGTGGGCTTTGCCACCCGGGGCTATGTGGCGTTGTCCGCCAATGGCTTTGTGCATGAATTGCGCTAGGGCCAGAGCAATAAAAAGCCCGGCACTGTGGCCGGGCTTTTCGATCAGCAAAAGGCGCAGTATTACTTAGCGGCGTCTTTTTTCGCTTCAGGCTGCAGCACTTCCAGCAGCTCAACTTCGAAAATCAGCGCCTGGTTAGGACCAATGGGGCCAGTGCCGCCGGGACCGTAAGCCAGCTCGGACGGAATATAGAGTTCGTACTTGGCGCCGGGGCTCATCAGCTGCAGCGCTTCGGTCCAACCGGCAATCACACCGGTTACCGGGAAAGATACCGGCTCGCCTCGGGCGTAGGAGCTGTCGAATTCGGTGCCGTTAATCAGGGTGCCTTTATAGTGCACTTTAACGGTGTCATCGGTGGTGGGCTTGGCGCCTTCACCTTCGGCTACCACTTTGTACTGCAGGCCGGTTTCAGTGGTCTGCACGCCGTCTTTGGCTTTGTTGGCGGCCAGGAACTCGTCACTTTCCAGCTTGTTGGCGTCTGCCACTGCCTGGTATTGCTGCTCTTGTTTGGCTTGCGCCGCCGCCTGGAATTCTTCCATCACTTTCTGGATGTCTTCCTGCTTGATCCGGCTTTCTTTGCCCGCCTGCACGTCTTGTACAGCCAATGCCAGAGCACCAGCGTCCAGCGCGATGTCTTCCTGTTTGAACTGATTGGCCATGTTGGTACCAAAGATGTAGCTCACTTTGGCTTCCAGGGTGTCGAGCTTGGCTTCTTCTTTCTTATCTGCGCCGCAGGCCGCGAGCAGAGCGGTGGCCAGGGCGATACCGGTCACCAGGCCTTTCTTGTGGGTCATCATTATCGTGGTTTCCTAATGGGGGCGGGCTGCCCGGTCTTAAATGAGCGGCCCATACTAGCTTACTTGCTGCTGGCTGTTAAGGCGCGCACCGATGGCAGCGCGCAAAGCGCCAATCGGCTCACATTCATCAATGCCAGCGAATCTGAGACACAGCGTCAACGGGCAAAGTTCCCCCGTTTCCAAGGGCAGCGCGGCCAGCTGCTGCAACAACCACCATTCCGCTTGTTGTTCGCAGGCTTTAATCTGTTCCCTCAGCGCGGCGAGCGAGGGCTGGTCCTCAAGTTCGGCCTTGAGCCGGCGACGCAAGGATCGCAAGGGTCCCACTGTCTGTTTTTCCCACCCCAGCAAGTGGCGCAGTTCCGCCTCGGGCAACTGTGCCAGTGTTACTGACCGGGTACCCAACCAGCCCGCCCAGAGCAACAAGGGAATCGAGACGCCGTGCGCGTCTTGCAACTGCAACAGGCCCGGCTCCACGCCCGGGGCGCGGTACAGGGCCAATACCCCGGCTTTCATCGATGGATCAGTCATATTTGCTATCGCCGCGTTACCGCCCTCGCTACAATGCGCGCCATGATAGAACTCAGCCAAGTGAGCCTGCAGCGCGGGCCTAAAATTCTGCTCGATCACGCCGATCTGCGCATTCATCCGGGCCAACATCTGGGCCTGATTGGCGCCAATGGTAGTGGTAAATCCACCCTGTTCCAAATGTTGCTCGGCAAGCTCGCACCCGATACCGGGAGTGCCCAGATTCCCGGCCAGTGGCGCATTGCCCACATGGCGCAGGAAATCGAACACACCGGCCGCAGCGCACTGGATCACGTGCTCGATGGCGACCAGACTTTGCGTCAGGTGCAGCGGCAGATTGAGACCGCCGAAGGTGAAGCGCTGGCGGCGGCTTACGCGCAGATGGAACACATCGATGGCTACACCGCCGAAGCACGCGCGATGCAGCTGCTGGCGGGCCTCGGCTTCAAGCCCGGCGAGGAGCAAAAGCCAGTGGCCGATTTTTCCGGTGGCTGGCGCATCCGGCTCAACCTTGCGCAGGCGCTCATGTGTCCGTCTGATCTTTTGCTGCTGGACGAACCCACCAACCACCTGGATCTGGATACCACCCTGTGGCTGGAACAATGGCTCAAGCGCTATGCCGGCACCTTGTTGTTGATTTCCCACGACCGGGATTTCCTCGATGCGGTGGTGGATCGCATCGTCAACCTTGAAGCGCAAAAACTCGTGCTGTACGTGGGCAACTACTCGGCCTATGAGCGTCAGAAAGCCGAGCGTCTGGCACAGCAGCAAGCGGCGTTTGAAAAACAGCAAGAGCGCATTGCCGAAATTGAAAACTTTGTCCGCCGTTTCCGGGCGAAGGCCACCAAAGCCAAACAAGCGCAAAGCCGGTTAAAAGAACTGGAACGCATGGAATCCATTGCACCGGCACACATTGACTCGCCATTTCATTTTTCGATTCCGTGTTTTGATAAAGTCAGCAATCCCCTGATTAATTTGCAACAAGCCGACATTGGCTACGGCAAGCCGTTGTTCAGAAAACTCAGCCTGACGGTATTACCCGGCGCACGCATTGGTTTACTGGGATTTAATGGCGCGGGTAAATCCACGCTGATTAAAGCATTAACCGGTGAACTGGCGCCGCTCGCGGGCGACATTACCCGCGGTGAGCACTTGCGCATCGGTTATTTTGCCCAGCACCAATTGCAGGCATTGGACCTCGACGCCACACCCGCACTGCATTTGCAACGCCTGAGCCCGAAAGCCAGCGAGCAGGAAATCCGCAATTTCCTCGGCGGTTTTGGCTTTATCGGCGACGATGCACTCGCCATTGTCAGGCCGTTTTCCGGCGGCGAAAAAGCCCGCTTGGCATTGGCGATTATCGCCTGGCAAAAACCCAATCTGCTGCTGATGGACGAACCCACCAACCACCTGGATCTGGAAATGCGCCACGCGCTCACCGTTGCCCTGCAGGCGTTTGACGGCGCAGTGATTCTGGTATCGCACGACCGCCACCTGTTACGCAATACCGTGGAAGATTTCTGGTTGGTGCACGCCGGTAAAGTGGAGCCATTTGATGGTGATCTTGACGCCTACCACCAGTGGACCCAAACCCAATTAGCCGGGGAAACGCTGCCGGTGTCCGCCGCCATCACCGAGCCACGACTCGACAAAAAAGCCCAGCGCCAACAGGCTGCAGCTCAGCGGGAAAAAATCAAACCGCTCACCAACGCGATCAAAAAAGCCGAACGGGAAATGGAGCAGTTGCAGTCAGAGTTGGAGACCTTGGAAACCGCATTGGCCGACAACAGCCTGTACGACGAAGCAAACAAAGACCGGATGAATACCTTGTTCCAGAAGCAAGCCGGCGTGCGCGCCCAACTGGACGAGACCGAGGCTCGCTGGCTTGAACTGTCCGAACAACTGGAAGCCCTGGAACACCACTGACAGCCCATAGCCGACTCACAGCAGCTTATGTCTGATCACGCGCCCTCGGGGGTGACCCGAGGGTCACCTCTGTGACTGGTGCTCACGACTGATCCCCTCTATTATCAAACGCGTATCAACCAGACAAAACCAATAACCGGTTGAACAGTTTCTATTTTTCTCAGCAGCAAAATAACAGGCCCCAGGCCAACAATAATAACGCTAAGGACAGACTCTCTGAGGAGACACGCAATGAAATACCGCGCTCTAAAACCGCTTGCCGCCGCCCTGCTGTTGGCATCCAGTGCCAGCTACGCCGCATCACCGTTTGATGAAATGGTCGTGTTTGGCGACAGCCTTTCCGATTCCGGACAATTTCCCGATGCCGGTGGCCCGATTCATCCCACGCTGGGTGTGCCAGCCAGTGGCCTGCGTTTCACCAACCGCCTTGATGGCGCCGGTTCAGCCACCGATCTGGTGGGCGTGCAACGCCTGAGCGCCAAATTGGGTCTGGGCTATCTGGCCGCATCAACGCCCTACTTACCCAGCCCGGTAACCGGTTATCCCGCCGGCACAAACTATGCGGTAGGCGGCTATACATCAGCTCAGATCAAGGCCTCGATTACCGATGCTGACGGCTCGGTAGTGTTTAATCCCGCTGCCGGTCCCGCCAAAGTACGCGACGGGTATCTGGCAGAATTCGGCGAAGCCCGCGCCAGCACGCTCTATTACGTCAACGGTGGTGGCAACGATGTGTTGGGCATTACCAACCCGGCCGATCCGAATAATGCGGTCAATATCGTCACAGCAGCCAATACGCTGGTGGAAGGTATCAATGCACTGGACGCGGCCGGCGCGCAGTACATCATGGTTTCAAACCTTCCCGACGTGGGCAGAACACCTGCCGGTATCGGCTCCGGCGCTCAACCCCTGTGGACACCCCTGAGCGCGCTCTACAACGACACCCTTTACGCCGGTTTACGCAACAGCGATGCCAACGTCATTCCCGTTGACGCGCGCGGTTTGGTAGAAGAAATCATTGCATCACCGGCGGAATTCGGTTTCGTCGCTGATGCCAATGTGCTCCGTGGCACCTGTTACGATGGTTCGGGCGGCAGCTGTCTGGAAAACCCCCAATACGGTATGCAGCAGGCGAGTAATGGCGATCCCACCAAATTGCTGTTTAACGATGGCGTTCACCCCACGGCCATGGCGCAGCAAATTGTTGCCGATTACATGTTCAGCTTGATTCGCGCGCCGCAGGAAGTCGGCCAATTGCCCGTGTTGGGTGCGAGCCTGGTGGATGGCGACATGCATCAGACCCGTCAGCAAATGCAGGCCAATCTGGCAGCGAAAAAGCTGGACGCCGGCAGCTGGCAGATTTTTGTGCGCGGCAACGGCACCGAGTTCGAAGCAAAAGAAGCCTATGCGGCCAGTGAAATTGACGGTAGCGGCGCGCTTCTGGGCCTGCAGTACGGCGTATCCGAACAATGGAGCATTGGTCTCGGTTTATCCAGTCAGCAGGCAGATCTCGGTTTTGTCGATTCTGCATCCAGCTACGAAGGCAGCAGCCAGGCGATCAACCTGTTTACCGGCTTCGTGTCGGGTAATCACTGGTTCAACGCCAGCATCCATTACGGCAAACAGGATTATGAGAACCTGAATCGCGTGGTACCGCTGGGTATCAGCCAGCGCGTGGAATCCGGCGAAACGTCAGGTGACTCCATCGGTGTCAGCGCCGAGTACGGCTACAATGTGTCGCCCCACAGCAACTGGGAGTACGGCCCCAAACTGGAGTTGGCCACGCGTACGATCAATGTGGATGGCTACGCTGAAGCCGGAGGTCAAACCACGTCGTTGACCTACGGCGACCAGACCCATAAATCCAATACCGCCGATCTCGGCCTGTTCATCCATTGGCGCGCACTCGCCGATCAGTTGGTGGTTACGTCCGAGTGGGGTATTCGCTCCCAGCTCACCGGTAAAGACCATCAGTTGCAGATGCAGAGCCAGACGCTGGATCTGAACCCCTATGAATTGCCCGCCTATCAGCAGGACAAAGGCGAAAACTGGTACGGCAACATCAGCGCCAGCTACTACTTGTCTGACGCCGCCGCCATCACCGCCAGCTGGCAGCGCGAGAGCGGCGACCTGATGCAGGATCAGTGGGCTATTGGCGCCAGCCTGGCATTCTGATTTCTGTATTCCTGTTACACAACGGCGCTTCGGCGCCGTTTTTTATTGCGCGAGCGCAATGCAAAGCCGGACAGTTTTGGCTATGGTAGGTGCATCATTCCTGGAGGTGCCCGATGGCCAGCAAACAAATACTCGTGGTAATCGATCCGCTGACGGACGATCAACTCGCACTGACTCGCGCGGTTCATCTTGCGGCCGACCTGGATGCCAGCCTCCGACTGTTTTGTTGTTGCTATCTCACAGAAGAGGAGATGGCCAGTTATAATTCACGCAAGGATGCCAAGCACAGCCATATGGCCGAAACCAGTGCATGGCTGAATGAATTGGCCGCGCCGCTGAAGGCCCAGGGGCTTGAAGTGGATTGTGAAGCCGTCTGGAATCAGCAATGGGAAGTGATGGTGGTTCAGGCTGCGGCGCGCGTCGGTGCCCACTTGATCGTGAAAAGCAGTTTCCAGCACAGCGCGATGACGCGCAGATTCGCCCGTACATCCGATGTCTACCTGATGCGCACCGCGTCTTGCCCCGTGCTGTTGGTAAAATCCGATGACGCCTGGCAAAACAATATTATTCTGGCCGCGGTTTCGCTCGATGCATCCGATGACGACGCGCACGGCGTGTTAAATAACCGTATTCTGAACTATGCCCATCGGCTTGCCAAAGCGACCGAAGGTGAATTGCATCTGGTTTCAGCATTGGAAAACACGCCCGATCTGTCTGCGATTTTCAGTAGTTTGGAAGATGAACCAGAAGCGCCGGATGAAATTGCCGCACAGCGTTTCGGTGTACCCATTTCCCGCATGCACGTTAAACCTGGCAACCCGAAGGCCGCCATTACCGAAATGGCGCAGACGCTGCATGCTGATGTGGTGATTATCGGAACAGTCGCACGCACGGGCCTGGCTGCAACCTTGCTAGGCAACACCGCCGAAAAAGTACTGGACGCAATGGACACCGATGTCATGGTGGTGAGCTGAGCAGGCGTTATAAACAGGCAAAAAAAAGCCCGGCAGATAGCCGGGCTTTTCACAACCACTAAAATTTATTTGCGTACTTTAGAGGTTTTCTGGGACTCGATGGAAGCCACTACGCGACGGTTTGCTTCCCGTCCTTCAGCGGTGTTGTTATCAGCCACAGGATTGGCTTCGCCGTAACCTACGGCTTTCACACGCTCAGGCGCGATACCAAATTCACTGATCAACACAGAGCGCACCGCATCGGCACGACGCTGGGACAGATTCTGGTTATACGCTTCCGAACCACGTGAATCGGTAAAGCCCTGCACTTCGACAGTAGTATTGGCGTAGCTGTTCATGAATTTGGCCACATTGCCAATTTCAGATTTGTACTCCGGCTTAACCACAGCGGCGTTATTGTCAAAGCGAACATGCAGTTTGATTTCAACCGCTTCAGTCAATTCTATCGCACAACCTTTGGCATCGACTTTCAGTCCGGCTTCGGTATTAGGGCACTGGTCTTTGTAGTCGGCAACGCCGTCGCGATCACTGTCCAATGCGCAACCACGGCTGTCTACCTTGACGCCGGCTGGTGTCTGGGGACAGGCATCCTGAGTATCCACCACGCCGTCAGCATCCGCATCAGAAGGAGCGGCTGCCATGGCAACGGGCGCAGGCTTGGATGAACCCGTGCCGATCAGGTAGGTTGCTGCCAGGTTGAGCGCGTAATCGATATCGCCATCGGCAATGCCACGAATGGCACGGGTATCGGCACGTAACAGAAAGTTATCGGTCAGGTAACCTTTAACGCCCACACCGATATTGAGTGCCTCGTCACGATCAGAGGCGGTATCGGTTTTAAAGTGACCATAGCCAACACCGGCCATTACAAACGGTTGGATATCGGCTTCAGTATTGAAGTGATACAAGCCGTCCAGATAATACTGCGTGGTTTCAATTTCCTGCAGGTTTTTTCATGCTGGGATTGTTCTGGATCATGCCAAACTCGACACCCCATGGGCTATCCATACGGTAACCGATCGCACCCATCCAACCGCTGTGCGCTTTCATTTCGCGGTGGTTGTCCCAGTTCATCTGATTCCAACCCGCTGTCAGTTCCAGACCCGGGTGGTTATCTGCCGCTGCGGTTGCAGAGATTGCCATCGCTAAAGGCATCATTAACCATGCTTTTTTCATTGAGTTTCTCCTTTTGTAGCACTCAAACTGGCGAAAAAATTCAGCTTTCGCCGGGCTGTAGAAATCCATTGCGACGTCCTTGCATCAACTAGTAAAAAAGCATTAGGGGAGCGAGGCACGTCAGAGAACGTTGCTTGCAGAAAACGGGCAGAAGACTGTGCTTCTGAAATGTGAGGGTATTGGATAGACACCTTGTCTCAGCGAAAAAAGATGAGTTGTCATCATCTTCCTAACTGCCACTCTCCTTTCCGGATCAACGCAATTGGCGGCGATTGTGGGCAACACAATCGCTCATTGCAATAGGTTGTTGGCGCTAAACCTTATTTTTTTGTGAACAGCAAGTCCCACACGCCGTGACCAAGCTTTTCGCCACGTCGCTCAAACTTTGTATTCGGACGGAAGTCCGGTTTTTCGGCAAACAGGTATTCCCCCGCCTGATTACCAAAGCCCGGTGCCAGGCTCATCGCCTCCATCATATGATCGGCGTAGTGCTCCCAGTCTGTGGCGAGGTGGAACACGCCGCCCGGCAACAGAATATGTCGCACTGCCTCCACAAATGCGGGCTGCACGATACGACGCTTCTGATGCTTTTTCTTGTGCCAGGGGTCCGGAAAATACAACTGGAACCGACAGGCACTGTTGGCAGGGATGCAATCGGCCAGCACATCATTGGCATCGGCCATGAACACGCGCAGGTTGGTTACACCGGCATCGGCCGCATTATTCAGCAGCCGGCCCACACCCGGCGGGTGCACTTCGATACCGATAAAATCCTTGTCGGGCTCGGCTTGGGCCTGCGCCAGTAATGAATCGCCCATGCCAAAACCCACTTCGACCACTAAGGGTGCAGACCGACCAAATTCTGCCACCAGATCTACGGGCCCATCGAACAAGCTCAAACCGTAGGTCGCCCAGTTGCGTTCAAACGCGTTGCGCTGGGCCGGCGTCATCCGGCCGGCGCGGATCACGTAGGAACGGATAGACTTCTTTTTGAACTCGGGTCGCGGGGTAAAACCCTGTTCATCTTCCACGCCCGGCAGGCGCTTAATTGCTGTACTCATGGAGCTACTCTTCATGGGGTTGACGCCAGGCTCCAATGGCCAGGCTCAACCAACCGACAATAAAACACAGGCCACCCAAGGGTGTAATCGGGCCCAGCCAGCGCGGACCGCCCAAGGCCAAGGCATAAAGGGAGCCGGAAAATAACAGGCATCCGGTCAACAGGCAAACGACGGCATAGACAGACCACCGGAACCGGCCGGTGTGGACAATGGCTGTGGCCAGGCTCGCGTGTACCAAATGATAGAACACTGCTGTCTGCCAGGTGGCCATGCTGGTTCCGGACAATACCGGCTTCAGCGCATGAGCCCCAAAAGCCCCGGCGATCACGGCGAGGGCACCAGTGCCGGCACAGAGGCAAAGCAGTAGACGAGGTGAAATCATATAAGTTAAGGGCAATAAAAAAGCCGCGACCGGCGCGGCTGTTTTTTCAAAGGAAAATTGGGGTCAGATAAGCATTTCGGGATAACTGAGTGCAAATTTGCCACAGTCGGGTCCGAAATGCTTATCTGACCCCAATTTTCCCGTCAGGCCTCCATCATGGCCTTTACTTTTTTCATGGCGTTTTTCTCCAGCTGGCGGATGCGCTCAGCGGAAACACCATAAACAGCCGCCAGATCATGCAGGGTGGCTTTGTCTTCGTTCAACCAGCGGCGCTGCAGAATATCGCGGCTACGCTCGTCCAGCTGCTCCATGGCCAGCTCCAGGCTGTTGACGTTAGATTCTTCCCAATCGGCCGCTTCCAACTGGCGGGCCGGATCGAAACGATGGTCCTCCAGATAGTTGGCCGGCGCCTGATAGGCGGTATCGTCATCATCGTCGGCGCCCGCATCAAAGCCGGCATCGTAAGCAGTGAGACGGCCTTCCATCTCGTACACCTGCTTGACGTCCACGTCCAGATCTTTGGCGATGGCCTGGGCTTCGTCATGGGATAACCAGGCCAGTTTCTTCTTCGCACCGCGCAGGTTAAAGAACAGCTTGCGCTGGGCCTTGGTGGTGGCCACTTTAACAATGCGCCAGTTGCGCAGGATAAATTCGTGTATTTCGGCCTTGATCCAATGTACGGCGAAGCTCACCAGACGGACACCGCGGGTGGGGTCGAAGCGCTTGACCGCTTTCATCAGGCCCACGTTGCCTTCCTGAATCAGGTCGGCTTCTGCCAGACCGTAGCCGGAGTAGGACTTGGCGATATGTACCACAAAGCGCAGGTGCGCCATAACCAGGCGACGCGCCGCTTCCAGATTGTCCTGGTAGTAGAGCTCTTCTGCCAGCTGTTTTTCTTCTTCAGCGGACAGGATAGAAAAGCCATTGACGGCCTGGATATAGGCATTCAGATTGGCACCGGGTGCCAGAATCCCAACAGGCTGCAGACTTGTACTCATTCATTACCTCCATCAAACCGACCGCGGGACAGCCCGCGGACAAGCGAGTGTAGCACCGGCAGGTTAGACTGCCAACTCAGGCAAAAATTCCCTGAAAACCACACCCAGATACGGTTATTTGCGACTCTCGGGTCACCCGGCTACTGGGGCTGAATATCGCGTAAATGCCGGCCCACGGCCAGCCAGGCACCCAGCCAACCCACCAGAAGGGCGACGGATACGAGCACCAGGACTCCCGAAAATCCCAGCCCTTGCAGGCGGAACTGGCTTTCGTATGCGGCGGCCAGCGCCGCCACCGGGCCGTCGATGAGCATCACCCCCACCAGCACCAATAATAGCGCCACCAACCCGCCACCCAGGCCGTACCAGAGCCCCATGTACAGGAACGGCCGGCGCACAAAGGCATCGGTGCCGCCCACCAGCTTGACCACCAGTATTTCATCGCGCCGGTTTTCGATGGCCAGACGCAGGGTATTGCCGATGGCCAACAACATCCCGAGCGCCAGCAGGCTGGCCAGTCCCAGCGCCACGCGCTGGCCCAGCAGCATGATCTGCTGCAAGCGCTGCACCCAGCCGAAATCCAGTCGCACCTCTTCCACCAGCGTTTCCTGCGCCAGGTCTGCGCGCAGCGACGCCAGACGGCCGTCTTTGATAACGATCTCGGCAGGCGTCACCAGCAGGGTCCAGGGCAGGGGGTTGGGCGATATACCGGTCACCAGCGCACCCAGTCCGGTGGCCTGGGCAAATTCCTGCAGCCCCTGATCCGGCGAGACCACCTGCACCGCCGCCACATCAGCGCGCTGGCGCCAGGATTCGGCCAGTGGCGTCACCGCCGCCTCGCGCGCGCCGGGCTTTAAATAGGCCGACATCTGATGTGAACCGGACCACTGATCCGACAGCTGTCCCACATTAGCAAGGGCAATATAAAGCAACGCCGGCAAGGCCAGCGCGATGCCCAGCATCAACATGGTAAGACCAGCCCGAACCGGCTGACCCAGCAAGCGGTTAAGGCTGTCCACCGCCGATTGCCGGTGGTGGGCCGCCCAGGCATCGGCCTTGTGTGTCACCCGGGTGGTGGTTTTCCGGGCGCCAATCCGCTCGCGCCGCCGTGTTTCAGACATGGGCGGGCTCCCGCTGACTGTCCGCCACCAGCTCGCCCTCGCGCAGGGCCAATACCCGCTTGCCCTGGCGCTTGATCAGATCCAGATCATGGCTGGCGATCAGCATAGTGACGCCCACTTCGTTGAATTGGCGGAACAGGTGCATGATGTCGGCCGACAGAGCCGGGTCCAGATTGCCTGTGGGTTCATCGGCCAGCAGGATGCGCGGCTTGTTGACCACGGCCCGGGCGATGCCCACGCGCTGTTGTTCACCACCCGAAAGCTCCAGCGGGTAGCGGTTTTCCTTGCTGAGCAGGCCCACCTTGTCGAGTGCGGCGCGCACCCGGCGGCCGGTGTCCTGCTGGGGAAAGCCGGAAATCACCAGGGGTAGCGCGACATTCTCATAGATAGTGCGATCAAACAGCAGCTGGTGATTCTGGAACACCACGCCGATCTGACGCCGGTGGTAGGGAATCTGGCGGTCGCTGATGCGATTGAGGTTGGTGTTGTTTACCAGCACCTGGCCACGGCTCGGTTGCTCCATGGCCATGATGAGTTTGAGCAGGGTGGATTTGCCGGCACCGGAATGACCGGTGAGAAACACCATCTCACCCGGATCAATCTGGAAACTGAGGCCCTTGAGCGCCTCAAAGCCATTGCTGTAGCGCTTGGCTACCTGATCAAACCGGATCATTCGGCATCCGTGGCGGGTCCGAACAGGCCCTCGATAAAGGCACTGGCGGAGAACACCTGCAAATCGTCCACCCCTTCGCCCACACCGATGAATCGCACGGGCAGGCTGAATTTGCGGGTCAGCGCGAATACCACGCCGCCTTTGGCGGTGCCATCCAGTTTGGTCAGCGCCAGGCCGGTCACGCCCGCGGCTTTGGTGAATTCCTGCGCCTGGCTGAGCGCATTCTGGCCGGTACCGGCATCCAGCACCAGCAGCACTTCGTGCGGCGCGGACACGTCCAGCTTGGCCATCACCCGCTTCACTTTGGCGAGTTCTTCCATCAGGTTGGATTTGTTGTGCAGTCGCCCAGCGGTATCGGCGATCAATACGTCCACACCACGGCTTTTGGCGGCACTGATAGCATCGAAGATCACGCTGGCGGAATCGGCGCCCGTGTGCTGAGCCACCACAGGCACCTGGTTGCGCTCGCCCCACACCTGCAACTGCTCCACGGCGGCTGCGCGGAAGGTGTCGCCTGCAGCCAGCATGACTTTTTTGCCCTTGTTCTGGAATCGCTTGGCCAGCTTGCCGATGGTGGTGGTCTTGCCCACGCCATTCACGCCCACCACCAACACCACGTAGGGCGTTTTGGACGCATCGATGGTCAGCGGTTGCTCCACCGGTTTGAGCATCTGGTGCAAGTGTTCGCGCAGCGCGGCCAGCAGGGCCTGGGGGTCATTGAGTTCTTTGCGCGCCACCTTGTCGGTCAGCTGCTCGATGATCTCGGTGGTGGCATCAATACCCACGTCTGCCACCAGAAGTTGGGACTCCAGCTCTTCCAGCAGCTCGTCATCGATTTCCTTGGCCCCCAGGAATAAGCGGCCCATGCCATCGGCAAAATGACTGCGGGTGCGGCTGAGTCCGGCCTTCAGGCGGGCAAAAAAGCCGGCTTTGGCAGGCGCCGGGTCCACCGCGGGTTGGGTGTCGGGTGTTGATTCGGGCGCATCGGGCAACGGCTCACCGGCCGCATCCTTTTTCTTGAACAACTTGGAAAACATGGACTGTCACACAGTGGCAAAGGTTACAATGCCGGCCCGGGGTCGCGCCCACTGGCGATACCCGACGGACTGGCCTGACAAAGGCCGCTATCCTACCACTTGTATTTTGGCTTTGCGTGAAATTTGGCCATGAAAAAAGCGTCCAGAGGCCGCAATGCGGCGAACAGTAGCGGCGGTCGGCTGAGGTTAATTGGCGGCCAGTGGCGTGGCCGGGTGCTCAGCTTTCCCGACGCCGACGGCCTGCGCCCCACCGGCGATCGCCAGCGCGAGACATTGTTCAATTGGCTGCAATTGGATATGCCCGGCGCGCGCTGTCTGGACCTGTTTGCCGGCTCAGGTGCGCTGGGGCTTGAGGCGCTCTCGCGCGGCGCCGGCCTTTGCACCCTGCTGGAACTCAACCCGGCGGCCTGCAGCCAGCTGGCGGCCAATGCCCGCCTGCTCAATGCCGATCAGGCCGAGGTGATTCATACCAACAGTCTGGATTGGCTCAGACAACCACCGGCAGCGCCTTATGACATCGTGTTTCTGGACCCGCCCTTCGCCGCCGATCTGTGGCAAGCGTGTATCGATGCCTTGGCTCAACCCGGCTGGCTCAATGCCGACGCCGCTGTCTATATCGAAGCGCCGTGCGATGCCAGCTTCACGGTACCCGGGCATTGGATGCTTAACCGGGAGAAACGGTCGGGGGCGAACAGCTACCGGCTCTACCGATTGGCGTGATAACCGGCATTCGCTGACTATCCTTTTATCTGCGATGCTTAGGTAGTAGTATCCGCAACCACAAAAATTCAAACGGGTGATTCAATGCGTACAGTTGTCTATCCGGGGACCTTTGACCCGCTGACCAACGGCCATATCGATCTGGTAGAGCGCGCCTGTCGCCTGTTCGACAAAGTAATTGTGGCCATTGCCGCCAGCACCAAGAAAAATCCGTTGTTCACGCTCGAAGAGCGCGTAAAGCTGACCGAAGATGTACTGGCACACCTGCCCAACGTGGAAATCTGCGGTTTTGATATTTTGCTGGCGGACCTGGTCAAGCAAAAGAACGCACAAGGCGTATTGCGTGGCCTGCGCGCAGTGTCAGACTTTGAATATGAATTCCAGCTGGCCAACATGAACCGGGCATTGGCGCCCGAAATGGAAAGCCTGTTCCTGACGCCGTCGGAACACCTGTCTTACATCTCGTCATCGCTGGTGCGGGAGATTGCCTCGCTGGGCGGTGATGTCAGCCAGTTCGTGCACCCATTGGTGAAGGAAGCACTGGCTGAGCGCTACAAAAAGTGAAAAACACCGAAACGGAGTGACATCCGACCCGATTGATTGGTCACTTGATGGGGCGGATACAGGTGCCGCCCCCCGCTACAACTCTTACTCTACGTCGTGCTGGTAGCCGGGACGCACACAACCCAGGCAACGCACAAAGGTCGTTTCACCGGGACCCACCACCAGGGTGTCAGCCGCTTGCTTCACATTGCCGCCGGCGGCAGTGAAAGGCAGGCTCACCACGAACGCCGCGGTACCCAGCACGGTCAGGCCCAGCATCACCGGACGTACCAACACCAGATCGACTGCCATGGCAGCACCGGTGGGCTCTTCAATTTCACCATCTTTGGCATAGCCCACGCTGGCCATAGCCATGCAGCAGGTGAGGGCAACGGCTTTTACGCTGAATGCTTTCAGGTTCACAACAGATCTCCTTGCAATAATATGCGGGCTTATCCGCCCGGGTCTTGCGCCTTGGCGCAGCCGCTCACTGCCCGGCCATGCCGACGACCGCTACGGTCGGTGTTATTTACCGAAAGTATATAACCATCAGTAGCTTAGCGTCGAATGCTAAAGCATAGGTTAAGTTTGGCACTGGGCGCAATATACCGTGGCCCGATTATTCACGCGAACTTCTTTTAACAGAGTGTGACACAGCTTGCAGGCTTCGCCACCCCGGCCGTAAACCATCAGGGTTTGCTGGAAGTACCCTGGCTTACCGTCGCCGCCCACAAAGTCCCTCAAGGTGGTGCCACCCGACTCAATGGCGCGGGCCAGCACGGCCTTGATGTGCGAAACCAGACCTTCGGTCTGGGCGCGGGTCAGGCTGCCTGCGGCCCGTCGCGGTCGGATGCCAGCCAGAAACAACGCCTCATTGGCGTAGATGTTACCCACGCCTACCACCACATGGCTGTCCATGATGACATTTTTGATATTGGCCTTTTTACCCCGGCAGGCGGTATACAGATAGTCTGCGTCAAACGCGTCTGAAAGCGGTTCCGGGCCCAGGGACGCCAACAGTTTGTGAGCATTCACATCGCCTTCAGCCCAGAGCCAACAGCCAAAACGGCGAGGGTCATGAAAGCGCAGAGCCCGATCGCCGGACAGCACCAGGTCCACATGATCGTGGTACCCAGGCGGCTCAGTGGCCTGGATAATTCGCAGGCTGCCAGACATACCGAGGTGAATGAGCAAGTGACCGGCCTTGAATCTGAGCAACAGGTATTTGCCGCGTCGGCTCACATCGAGCAACGTTTGTCCGGTCACTCTGGCCGCCAGATCATCGGGCACCGGCCAGCGCAGTGCCGGATTGCGCACCACCAGGGTTTTTACTTTTTTGCGCTGGATATGAGGTGCAATGCCCGCGCGGGTGGTTTCAACTTCGGGTAACTCAGGCATCCGTTGCTCCTACCGCAGGGTCCAGGGAGTAGCCAATCACCTCAATACGCAGGCCCAGGGCCGATTGCTCACAAGACAGATAACGCCATTGCAGGTTACCGCCGGCCAGGCGCATACCATAGACCCGTGCCGGATCCGGTTGCTGGTAAGCCGGGCGTGGGTCCTGGCGCAGGACTTCGATGACCAGTTGTTGGAGGTGCAGAGGCAGACACAGTGCATCGACACCCTCGACCGGAATCTGGCTGGGCGCCGCCGGCGCAATGGGATTCACCGCCTCCGCAATCGCATCGGCGTAAGGCAGGTAGGGCTTGATGTCATACACCGGCGTGCCGTCCACCAGATCGTGGCCCGAAATCCGCAGCCGCACAGCCCCGGGGCGTATCTCCACCGCCTCGAGCTTGACCACGGATAGACCCAACCCATTGGGCCGCACCGGCGAACGGCTGGCAAACACCCCCAGCTTGCGGTTGCCACCTAGCCGCGGCGGGCGGACTTTGGCGCTTTTGGCCGGTGGGCTCAGGTGAAAGCCAAACTGCACCCACAGGTGCGACACCGCCTCCAGGCCATCCACCGCATCCGGCGTGTTCCAGGGCGCCAACAGCTCTATCGCGCCAAAAGAGGAGGGCGCCAGGCGCGGTTGCCGGGGCACGCCGAACTTCTCCTCAAAACAGGAAGCAACGCGGCCAACGGGTTCAATCTTCAGGCTATCAGGCATATTGCAGAGACAAAAAAGCCCGGCTGTACCGGGCTTTGCAAGGGGCGGCGATCAATTACTTGATCTTGCCTTCCTTGTAGACAACATGCTTGCGAACAACGGGATCGTACTTTTTGATCTCCATTTTCTCGGGCATGGTGCGCTTGTTCTTGTCGGTAGTGTAGAAATGACCAGTACCGGCAGTAGAATTCAGACGAATCAGATCACGCATGGGGTTTGCTCCTGCTATTAAACCGCTTCGCCACGGGCGCGCAGGTCGTTCAGCACCTGTTCAATGCCACGCTTGTCGATGATGCGCATGCCTTTGGCAGAAATACGCAGCTTCACAAAGCGCTTTTCAGACTCTACCCAGAAACGGTGGGTGTGAAGGTTTGGCAAAAAACGACGCTTGGTGTGGTTTTTCGCGTGAGAAACATTGTGACCAGTAATCGGACGCTTGCCGGTTACCTGACATACCTTGGACATCGTGTTGCCTCGTTTTAAAACTTGCTCCGACCTCTGTCTAAAAGGCCCGAAGGTTCATGAAATCATGCTTTCCCGGAGACTCCGGCGGGCACCACAAAGGGACCCCAGCTCAAAGAGCCGCGTTTTATACCAGAAAGGTCTGGGTGAGGCAAGAAAAATGCGCATTATTCGACCAACAGGCCCGAGGCTGGCACCGGCTTGAGCATCTGGTTATGCTTGCCGCCCCTTAACCTGAACTCCACGCTGAAATGTCATCAATCTCCAAAGGCCGCATGGCGTTTCTTATCGCTCTCCCTGTACTGCTGTTGTTTGCCCGCGCAGTAGCGGATGGCACCGTCCTGCTTACAGGTCTTGCGTTCGTGTGGCTGAGCTGGCGCAGGGCAGACTGGCAATGGCTTCAGCAGCCCTGGGTGCGTGCCGGGCTGGCACTGTGGCTGCTGTTATTGATGCTCACAGCGCTTGCCCCTGACCCGGCCAGGTCCTTCATTTATGCCGCCTTCTTTGGACGCTGGATTTTGTTCGCAGCCGCCCTGCAATGCTGGTTGCTGGCAGACCTACCCGCCCGGCGTCTGGTACAGGCGAGCCTGATTGGCGTATTGGCCTTTGTCCTGTTTGATTCCTTTTGGCAATACTTTACGGGATTCAATGTATGGGGCGACGCCAAATTCACTTCAGTTCGTCTCACTGGCCCCTTTGGCGACCCTTCACCCGGCGTACTGTGTATCAAGGTGTTGTTTATAGCCGCTGCGGGTATTTACGCCCTGCAGGCCGGTAAAGGTTTTTGGCAGCAGTTCATTGTCCTGCTGGCCACGCTGAATCTGGGTTTGCTTTTCATATTTGCCACCGGCGAGCGCATGCCGTTCATGATGTACGGCCTTGGCATGGTGGTGGTGTTGGTGGCGCTGATGCTGGCCCACAAGGGCCGGCGCCTGTTGATGACGTCAGTTTTTCTGCTCGCGTCAGGTCTGATCGTGTTCACCGCCTACCAACAGAAAGCAACCTGGCACCGCACCGTTGTCACGACTGTAGATACGCTGGCGAACTTCTGGCAAACCCCCTATGGGCAGGTCATTGAGTCCGGCTATCAGGTCTGGCTGGATCGCCCACTGCTGGGCCACGGCATCCACACCTACAAAAAAGCCTGCAACGCGTTAAAGGAACAGGGTGGCGTTGCCCACTGTTTCCACCATCCACACAATATTTATCTGCATTGGCTGGTTGAGGCAGGCATCATTGGGCTTGCGGGCTTTTTGGTTTTGCTGGGGTTGTTGCTACGCGCCAGCTGCAATCATTTATGGGCCCAGCGTCGTTGGATGCCACTGGGCTTTGTGTGGGCCACCTACCTTGCGACCTTCTGGCCCATCGCAGCCTCGCCCGGCATGTTCAACAACTGGATGGCAGGGCTTATCTGGTTCGGCATCGGCTGGTCTTTGGCCGTGAACCAGGACGCCGGACGCCTGGGCCCGGACCACCATGTTATTTAACACCAGCCTGTCGTTGCGTGTGGCGTGCTTTCCCAGCATATTTACCGGTGAAGCACGCGGGAGACACCAAATCCCATGACCGACGCACCCGGCTTTTGCTTGCTGGCAGCCGATCCCTCATTTGAACCAACGGCTGCGATATCGCTGACAGGCCTGTGCCGCAGGTTAACCCAGCACCATCGCATCCTGTTCATTGGTCCTCGGGCAGTCTTTGCTGAACTTCCCCCCGGGCCCAACCTTGAGTGTCTGGACATTGCCACCCTTGACGATGACAAGTTAGTCAACGCCATCCAGCAGTTTGCACCCCGAATTACCCATGCGTTGGGTCGCCCGGCTTGGTCGCGCTTGAAACGGATACAACATCGACTTTACAGCGCCAGCGCACTCAGCCCGGACCATCGCGAGCCTGTGCCTGCCGATGCACAGTTTGCCGACCTGTTATTGGTCCCAGCACCCGGTTCAGCCCAGCACCCTAATCTGATGCAATTACCGACCGCCTCAGCAGACCGCTTCCGTGAAAGCCTGAGCAAGATCTACGACGAGACAGTGGTTGCCCTATTGGCCGGCTTTCAGCCGCACCATTGGTATCACTACCGGGTCATCGCCAAGGGCGCCAATCGCGTGTGCGTGCACGCCGATGACAACAGCCACCAATGCCTGAAGTTTCTGACCGCAAAGGGCGCAACGGCAACTGTCGATCCCAATACTCAGGAGTGGGCCGCTTACCAGCGCTGGCAACAACGCAGCGACGCGCGTTTCAGCGACTTTTTCAGCCCGTGTGTGGCGATGGAAAGCACCCCGCACGGTGAGGCTTTGCGCTGTGAACTGGTGTGCAGCGACGATGGTTCTTTGGCCAGGCCTATCTATTATTATTTTTCGCACCAGGCACCCTTCAGCCAGGCTGCACTGCACAGGGCATTGGATCAGTTCGAGCAGTATGTTCACATCAATCGCCTGCCATTGTTTGATCTTAATGCCGGCAACCTGCTGGTAGTGATTGATTCAAAGGCCACTCCACGTCTGGTTTGCGCAGACGCCAAAAGCCTCGACGCACGCAAGGAGCTGTTACCTTTGTCACGCTGGTTTGAATGGGCCAGACGGCGCAAAGTGAATCGCCGCTTTCAACGATTACACCAACGCATCGATCAGCGTTGGCCAGACACTGAAGAGAAAACACCATGAAGAAGCTGACCGTAATTCAGGTTTTACCGGAATTGCATGGCGGTGGCGTGGAGCGCGGCACCCTGGAGATTGCTGCGGGGTTGGTGGCCGCCGGCCACCGCTCGGTGGTGATTTCCGCGGGCGGCCGACTGGTGCCCGAGCTGGAGGCGGCAGGCAGCGAACACATCACCTTACCCATCGCAAAAAAATCCCTCTGGGCACTGCGTCAGGTGCGGGTGCTGCGCAAGTTATTTGTGGCGCTACAAGCAGACATCATTCACCTGCGCTCGCGCCTGCCCGCCTGGTTGTGCTACCTGGCCTGGCGCAAACTGCCCGCGCACAAGCGGCCACGCTTGGTTACCACCGTGCACGGACTTTATTCAGTGAATCGCTACAGCAAAATCATGGCCAGGGGTGAAGCCGTCATTGCCGTTTCAGAAACCATTGTGGATTATATTCGCACCAACTACCCCGATTGTTTTGGCCCGCAGGTCAGGCGCATTTACCGGGGCATAGACCCGGCCCAGTTCCCACGCGATTATCAACCAAGCGCAGAATGGTCAGCACAATGGCAGCAGCAGTTTCCGCAACTGGTCGGAAAAAAAGTGCTGTGCCTGCCGGGTCGCATCACCCGCCTGAAAGGGCACCTGGATTTTCTGGATATGTTGCATGCGCTGGTGCGCGCAGGCGAACCGGTGGCCGGCCTGATTGTGGGCGGTGAAGATCCGCGCCGGATGGGTTACTACCAGGAAATCAAAGCGCGGGTAGAAGAATTGCAACTCGAAGACCTGGTGGTGTTCACCGGGCACCGACGCGACATCCGCGATATTTATGCGGTATCGGATCTGATTTTCTCCCTGTCCACCAAACCCGAATCCTTTGGCCGCACGGTGCTGGAACCGCTCGCCATGGGCCGCATGGTGGTGGGCTATGATCACGGCGGCGTGGGCGAAATTCTGGCGGCACTGTTTCCACAAGGGCGGGTGCCCTTGCAGAACGCCGACGCGCTGCGCGCGACCGCACTACAACTGCTCAAAGAACCGCAACTGCCGGCAGAAAACCAACAGTTTTTACTGAAGGATATGGTGGGTCAGACGCTCGCGCTCTATGGCGAATTGGCGAGCTGAGTAAGCAGCTGCTGATATTGGCCGATGATCACCGATTTGCGGTAATGCTTGTCGTATTGGCGGCCGGCATTGTCGGCCAGCGCTTGCGCCAGCGTGCTATCACCCAACACCTGATTGATAGCATCGGCCAGCGGCGCCACCTCATCTACCGGAGTCAGTAAACCGGTCACGCCGTGTTCAATCAGTTCACCCGGGCCTTGCGAATCGGTTGCCACGATGGGACAGCCGTGCGCCCAACTTTCCAACACTATCGAACCCAAACCTTCGTGTCGCGACGAACACACAAACAGATCGGCCGTGCGCACCAGACGGGTTACGTCGGAGCGCCAACCCAGAAAACGGATGCGATCGGCCACACCTTCAGATTTTGCCAACGACCTCAGATTTTCATCTTCTGGTCCGGCTCCGGCCAGCCATAAAATCGCATCCGGCACCCGTTTCAGCGCGCGAATCAGAATGTCGAAACCTTTAACCGGATGCAGCCGGCCGGCCGACAAAATCAATGGTGCATCTGCCGGCGTGTCGAAACTGTCGCGCGGCAAAGGTTCCACCTCGGCCTCATCCACAAAGTTGGGAATCATGAACACCTTATCGGCGGGCATGCCGCCCTTTATCAGGTGATCGCAGATACCTTTGGAGATGCCAATCCAGTAATCGGCGTGGCGGTAGTATTTCAGGTCGTAGTAACTGCCAAGCCGACTTACCAGCTTGTAATCACCGGCAGGCGTTGCGATCGATGCCCGATTCATCCAGGTGAGCACCACGTCCGGGGCAAACGCGCGCAGGTCGCGCTGGTATTGCCAGCGATCTAAAAAGTGCAGTGCACTGCCAAACCGGAAATGCCGGCAACTGCAGCCGGCGGCTTCCAACGCCGCCAACCGCGCCGGGTGATTGCGCAGGTAAACCCGCTGATCAAAGCTACCGGTTTGCTGCAAACCGATGGCGGTACGGGTGAACATATTTTCCGCGCCGCCTTGTTCTCCGCCCGCCAGTACCTGGGCCAATCTGATCATGGGTTACTCCTGCAAAGGATTTCTGATATTGAAATGAAACGGCAGCCGCGTGAGGAGCCAGCGCGCCGCGCGGTCCGCCTCCCAGAGCTGGCCTGCCGGTCGTGCCGGCGGCTGATCGCGCTGGTCAAAACGCGTGAGCCATCCGGCTTGTGCCAGCTGTTCGATACCCGCAACAATCCGGCCACAGCCTGATTCGGGTAGATTGAAAATACCGGTGGGCCGGCCACTGGTGATGGCTTCGTACACCATACTCACGCTGTCCGGCGTGACCCAGATGCCATGGGCATCGGCCATGGCACGGGGCAACCAGCCCGCCGGGGTTTGTTGATGACTCAGTATCTTCAGCCGCGGCAGATTACACGCCTGCAACCGCGGGATGAAATCCGCCGGCGTACGGCGGGAATCAGACAACACGAATTCCGCACCCGACGCCTCCATCACCAGCGCCTGTATCTGCGCCGCCAGGGCGGCACTGTCCCAACCATAGTGTCTGGATTCACCACCCACCAACAGCAACTGTTGTTCAGCACCCGCCGGCGACTCGCCAGGTTGCACCGCGTTAACTACACCTTGGGTAACCAACACATTGGGACGGGCAGGGGGCTGGTCGTGAGCAGGCACAATCACCGCATCAAACCAGCCATAGGGCAAGAAGGGGCGCATCAACAGCACGGCCGGGCAGTTAAAGTGCCGGCGCGCGGCAAGTAACCAGGGCTGGGTACGGGAACCGGCGGCAATCACCAGATCGGGAGCCGCTGCAGCGTCACAGGGATTGGAACCTTTGAGCCAACACCACCAACCGCTGCCCTGCACGGGTACCTCAATCAATTCCACCGAGGCGTAGTGTTGCAGGCGCTGGCCCAGCCCCCGCAACTGGTTCAGGTGGCCTGGCTTGCCGTCGGTTATCAGCCACACCCGCTTGGGTGTGGCGCTCGTCTCTTGCTCCAACTCGGCGCCCAACAGAAAAAAACGCATTGTAGGCAGCGGCTGCCCACACAAACAAGTCACATAAGGCCGCGCTCTGCCAGCGACGTGCAATGACCGTCGCCGACAATGAGGTGGTCCAGCACCCGCACATCCACCAACGCCAGCGCCTCGCGCAGCCGATGGGTAATGGCGATGTCGGCCTGGCTGGGCTCGGCCACACCCGAGGGATGGTTATGGGCGAAGATCACCGCGGCCGCCCGGTGGTTTATTACCGCCTGCACCACTTCGCGCGGGTAGACCGCCGCGCCATCGAGGGTACCTTCAAACAGACTCAGGAATTTAATCAGCCGGTGTTGGTTATCCAGCAACAACAGGGCAAACACTTCGCGGGGCTTGTGGCGCAACTGGCTCTGCAGGTAGTGGCGCACGGCGGCGGGCGAGGTGAGCGCATCCGCCCGCATCAGCTCAGCTTCCAGATGCCTGCGGGCCATTTCCAGTGCCGCTTGCAGCTGGCTGTACTTGGCGGTGCCGAGTCCCCGCGCAGCGATAAAGGTTTCCTTGTCGGCCTCCAATAAGGGGCGCAGGCCGCCGAAATCGGTGAGCAACTGACGGGCCAGGTCCACAGCACTCTGGCCCGCGACGCCCGTGCGCAGGAAAATCGCCAGCAGCTCGGCATCGGACAAGGCCGAAGGTCCTTTGGTAAGCAGTTTTTCCCTGGGCCGTTCGGCCGCGGGCCATTGATGTATTGCCATTGATCCTCCCTGATCCGTGCAACGGTGACGAACACCTACCGGCGCGAGTACGCTATGACTTTGTGGTATCGTTAGCGCCTTGTTCACGGGGGTTTGTAGCACATCCATGTCCAGCCTGAAAAACAAACGGGTGATTCTCGCGGTTTCCGGCGGTATCGCGGCGTACAAGAGTGCCGATCTGGTACGCAAGCTCCGCGACGCCGGTGCCGAGGTTCGGGTCGTGATGACCAAAGGCGCCGAGGCGTTTGTCACAGCACTGACCTTTCAGGCCCTGTCCGGCAATCCCGTACATACCGAATTGCTGGACACGGAAGCGGAAGCAGGCATGGGCCATATCGAGCTGGCCCGTTGGGGCGAGCTACTGCTAGTTGCGCCCGCCAGCGCCAATACTCTGGCCCGGCTGGCCCATGGCCTGGCCGATGACCTGTTGGGCACGCTGGCGTTGGCCAGCAAAGCGCCGCTGTATGTCGCACCCGCCATGAACCAGGCCATGTGGGCACATTCTGCGACCCAGGCCAATGTGGACACACTGCGTGCCAGAGGCGCCCGTGTGATCGGACCCGATGCCGGTTCGCAAGCCTGCGGCGACGTGGGCGAAGGGCGCATGACCGAGCCGCTGGCTATTGTCGGGGCGTTAACAGGGTTGAGCACTGGCCCGCTTACCGGCGTTCGCGTCACCCTCACGGCCGGCCCGACGCGTGAAGCACTGGATCCTGTGCGCTACATCAGTAACCACAGCTCTGGCAAAATGGGCTATGCGCTGGCACAGGCATTTACCGATGCGGGTGCACAGGTACGCCTGATCAGCGGCCCGGTGAACCTGCCCGCCCCCGCCGTGGACGCGCTGGTGCAGGTCAACAGCGCGCAGGAAATGCTGGCCGCTGCGCTGGCGGATCCCGGCGATTGCTTTGTTGGCGCCGCCGCGGTCGCCGACTACCGGCCCGCTACAGTGGCCGACCAGAAGATCAAAAAGCAGGGCGATGCGATCGACGATATGACCCTGGCGTTAGTGCGCAACCCCGACATCATCGCCCAGGTTGCAATGAGCCGGCCCAAACCTTACATGGTGGGATTTGCCGCAGAAACCCAAGCGCTTTTGAGTTACGCTCGCGACAAACTCGTCCGCAAGAAACTCGATCTGGTGATCGCCAACGATGTCTCCCGTCCCGACGCCGGCTTTAATGTGGATACCAACACCGTCACGCTGGTGGACCAACACGGCGACAAAGCACTGCCGAGCCAATCCAAAACCAGTCTCGCGCGCGAGCTGGTGAACGAAATCGCACAACGATACCAAGCACACGCAAAAAAGGCCTAAACGCCAGAAGCAACAAGGAACCTGCTGTGACCAAAAGCAAAGCACCAGCCCCGCAGGCGAAAACCGCCAAACCCGGAAAGACCGCGCCCAAGCAGCCTCCCTACTTCCTGCTGCTGTCAGTGGCCTCGATGCTGATTTGCGGTCTGCTTGCCTGGGTCGGCTACCAGTTGTTTGTGGCCAGTGCCGAACAAAGCAATCTGAGGACCCTGGCCGATGTGGAGTTAAAAAAACGTGTGGGTGCCGTCAGTCAGTGGATTCAGGCCACCCAGGCCGATGTGGCAGCTTTCGGGGCCAGGGATGCACTCGCCACAGCCGTGGCTTACCAGGAGATGGAACGCGTTGAAGAATACCGTCGCGCTGTCGCCAAAACGTTTACCGGCAGCGAGTCTGTGCAGTTTTTTCCACGCGGCTCGGTCCAGCTCAACCCGGAAGGCAATCCGCCCATCAACTTTATTCAGATGGACCTGATCAATCAGGCGGAAGCACGCGAGAGCACCTTACCGGAAGCGGTCAAAATGCCTTCTGGTTGGTTCATCCAGATAGCCACCGGTCTGCCCACCGATAAGGAAAAACCTGCGCTCGGCACCATGTTGCTGACCTTGAATATGCAGGCACTGCGCACGCTGTTAGCGGCGCAGAATAATGAGCATGGCAGCACCAGCCTGATACAGCGGTTTGGCACTATCGAGCAAACGTTTTTCACCAGCGGCAACGGTGAGGTGGACCTGGTGGTCACCGAGGCAATCCCGGACAGCAACTGGCAGGTCAGCTTCAAACCGTCCTATACCCTGGCAAACCGCGCCAGCGTGAACCCCATTCCGTTTCTGGGTGGCTGCGTTGTCCTGCTGGCTATTCTCATCGCCATCAGTGCGTGGTTGTCGCGCTTCATCATCCAGCACAAAGAGGTGCAGCAACGTGCCAAGGCGCGCGAAAAAGCCATGATGGCCACCAAAGGCACCCGCGAACAAAAAGACCTGGATGTGAAGGTTAAGGAAGAAGACAAGTCGCTCCTGGGAATGGACAAAGACGGCGCAACGCAGGAATCGCCCGCCGCGCCACAGGTTGCTGAAGTTGAAGAAGACGATGGGCTCAGCACCATTTTCCGGGCATATGATATCCGCGGCGTGGTGGGTCAGGCGTTGACACCCGCATTCGCCGAATCGCTCGGTCGTGCTTTGGGCACCGAAGCATTGGAGCAGGGCGAATCGACTCTGTTTGTGGGGCGCGACGGGCGCATTCACAGTGAAGAGCTATCGATCAATCTGGTCAACGGCATTCTCAGTACCGGTTGTAACGTCATCAACCTTGGCCTTATTCCTTCACCCCTGTTGTATTACGCCTGCCTCACCAACAATGCCAGCCAGAGCGGCGTGATAGTGACGGCCAGCCACAACCCGGGCGAGTACAATGGCTTCAAAATGGTGATCGGCGGCAAGACCCTCACCAACGACGCGATCAAAGCGTTGTACACCCGGATTAAGCGCGAACAATTCCGTCAGGGCGCAGGCGTCGAGCAGCATGAAAACATCGCGGATGATTACGTCGAACGAATTTTCTCAGACGTCGCCTTAGCGGCTGACGTGAAACTGGTGATTGATGCCGGCAATGGCGCCACCGGCGATATCGCACCCCGGCTATTTGAAGAACTGGGTTGTTTTGTCGAAACTTTGTATTGCGACATCGATGGCCGCTTCCCCAACCACAATCCCGACCCGAGCCGGCCCGAAAACCTGAAAGCGTTAATCGCCAAGGTCAAAAGCACCAATGCCGATCTGGGCGTCGCGTTCGACGGCGACGGCGACCGGCTCACTGTGGTCACACCCAAGGGCCAGATCATCTGGCCGGATCGTCTGCTGATGCTGTTCGCGCGCGATATCGTGTCGCGCAATCCGGGTGCCGATGTGCTGTTTGATGTAAAAAGTACCCGCCAACTCAACAGCCTCATTACGTCCTACGGTGGCCGTCCCATCATGTGGAAAACCGGCCACTCCAACATGAAACAGAAAATGGCAGAAACCGGCGCATTGCTGGGCGGCGAGTTGTCTGGCCATATATTCATCAAAGATCGCTGGTACGGCTTTGATGACGGCATGTACGCCACCGCCCGCCTGCTCGAAATCATGACCCTGCGCGATCAGGACATCGACAGTATATTTGAAGCCTTCCCGAGCCAACCGAGTACGCCAGAAATCCTGGTACCCATCGACGAACACCGCAAGTTTGATGTGATCAACAAGCTTGTCGCTCAGGGCAACTTCCAGGGCGGCAAGCTCACCACCATTGATGGTTTGCGCGTGGACTTCGCCAAAGGCTGGGGTCTGGCGCGCGCATCCAATACCCAACCCGCCCTGACCCTGCGTTTTGAGGGTGACAACGAAGAAACGCTCGCGCAACTGCAGGCCCTGTTCAAGCGCGAGCTGAAAAAAGTTGATCCCAATCTGGAATTGGGTTTCTGAAACTGATTATTAGATAACACGTCACAGAGGTAATCATGTCATTAGATCGCAGCGCGGCGATGAAAATCGCTGAAGTACTGACCGAGTCCTTACCCTACATCCAGCGCTTCACCGGTAAGACCATCGTGGTCAAATTTGGTGGCAACGCCATGATTGATGAATCGCTGCAAAACAGTTTTGCGCGCGATATCGTGCTGATGAAACTGGTTGGCCTCAATCCGGTAGTGGTGCACGGTGGCGGGCCGCAAATCGGCCAGCTACTGGAAAAACTCAGTATCAAGTCCGAATTTGTTGATGGCATGCGGGTAACAGACAGCGCCACCATGGACGTGGTGGAGATGGTACTGGGCGGCACTGTTAACAAACAGATTGTCAGCCTGATCAACCGCAACGGCGGCAAAGCCATCGGCTTAACCGGCAAAGACGGCAAGCTCATCCGGGCACGCAAAATGACAGTGACCCGCAAGACCCCCGGTATGAATGCATCGGAAATTGTCGACATCGGGCACGTGGGCGAGGTGGTGTCGATCAATACCGACGTCATCGATATGCTCACCAACAGCAACTTCATTCCCGTGATCGCACCGGTCGGTGTGGGCAATGATGGCGCCGCATACAACATCAACGCCGATCTGGTGGCCGGTAAGATTGCCGAAGTGTTACAGGCCGAAAAGCTCATGCTGCTCACCAACGTGGCCGGTCTGATGGATAAGCAGGGCGAAGTACTGACCGGGCTGTCCACTCAGCAAGTGGACGAATTGATTGCAGATGGCACTATCTATGGCGGTATGTTGCCTAAAATCGGCTGCGCCCTGGATGCGGTGAAAGCCGGTGTCGTATCGGCGCATATTATCGATGGACGCGTTGACCACGCCGTGCTGCTCGAAATCTTTACCGATGTGGGTGTGGGCACCAAGATCAGCAATCAACGCGATTGACGCATTGGCTCAACCAAACGGCGATTCGGTCGGACCGAATCGTCGTCAAACACATTGATGCACAGCGCGATTGTGGGCTAGCATTAGCGCTTACTCTCGCCCAACCTGACCCGACACTCCTATGACAAACGCCAATAAAGTTTCGCGGCGCCAACAGATTCTCGAATCGCTGGCACACATGCTCGAGACCAATCCGGGGGCACGCATAACCACAGCCGCACTGGCGCGCGAAGTGGGCGTGTCGGAAGCGGCGCTCTACCGTCACTTTCCCAGCAAATCCAAGATGTTCGAGGGTCTTATCGAGTTCGTGGAGGAAACCTTGTTTTCCCGTATCGGGCTGGTGCTGAGCGATACCGATGTGGCGCGCGAACGGTGTGAAAAAATCCTCCTGCTGCTGCTGACCTTCTGTGAACGCAATCCCGGTATTACCCGTATTCTTACGGGCCATGCACTGACCGGCGAGACCGAGCGCCTGCACGCGCGCGTGCAACAACTGTTCGAACGCATTGAAACGCAGCTCAAGCAAATTCTGCGCGAAGCGGAAATCCGCGAAGGCCTGCGTCCGCAATTGCCGCTCTCGGCAGCCGCGTGTTTGCTGATGGCGGCAGTGGAAGGTCGCATTGCCCAGTTCGTGCGCTCTGAATTCAAACGCAAGCCCACCGAATTCTGGGCCGAGCAGTGGCCGCTGCTGGTGAGGGATTTCTTTTATCAGCCTATGGCGCAGGTCAACTGACCAGCACCACAAAAAAGCCCGGCAAATGCCGGGCTTTTTTGTGCGTCAGATCACTGTTTGTGAATCTGTTTGAACCGCTCTTTATCCTGCTCAAATTTTTCAGCCACTTCTTCGTATTCCCACTCGCGCTGAATATATTTTTCCCGGCTTTCGTCCAGCTCTTTCTGCAAGGCATCCAGGTTCGAAAGCACTATCGGCGGCACCGGCTGCCCCCGGCGCTCGAAATTGGCGCCCTTGGCGTATTCGTCCCGGATTGCCTTGGTGGTGGTATTCATATTGGAAATCAGGATGCTCATGGCTGACTCGAGGTCTGTCAGCTTACGCACCTTGGCCGCCTCAATGTCATCCACGCTGGAATAGCGACGCAAAAGCGCCGCATCCCACTCTTCCAATTCCCGCTGCTGGGCGCGGGCATCCGCTCGGGCGGCAGCCTCTTCAGCGGTGAGCGCGGGCGGCACAACCTTGAGCACTGTCCCCGACAGGCTGACTATCTCATAGCCCCGCTGAGCGGCCTCGGCCGGTAACGAGTGATGCATCACTTTGGCACCCGCGTCGTTGGTGTAGCGGTAAAACACCTTATCGGGCAGGTCGCCGGCATCCTTTGGCTGCGCCAGAACCAGATTACTGGCAAGACACAATAGCGCTGCGAGCCAGACCACGTGTTTCATTTCAACCCCCTGCATGTCCGGCTGCAGATCAGCAGCCGTAGGTTTCTCGATAGGCTTTAATTTGGGCAACCATAGCAGCATCACCGGATTCCGTCTCCAGGTACTGGATGATGTGGCCCAGATTGATGATGCTGATCACAGGAATACCAAAGCTTTTCTCTACCTCCGCAATGGCGCTGACCTCGCCCTGACCGCGCTCCTGACGATCCAGGCCGATCACTACCGCCGCGGGCGTGGCACCGGCAGCATTGATAATCGCCATGACTTCGCGGATCGCGGTTCCGGCGGTGATCACGTCATCGATCACCAGAATTCTCCCCTGCAAGGGCGCGCCCACCAGGGTACCGCCTTCGCCGTGGTCTTTGGCTTCCTTGCGATTAAAACAGTAGGGCAGATCCCGGCCGTGATGATCCGCCAGCGCTACCGCGGTGGTGGTTGCCAACGGAATGCCCTTGTAGGCCGGGCCAAAAACCAGGTCGTAATCAACCCGGGCGTTTTCGATGGCCTGGGCGTAAAACCGGCCCAGGGCAGCCAGGGCAGCCCCTGTCTGAAACTTGCCGGCATTGAAAAAGTAGGGGCTCTTGCGACCGCTCTTGAGGGTAAACTCGCCAAAGCACAGGGCTTTGTGTTCGATGGCCAGCTCGATAAATTCGCGCTGGTAGGGCTGCAAGGCATCAGACATGGGAAATCTCGGACAATTGGACTATGTTTAACAAAAACGACAGCGCTGGGCGCCGTGGAGCTGGCCATTATCCCACAGAATTATCGGGGATGGAGTGGAACCCGCAGGCCCGATCCTTGTCAATAAGGGAAAATCTGAGTCTCTCCGGTCGCTACCAGTTGCCCGGTATTTACAAAAAGTTATAAAGCTCGGGTATCATACACAGTCCGTTTCTAAGGGGCTAACATGCGCATTATCAATCTCAGTGTCGATGGGTTACACCAAGCGGCTCAGCGGGGTCTGTACGACTGGCTGGCCGAGCAGGACGCTGATGTGATTTGCCTTCAGGATTTACGCGCGCTCGAATATGAGCTGGATCATGAGGTATTTCATCCAGCGGGCTACAACGCCTATTTTTTTGATTCCGGGGTAAAGCACTACAACGGCGTGGCCATTTACACCCGCCAATTGCCCAAGGCGCTGATTTACGGATTTGGTTTTGCCAGCGGGGTCGACATGGAAGGTCGCTATCTGCAGATTGATTTCGACAAAATCAGCATTGGCAGCCTGCTCGCACCCTCGGCCATGGCCGAAAGCGAATCACAGGAAGTAAAAATCAAATTCTTCGATGACCTGCAGGCGCACCTGGTAAAGATCGCGCGTAAACGCCGGGACTATGTGTTTTGTGGCAATTGGGCCATGGCCCATAAAGCCCGCGACGTAATGAATCCCGAGCAACACGAGGGCGAGGTGGGTTATCTGCCACACGAGCGCGCCTGGCTGAACCAGTTGTTTACCCAGCTGGAATACAAAGACGCTTTCCGGTTGGTGAATACCGACGCGGATGAATACAGCTGGTGGCCCGACCGCGGCAATGGCGTCGAAGCCTGGCGCACCGACTTCCAAGTGGTCTCCGACAACCTGGCCAACCGGGTGGAATACGCCACCATCTATAAGAATCAGCAGTTCTCCAGCCACATGCCGGTGATCATCGACTACGACATGGAGATCGAATAACACGCCCGGGCGCGATCCGCGCCCGGGGGCAGGCGTTACTGTGCCAGCGCCGCCTGCTGCAACTGATTCAGATCCGCAATGCCTTTCTTGGCCAGCGCCAACATGGCGGCGAATTCCGCTTCGGTAAACGGCTCGCCTTCTGCGGTACCCTGAATTTCAATGATGCCACCGTCATTGCCCATGACGATATTCATGTCCGTTTCCGCGCCCGAATCCTCCGGGTAATCCAGATCCAACACCGGCACACCCTGGTAAATTCCCACCGATACCGATGCGATCATGCGCGCCAGCGGTTCCCCTTTTACCAGGCCTTTTTCTTTCAGGTACGCAATCGCATCTGCCAGCGCCACGCAGGCGCCGGTAATGGACGCCGTGCGGGTGCCGCCATCGGCCTGAATCACATCGCAGTCAATGGTGATGGTATTTTCGCCCAGCGCTTTCAGGTCCACAGCTGCGCGCAATGAACGACCGATCAGACGCTGGATTTCCACCGTGCGCCCACCCTGTTTACCGCGCGCCGCCTCACGGCCCATGCGGGTACCGGTGGAGCGGGGCAACATGCCGTATTCGGCCGTGATCCAACCCTGACCTTCGCCGCGCAGGAAGCGCGGCACGCCTTCCTCCACGCTGGCGGTGCAAATGACTTTGGTGTTGCCAAACTCAACCAGCACCGAACCTTCGGCGTGACAGGTGAAGTGACGGGTAATGCGCACATCGCGCAGTTGATCGACGGCACGGCCGCTGGGTCTTTGCATGGGGTGTTGCCCTGTAATCTGAGTTGTCTGGCCGCGGATTATACCTGGGATTGGCTGTGGTAACATGGCGCACCCACAGCACCACGAGAACCCGCACTATGCCGCGCAGTATGACCGGCTTTGGCCGCAGCGAAATCGCCTTTACCGGCGGCGCATTGACCTGGGAAGTCCGGAGTGTCAATCACCGCTACCTGGAACCCCATTTCCGCCTGCCTGAAACCCAACGCGGGCTGGAGCCCGGCCTGCGGGAGCTGGCGCGCAAACACCTGTCGCGCGGCAAGCTCGAAGCCACCTTGCAGCTCACGCTCGGCAAATCCGACGCCCAGTCGCTGACTCTGGATCAACACAGGGTCAATGCCGTGGTCGATGCCGTTGCCCAGCTGGGGCGCTCGAACGCAACACTTGCGCCCATCAACCCACTCGAGCTGCTGCGCTGGCCGGGTATTGTGGTGGAGGACACGCCAGATCAGGACGCCCTCAACCATGCCGTGTTGTCGGGCTTTGGCGAGGCGTTGCAACAATTGGCCGACAATCGCGAGCGCGAAGGGAATGGCCTGGCCGAATTCATCGAGCAGCGACTCAAGGCCATCGCCGTGCAGGTGGATCTGGTGCGCGGATTGATGCCCACCATACTGCAAGCTCAAAAAGATAAATTGCATGCCCGGCTGGCGGAATTAAAAGGCCAACTGGACCTGGACCGGGTCGAGCAGGAAATCGTTCTGCTGGCGCAAAAGGCCGATGTGGACGAGGAACTCGACCGCCTCACCGCACACCTGACCGAGGTACGCCTCACTCTGAAAAAGCGGGAACCCATCGGTCGCCGGCTGGACTTCCTGATGCAGGAACTGAACCGCGAAGCCAACACCCTGTCGTCCAAATCGGTGGTCAGCGAAACCACCCAGGCGGCCGTGGAACTCAAGGTGCTGATCGAACAGATGCGCGAGCAAATCCAGAACATTGAATAGGCCGGGCCACAGCACACAATAGAGCCCGCTCGGTCCGGGTGCTAGTATGGGCGTCATCAGCGCCTGCCAACCAACTTTCAGGGCAATCGATTTATATGACCCGCGGAAACCTTTACACCGTCTCGGCACCTTCCGGCGCCGGCAAAACCAGCCTGGTGCAAGCCCTGGTGGATTCCACACCCGGCATCCGGGTGTCTGTGTCGCACACCACCCGCGCCATGCGTCCCGGCGAAGTGGAGGGCGTGAATTACCATTTTGTGTCCCAGGATACGTTTATGGAAATGCTGGGCGAAGCCCAGTTCCTGGAACACGCGCGGGTGTTCAACAACCTCTACGGTACGTCCAAAGTGTGGGTGGAAGCGCAATTGGCTGCCGGTACCGATGTGATTCTGGAAATCGACTGGCAGGGCGCCCAGCAGGTGCGCAAGTTGTTCGAAGATGCTATCGGCCTGTTTATTCTGCCACCATCGCGCGATGCCTTGCGCGCGCGCCTCACCGGTCGTGGTCAGGACAGCGAGGACATCATCGACGGCCGCATGCAGGAAGCCATCAACGAAATGACGCACTATGTGGAAGCCGACTACCTGATCATCAACGATGATTTCGACACCGCCCTGCAGGAATTCCGGTCATTGGTCATCAGCCAGCGCCTGACCCAGTTGCACCAGAGCAGTCGTCATGCACAGCTGCTGCAGGAGCTATTGAGCTGACTGGTTGTTTTGCGTACACTTGCCAGCCTTTTTTCCCGCGGCCAGCTGATCTACACTCAGCCTTACAGGCGCGACCGATACACAACCCCATTGGAATTTGAACTATGGCACGCATTACCGTTGAAGATTGTCTGAACCATGTAGATAACCGCTTTGAGCTGGTCATCGTTGGCAGCAAGCGCGCGCGTCAGATTGCCGTAGGCGGTAAAGACCCGCTGGTACCCGAAGAAAACGACAAGCCCACCGTGATCGCCCTGCGCGAAATCGAAGAAGGTCTGGTAGACGCATCTATCCTCACCGAGCGCGAAGAGCCCGAGTACGAGGTGGACACCAGCGCCATGGACTTCTCAACCATTCAGGACTAACTGGCCTGCCGGAGGAAAGATTGCAGCAGACCATCGATTCACTCGCTTATCAGCTTTCCTCCTATTTAGAGCCCACGCATATCAACCTGGTCCGGCGTGCTTATCTGTACGCCGAACAAGCCCACGACGGCCAGAAGCGCCGTTCCGGTGACCCCTACATCACCCACCCGTTAGCCGTTGCCGGTATTCTGTCCGGCATGCACATGGACCATCAGAGTCTGATGGCGGCCATGCTGCACGATGTGATCGAAGATACCGGTATTGCCAAGCAGGCGCTGGGTGAACAGTTTGGCGAAACCGTCGCCGAACTGGTGGACGGGGTGAGTAAACTCACCCAGATTGAATTTGAATCCCAGGCCGAAAAGCAGGCCGAAAACTTCCAGAAGATGACCCTGGCCATGTCCAAGGACATCCGCGTCATTCTGGTCAAACTGGCAGACCGGCTGCACAACATGCGCACCCTGGGCGTGATGCCGCCCGATAAAAAGCGTCGCATTGCGCGCGAAACCCTCGAAATCTATGCCCCCATTGCCCACCGACTGGGCATGAATGACATGCGCATCGAATTCGAAAACCGGGGTTTCTCGGCCATGCACCCGCTGCGTTACAAGCGTCTGAAGGCCGCCCTGCAAAGCGCACGCGGCAACCGCAAGGACATGGTCGAGCAGATTCAGCAGGTCCTGCAAAAGCGCTTGGAAGATGAGCACATCAATGCCCTGGTGATCGGGCGTGAGAAGCACCTGTACAGCATCTATACCAAGATGCGCAGCAAGAAAAAGTCGTTCAAAGAAATCATGGATGTCTACGCCTTCCGCATCATCGTGGATTCGGTCGACACCTGTTACCGCACGCTCGGTGCCATCCACAATCTGTACAAGCCGATCATTTCCGAGTTCAAGGACTATATCGCCATCCCGAAAACCAACGGTTACCAATCCTTACACACGGTGCTGGTGGGATTGCACGGGGTGCCCATTGAAGTGCAGATCCGCACCAAGGAGATGGATGAAATGGCCAACTCGGGCATCGCCGCCCACTGGCTGTACAAGACCAATGACAACCCCAACACCAGCCAGATGCGCGCGCGTCAATGGGTGCAGGGCCTGCTGGAAATGCAGCAACGCGCCGGTGACAGCCTGGAATTTATCGAGAACGTTAAAATCGATCTGTTCCCGGACGAAGTGTACGTATTCACACCCAAGGGCAAGATTGTGGAGCTGCCGAACGGCGCCACACCTGTGGATTTTGCCTATGCCGTGCACACCGACGTGGGCAATGCCTGCGTGGCCTGCCGCATCAACGACCGGCTGGCGCCTTTGAGCCAACCGCTGCAAAGCGGCCAGAAGGTGACCATCATCACCGCCGCCAGCGCCCAGCCCAACCCCGGCTGGCTGAACTTTGTCACTTCGGGCAAAGCCCGCTCCGCGATCCGGCATTTCCTGAAACACCAGCGCCACCACGAGTCGGTGGAGCTGGGTCGCAAGCTGTTGACCCGCTCACTTGCCGAGCGCGGCGTGGAACTGCAATCGCTCGACAAAGAAGAGCGCAAAAACCTGCTCAAGGAAGCCGGCATCAGCTCCATGGATGCCTTGTTTGAAGACATCGGTCTGGGCAAACGCCTGCCCAACGCGGTGGCCAACCTGCTGGATTCCGACGGCCGCAAGGCCAGCGCGCCCACCACGGTGATTATCGAATCCCACGACGGCATGATGATCAGCTTTGCCCGCTGTTGTCGTCCCATACCGGGCGACCCCATTATCGGTCACTTCTCGGCGGGCAAAGGGCTGGTGGTACACCACGACAGCTGCCGCAACGTGACCGAGCTCAGGGAAAATCCCGAAAAGATTGCCAATGTCACCTGGTCGCCCAACGTCAAAGGCGAATTCCCGGTGGAAATCCGGGTGGAAGTGGAATCCGGTCGCGGCATTATTGCGGCGCTCGCCACCCGCATCACCGAGCAGCATGCCAATATCGAACAAATCCAGGTACATGAACGGGATGCCCACAACAGTGTGATCAACCTGACCCTGGACGTGTCCGGGCGCGTACACCTGGCCAACATCATCCGCCGGCTCAAAAGCCTGCGCTCGGTGATCCGCATTACCCGCCATAGGAACTGAGTCTCTAGTGACTAGGAATTAGAGATTAGCAACTGATCCCGTTCCAATTGACGACCCGTCGGTCAGCGGCAATACTGCGCGGCTTGCATTTATCGATTCAGGCCAAGGAGTTTTCATGACCAACAAAGCCATCATCAACACCGACAAAGCGCCCGCCGCGATTGGCACTTACTCCCAGGCCGTCAAGGTCAACAACACCGTGTACCTGTCGGGCCAGATTCCGCTCGACCCCAAGACCATGGAACTGGTGCCCGGCGATTTCCGCGCCCAGGCCACCCAGATGTTCAAAAACCTCGCCGCCGTGTGTGAAGCCGCCAACGGCAGTCTGGCAGACATCGTAAAACTGAACTTGTACCTCACCGACCTCAGCAACTTTCCCATCATCAATGAAGTGATGGCCGAGTTTTTCAGCCAGCCATACCCGGCCCGCGCGGCCGTGGGCATCAAAGAATTACCCAAGGGTGCGCTGGTGGAAGCCGAAGGGGTGATGGTGCTCTGATTCAGAGCCCCGGCACCAGGGTTTTGTAGCCTGCACGCCAATTCGGATAGTGCAGGCGGAACCCGCTCGCCAACAGGCGATCATTGCGCACCCGCTTGCCGGTAAAGGGTGCATGCATGCTCTGTTCAATCGGCGCCTTCCCCACTGCCAGCGCCAGCCCGTTGACCACTTCAGCCAGCAACACGGGCTTTGAATCCGATACCAGATACACCCTGTCAGGTGCCGGCAACGCCAGCAAATGCCGCAATGCCCGCGCCGCATCCTCGGCGTGAATGCGGTTGCTCCAGGCCAATAACGAACGGCCAGGGGTGATGCCCTGACGCACCTGATTCAGCAGGTATTCCCGTCCCGGACCATAGATGCCGGTCAAGCGGGCGATGGTCACCGGCAGCTGACTGTCCAACAACACGGTCTCAGCCTCGAGTAGTCGCCGGCCGGCGTAACTGCCGGGCTCGGTAGGACTGGACTCATCCACCCACTCGCCCTGATTCTGGCCATACACCGAGGTGCTGGACACAAAAACCACGCGCGGTGACAGGTGCAAGTCGGCCAGCACCCGGACCAATTGCTGCATTGGCGCCACATAGCCCAACCGGTAGCCCGTGTCCGATCGCTCGGACGGCGTCAGGGTCACCAGAATCTGATCAAAATCCTGTGCCAGCAGAGACCGCAGGGCAGCCCGGTCATTGGCATCCACCGCCACCGCATCGTCTTCGGGCACCGGGTGACGCCGCATGGCCACCACCTCACCAGCCAATATTGGCCGCAGCCGGCGCGCAATATCTCCGTAACCAATCAAAAGTGTTTTTGTCATAGCTACCATTAATAATAAAGTGGGACTATCGATGCCTATGATTCTGATATAAAGTCGCAATCATATAGAACAGGATGGCAGATTACATGACGCTCAATGAGTTGCGCTACATAGTGACACTGGCTCAGGAACAACATTTTGGCCGTGCCGCCGAACGCTGCTATGTCAGCCAGCCCACACTCAGCATCGCGGTAAAAAAGCTCGAGGATGAATTGGGCGTGGCCCTGTTCGAGCGCTCCAAGACCCGCGTTCAACCCACCCCGCTGGGGGAAAAGATCGTCAACCAGGCACAACTGGTGCTGGAACAGACCGCCGCCATCAAAGACATCGCCAAATCCGGCAAAGATCAGCTTTCAAGCCCGCTGCATGTGGGTGCGATTTTCACAATCGGCCCCTACCTGTTCCCGCATTTCATTCCCCAACTCCAGCGCAACGCACCCAATATGCCGCTCTATGTGGAAGAGGGCTACACCGCCACCTTGCGCCAGCGGCTGCGCAAAGGGGAGCTGGACGTGATCATCGTCAGCCTGCCGTTTACCGAGGCCGATGTGGTGACCCAAACCCTGTACGACGAGCCCTTTGTGGTATTGATGCCGAAGGACCATCCACTGGCCGAATCCAGCGCCATCGACCCCAAGCAATTGAACGAATACAACGCCCTGCTGTTGGGCGAGGGTCACTGCTTCCGGGACCAGATTCTGGAAGCCTGCCCCGCGCTGCAACCCACCGCTGACCCGGTGGCCGGGCACATTCGCACGGCGGCAAAAGGCAGCTCGCTGGAAACCCTGCGGCACATGGTGGCATCCGGTCTGGGCATCACCATCCTGCCCTATTCAGCCGTGGAAGCGACCCGTTACGCCGACGACCTGCTTACCTACCGACCCTTTGTCGAGCCCGCGCCGCGTCGCACCGTGGCCATGGCCTGGCGCGCAAGCTACCCGCGACACAAAGCCATCGATGCCCTGCGCGCGTCCATCAACCAGTGCCATCTGGCCAGCGGCGACTGAGGCTTTCAGGTTTTGAGTGGTGCACCCACACTTGACCGGGTCGATGTCACCGCGCTCAAAGGCGTGGGCAAATCACTGGCGGAAAAGCTCGCGCGCATCGGCCTGCACACGCTGCAAGACCTGCTGTTTCACCTACCCACCCGCTACCTGGACCGGACCCGTGTCACCCCCATCGGGGCTCTGCAACCCCAGGTCAGCGCCGTGGTCGAGGGGGAGATCCGGGCGGCCGACGTGGTGTTTGGCCGCCGCCGGTCCCTGGTGGTCAAACTGGCCGACAATACCGGTGTCCTTACCCTGCGGTTTTACCATTTCAATCAGGCGCAGAAACAGGCGCTCGGTAAAGGCGTGCGCCTGCGCTGCTATGGCGAAGCCCGCCGGGGCGCCGCCGGGCTGGAGTTTTATCACCCCGAATACGAAAACGCCGATAAAACCCAAGCCCTGACCGCCACCAGCCTGACGCCCATCTACCCCGCCACCGAGGGCATCACTCAGCCGCGTTTGCGCAGCCTCACCACGCAGGCGCTGGCATTTCTGGACGCCGGCGCACTGCGCGAATTATTGCCCGCCGACTTGCGCCACCATTACCAGCAATGGCCGCTGGAGCAGGCCATCCGCTACCTGCACCAGCCACCGGTGGACGCCAATCTGCAGGAACTGATGCAGGGCTTGCACCCGGCCCAGCAACGCCTGGCGTTTGAAGAATTGATGGCTCACAACCTCAGCCTGTTGCGCCTGCGCCAGGCCATCCAGTCCGAATCGGCGCCGGTGTTGGCCACCAATACCGACCTGCTGACGCGGTTTCTGGCCCGGCTGCCGTTTGCCCCCACCGGCGCGCAAACCCGGGTCGGCAGGGAAATCGCCCACGATCTGGCCAAGCCGGTGCCCATGCTCCGGCTGGTACAGGGCGATGTGGGCTCGGGTAAAACCCTGGTGGCTGCCATGGCGGCGTTATCGGCCATTGGCAACGGCTACCAGGTGGCGCTGATGGCACCCACCGAAATCCTTGCCGAGCAGCACCTCAATAATTTCCGGCAATGGTTTGAACCGCTGGGCATTCACGTGGGTTGGCTGGTGGGCAAACAGAAGGCGGCGGCCCGGCGGGAATCCCTGGCGGAGCTGTCTGCGGGTAAAACCCAACTGGTGGTGGGCACCCATGCCCTGTTTCAGGAAGACGTCGACTTTGCCGACCTGGGCCTGGTGATCATCGACGAGCAACACCGCTTTGGCGTGCACCAACGCCTGAGCCTGCGCGCCAAAGCCGGCAGTGAACGGCGACCGCACCAACTGATCATGACCGCCACGCCCATCCCGCGCACCCTGGCCATGAGTGCCTATGCCGATCTGGATTGCTCGGTCATCGACGAGCTGCCGCCCGGGCGCAAGCCGGTAACCACGGTGGTGATCAGCCAGGACCGGCGGGCGCAGGTGATCGACCGGGTGCGCGCAGCCATCGCCGAGGGGCGACAGGTGTATTGGGTCTGCACCCTGATTGAAGAGTCCGAAACATTGGAGGCACAGGCCGCGGAAGCCGCCCAGCAGGAGCTGGCCCTGTGCCTGCCCGACACCCCCATCGGGCTGGTGCACGGGCGACTGAAACCGGCCGAGAAGGAGGACGTGATGCGGGCCTTTAAAGCCGCCGAGATCCCTTTGCTGGTGGCAACCACCGTGATCGAAGTGGGCGTGGACGTGCCCAACGCCAGCCTGATGATCATCGACAACCCCGAACGTCTGGGCCTGGCGCAATTGCACCAGTTGCGCGGTCGGGTGGGGCGGGGCAGTGCCGAGAGCCATTGCGTTCTGCTGTATTCGGGGCCTCTTTCTCAGCATTCCCGCGCCCGTCTGGAAGCCATGCGCGCCAGCAATGATGGTTTTGCGATTGCGGAAAAAGACCTGGAATTGCGCGGGCCGGGCGAGGTGTTGGGCACCCGCCAAACCGGCGAAATGAACCTGCGCATTGCTGATTTACAGCGGGATGGCGAACTCATCCCTCAAGTTAAGGCCGCCGCGGCCGATCTGCTCAAGGCGTACCCGGCCGAAAGCGAGGCTCTGATCCGGCGTTGGCTCGGATATAACGAGGAGTACGCAAAAGTGTAGAGTGAGGCGCCAGTTATTATAACTGGCGTGCTATCAGGCATCGCAGACTTAACTACACTTGTAAATCCAAGGCCAAGTATTAGAAGGAGCCTGTGTGTCAATTTCCGCCAGCGTCGTGCAATTTCTCGATAAACAAGCGTTGAACTATCTGCTCACCGATCCCCTCAGTGGCCCCAACTGGCACGACCAGCGGCTGATGAACCACTCGGCGGCACGCGCGACCTTGCTGGAAAACGACGAAGAAAAGCTGCTGGCCATCTACCCGGCCGACGCCCTGCTCGATCTGGAGGCGGTCAACCGGCTGCTGGGCCTCGACACACGCGCCATGTCGCCGGCCACCCTGCGCGGCCTGTTTGAAAAACACAAGCTTTCCTCGGTGCCCGCATTGCCTGGCCTGGCGGGCATGACCACGGTCATTGAACAGAGCCTGTTTGACCGCAGCCACCTTTACCTGGACGCCGGCAGCCGCGACCAATTATTGGAGTTGCCGGCAGATGCCTTCGCCAGCATGGCGAAAGAGGCCATTGTCGGCGACATCGCCGTACCCCTGATCAATCTGGAAATGCCGCAGGATGAATCGGACGAATCCATCATCCTCAAATCGGTCAGCCAGTTTACCGAGCAGCGCATCAAGGACCGGCTGGAAGAAACGCTCGAATTGCCGCCACTGCCAGAAACGGCCCAGCGCATCATCAAGCTGCGGGTAGACCCCAATGCCGACATTTCCGACCTGGCCAATATTGTGGAAACCGATCCCAGCCTGGCCGCGCAGGTGGTGAGCTGGGCGGCGTCGCCCTATTACTCGGCACCGGGCAAAATCAAATCCATCCATGATGCCATTGTGCGGGTGCTGGGATTCGATATGGTGCTGAATCTGGCACTCGGGCTGGCCCTGGGCAAAACCCTGTCATTGCCCAAAGACGGCCCCTTCGGCGTTACCCCCTATTGGCGCCAGTCGGTCTACATGGCCGCCGCCATGGAAGGGTTGGTCACGGCTATTCCACGGGAAAGCCGGCCGGGCTTTGGCATGGCTTACCTTTCTGGCCTGTTGTTCAATTTCGGGTATCTGGTGATGGCCGAAGTATTTCCACCGCATTTCACCAAGATCTGCCGCAGTCAGGAGGCCAACCCGCACGCGGATTACACCCTGAGTGAACGCCACTTGTTGGGCATGACCCGGGATCAGATTGCCAGTTGGTTAATGCAGGTGTGGAATATGCCGGAGGAAGTGGTGTTTGCGTTGCGCCAGCAACACAACCCGCTGTGCCAGGGCGAGCATGCCGCCTATGCCAAGCTGCTGTTTGTCGCGCGCCGCCTGTTGGCCCAGCGCGGACTGGGCTGCGGTCCGAAGCGCGACATTCCAGCGCAGGTCTACGAAGACCTGCAGTTGGACCCGGCCAAAGCCGAGGCCACCATCAACAACATTCTCGAATCGTCTGCCGAGCTCGAGAATATCGCATCGCAAATGGCGCCGGCGGCCTGAGACTGCCGGCAACCGGAATCCTGTTCCTTCAGCCGATGTGGCCGGGCAGGGAAGGATCTTCTTTGTAGCGCACTTCGTCCAGCATGCCTTCGCTCTTGGCCACCGCCAGGGTCACCATGGCATCACCACACACATTCACCGCCGTGCGGGTCATATCCAGCAGACGGTCCACGCCGATAATCAGCGCAATGCCTTCCACCGGCAGGCCCACCTGCTCCAGCACCATGGCCAGCATAATCAGGCCCACGCCCGGCACCCCAGCGGTACCTATGGAGGCGAGTGTGGCGGTCAGAATCACCATCATGTAGCCGCCAAAGCCGATATCAATGTTGTAGGCCTGGGCGATAAAGGCGGTCGCCACCCCCTGCATGATGGCGGTGCCATCCATGTTGATGGTCGCGCCCATGGGGATGGTGAACGATGCCACCCGGTTGTCGGCGCCCAGCTCATCGCGCACCGCGCGTAACGTCACCGGAATGGTGGCATTGGACGAGCTCATGCTGAACGCGAACAACATGACCGACTTCATCTTGCGGTAAAACATGATCGGGCTCAGACCGGTCAATAACTTGAGTGCCACCGCATAGGTGCCCAAACCGTGCAGGAACAGCACAAACAGTACCGTGAAGAAATAGGCCGCCAGATTGGCAAACGCATCCAGGCCGAGGTCGGTGGCCATTTGCGCGATCAGGCAGAAGACACCGTAGGGCGCGAAGTTCATCAGCATGACCACCATGCGCAGCACGATATCGTTGAAATCATTGAAGAAAGCGGCCAGGCGCTTACCCGCATCGCCGGCGCGTGACATGGCCACGCCCACGAGCAGGGCAAACAGAATAATCTGCAGCATATTGCCTTCGGCCATGGCCTGGACCGGATTAGTGGGCACGATGCCGAGGATCACTTCTTTCAATGACGGCGCCGCCGCGGCGGTATAGGTGGCATCCGAGGTGAGATCAAAGCCCACACCGGGTTTGATCACCCAGCCCGCCAACAGTGCCAGGGAAATGGCCACCGCCGTGGTGATCATATACAGCACCAGGGTCTTACCCGCCATTGGCCCCATACGGGTGTTGTCGCCCAACGATGCTGTCCCGCACACCAACGAAACGAACACCAACGGCACCACTAACAGTTTCAACAGGGCCACGAAAATTTTGCCGCCCAGATCAAATACACCACTGACAATAAATTCATCGATCCAGGCATCGAACACGCCCGCGGTCCAGCCCTGATTTTCAGCAAAATTAAACAGGCCACCAACCACCAGGCCCAGCGCCATTGCCACCAGAATTCGACTGGTCAAGCTCATAATAAATTTCCTTAGGGAACAGCAGTAATAGGTGTTGTCGCTTATTGCACAGCGTCTTTCAGGGCTTTACCCGCTTTGAAACCCACCGCATTGCTGGCAGGAATCTGAATGGTTTCACCGGTGCGCGGGTTCTTGCCCGTGCGCGCCGCTCTTGGCCGCACGCTGAAACTGCCAAAACCCACCAACGACACAGACTCGCCGCGCGCCAGTGCATTGGTCATGTGTTCTACGGCAGCCGATACAGCGCGATCGGCCTTGTCTGCAGAAAGTTGGGTTGCGTCCGCAACCGCGGTGACGAGATCTGACTTGTGCACGGGCGGGTTACCTCTCGTTATTCTTGGTTTTCAGCGCCCATGCTAACGTGTTGGCCACCCGGTCGCCACACAGATTCGTTCCCGTCGGGTAGAATGGCGGCACATTCAAAGGCATCAGCAGGAACGCCCTTGCCCACCCCGACATCGCCCCGCGAACCTTTCTGGCACCCGGCATCACATCTGGCCTGGCAACTCCCGCGCGCGCTCAGCCCCTGGTTAACGGACCAGGGCTCTCTGACCGCAAGGTTAATCAGCCACAGCGACGATCAGTTCGCCGTTAAATTACTGCGTCAGGGTTGGGCCAGGACCCATACCAGTGAGTTGCGTTTACTGGGTGTGAACGCCAAGCACAAAATGCTGGTGCGCGAGGTGGTGCTGCAGGGACGCGGTGAAAGCTGGGTTTTTGCCCGCAGCCTGATACCCTACAGCAGCCTGAACGGCAAACTCAAAGCCCTGCGCAATCTGGATAACCGACCGCTCGGCGCACTGTTGTTCCAGGACCCGGATATGACCCGCGAGCCCATCGAAATTGCCGCCATCAGCGCCCACAATCAATATGTGGACGGGGACTATCTGAATAATGAGGATGGCCAGGTATGGGGGCGCCGTTCGCTGTTCCGATTGCAGGGCAATCCCTTATTAGTCAGTGAAGTTTTTTTGCCGGCGTTTGTCGCCAGCCTGTGAATATCAAGGAGTGAAGATGGCCAACGCGCAGCAGCCCAATTATCTGGTGGCCTGGTGGCGCCTGATGCGCTTCGACAAACCCATCGGCACCTTGTTGCTGCTCTGGCCAACGCTATGGGCCTTGTGGCTTGCCGCCGGTGGCGTGCCCGACACCAAAAACCTCGCCATTTTTATTGCAGGCGTTGTGGTCATGCGGGCTGCCGGGTGCGTGATCAATGACTACGCCGACCGGCACATCGATGGCCATGTCAGCCGCACCAAAGCGCGTCCCATTGCCGCCGGCCACATCAGCCCACAGGCAGCGCTGTTCGGCTTTGCCTGCCTGCTCCTGCTGGCCCTCGCGCTGGTACTGCAGACCAATCGTTTTACCCTGTTTTTGTCCTTTGGTGCGGTGGCGCTGGCGAGCCTGTATCCGTTTATGAAACGCCACACCCATTTGCCCCAGGTCGTGCTGGGCGCCGCCTTCGCCTGGAGCATCCCCATGGCGTTTGCGGCAGTAACCGGTGAACTGGATCGGGGCATATGGCTGGTGTATACCGGGGTCGTACTCTGGACCGTGGCGTATGACACTTACTACGCCATGGTGGACCGGCGCGACGATCTCAGAATCGGGGTTAAATCCACGGCTATTTTGTTTGGCGAAAATGATCTCACGATTATTTTTTGCCTGCAGGTAATGGCTCTGGGCGCCCTGGCTATGGCGGGCAGTCATTTTGAGCGGGGCTTGTGGTACTACGCCGGCCTGTTGGCCGCCGGTTTTCTGTTTATCTGGCAGCAGTGGGTGGCACGCAAACGCGATGGCGCCGGCAGCTTTACGGCATTCCTGAATAACAACTGGGTAGGGCTGGTCATCTTTGCCGGTATTGCGCTCGATTATCAGCAGGCGGGCGCGGCGTAAACGCAACCCATCGGTTCAACGACTCACAATCGAGGGTTGCACAGGCGGGGCGGGCCTGAGGCCGTCATATAATTGTCATGCTACGGTAATCTAATACAGCTTCATTCACGGATTTAGAACGCAGACCATGAGCACGAAGACAATTCTGATCATTGATGATGAAGCCGCTATCCGCGATATGCTCCGGATTGCCCTGGAAATGGCGGATTACCGTTGCCTGGAGGCCAGCAACGCGCAGGATGGCCACAGCCTGATTATCGACGAAAAACCCGACCTGGTCCTGATGGATTGGATGATGCCCGGCACCTCCGGTATGGAACTGACCCGTCGGCTCAAACGCGACGATGTCACCGCCAAAATCCCGATTATCATGCTCACCGCCAAAGGCGAAGAAGACAATAAAATTCAGGGCCTGGAAACCGGTGCGGACGATTACATCACCAAACCCTTTTCGCCGCGCGAGTTAATTGCCCGGCTGAAAGCGGTATTGCGCCGGATTGAACCCAATGAACCCGACGAGCCCATTCTGGTCGATCAACTGTGCCTCGACCCCATCAGCCAACGCGTCACCATCGCGGAAGAGCCTGTGGACATGGGACCGACCGAATACCGGTTGCTGAGTTTTTTTCTCACCCATCAGGAACGCGTGTACAATCGCGGCCAGTTACTGGACCACATCTGGGGCGGGAACGTGTACATTGATGAACGCACTGTCGACGTGCACATCCGGCGTCTGCGTAAAGCCCTGGCACCGCTCGAGCACGACCGCTTCGTACAAACAGTGCGCGGTTCGGGCTACCGGTTTTCCACCAAAGTCGCCGGCAGGCAGTGAGTGGCCGGTTGTAATGAACACCAACGTCTGATTCCGGGATATTTAGAGTGCTACGTGGCTTTCACGCTGAATTAAAGCGCGTTGCGCTGTTTACTGTCCTGTGTGTGACCTTCGGTCTGATCAACGGCTATGTTATGCCCACGTTGATCCTCGGCGGCTCCCTGTACATGTTCTGGATGCTTTGGCAGATCCGCCAACTGGATGAATGGCTCAACCAACGGCGTAAATCCACGCCTCCGGAAGCCAGCGGCATCTGGTCCGATATTTTCGAGAGCATCTATCGACTGCAAAAGCGCCAGGAGCGCGAATCCGAGCGTGTGCGCCAGGTGCTCAACCGGGTACAGGAGACCACCGGCGCGCTGCCCGACGGCGTCATGCTGCTGGACAGTCGCGGCAACATCGACTGGTGGAATCCCGCTGCCGAACGGCTGTTTCATTTTGAAACCCACGACCAGGGCCAACCACTGGTTAACTACGTGCGCAGCCCGCGCTTCGTGGCCTACATGGAAAAACAGGATTTCCGCGAGCCACTGGATCTGGCTGCGGGCCCGGGAAAAGACCAGCGCCTGCAATTTCAGATCACCCGCTTCGGCCAAAACGAGAAGCTGGTTATTGCGCGCGATATCACCCATTTGCACAAACTCAGCCAGATGCGCAAAGATTTCGTCGCCAACGTGTCACACGAATTGCGCACCCCACTGACGGTACTCAAAGGCTACCTGGAAACCCTCACCGACCTCGGCAACGCGCCCGCCAATTGGGAAAAGCCGTTGGCTCAGATGCAGCAGCAATGCACCCGCATGCACATGTTGGTGAACGATCTGATCGCCTTGTCGGTACTGGAAACCGAGGTCAATCCCGAACGCCACCAGCCGCTGGCACTCAAGGGATTGCTGGAGCGGATCATGGATGAGGCCAACGCCTTATCTGCTAACAGACACACGTTAACGCTGGAATGCGAAGATAACATCGCGCTGCGCGGCGTGGAAAAAGAACTGCAAAGCGCTTTCGGCAATCTGGTCACCAACGCCATCAAGTACACACCAGCGGGTAGCCGGATTACCTTGCGTGCGAAAACCGGACCCTATGGTCTGATAGTCGAGGTCGAGGACAATGGCCCGGGGATAGAGCCGCGACATTTGCCGCGCCTGACCGAACGCTTTTACCGGGTGGACGATTCCCGGAATTCCGCCACCGGCGGTACTGGCCTTGGCCTTGCCATCGTCAAGCATGCGCTGCAGCGCCACGATGCCCGGCTTGAGATCAGCTCGCAGGTGGGCAAAGGCAGCCGCTTCAGCTGCCATTTTCCCAAGCAACGACTGGCACAAACCACGACCGACGCCGTATAAAGGCGTATGCACTGCCAATTCCTGACATCTATTCACGACATTCCCGAGGCCGAGTGGCAGACGCTGCTGGGCTCGGATTACCCCTTTCTCCAATACGCGTTCCTGAGTGCGCTGGAAACCAGTGGCTGTGTGGGCGAGGGCACCGGCTGGCACCCCCATTACCTGTGGGTGACGGAAGCGCAGGTACCGGTGGCGGCGGCGCCCTTATTTATCAAAACCGATTCCTGGGGCGAGTACGTGTTTGACTGGGCCTGGGCCGATGCCTTCCGGCGTGCCGGCCGGGCCTATTACCCCAAGTGGGTGTGTGCCATTCCGTTTACCCCGGCCAGCGGCCCGCGCCTGTTGGGCACACTGACCGCCGGGCATTGGCCGGCCCTGCAGCAGCAACTGGAACAACAGGCCCACAACAACGCTATTAGTAGCCTGCACTGGCTGCTGTCCGGGCCGGATGAATCTGCGCAACTGGCGCCCCGATGGCGCCAACGGCAGGGCACTCAGTTCCACTGGTTCAATCATGGCTTCAAGGATTTTGCTGGTTTCTTAGCAACCTTTAACGCCCGCAAACGCAAGAGTCTGCTGCGCGAAAGGCGCAAGGTAGCTGAAGCCGGTATAACCCTCACGCGTAAAACCGGCGCAGACATTACCGCCGCGGATTGGGAACATTTTTACGCCTGTTATCGCCATACCTACGCCAAGCGCTCAGGTCACGCGGGTTACCTGAACCGCGCTTTTTTCCAGACCCTGAGCCAATCCCTGGCGCACCAGGTCATGCTGGTACAGGCCGAGCGCGAGGGCCAACTGATCGCCAGCGCGCTGAATTTTTTCGACGCGCACACACTCTATGGGCGCTATTGGGGCTGTCTGGAAGAGTGGGACTGCCTGCATTTCGAAGCCTGTTACTACCAGGGTATCGAGTTCGCTATCGAGCAAAAGCTGACGCGGTTTGATCCTGGCGCCCAGGGCGAGCACAAGATCCAACGCGGGTTTACCCCGGTACCGGTGGTTTCAAACCATTGGATCAAAGACGCCGACGCACGCGCGGCCATCGACCAGTTTATCGAGACCGAACGACGACACAATGAGGCTTACCTGAAAGCCGCCGCCGATCTGTTACCCTTCAGACAGTAGCGTTTATTTGCGCCAGACCAGGAGCCGGTTATTGGCGGGCATGGGGTTGTCTTCTTCTGGCGTCAGGCCGGCCTGCTGGGCCAGCGCCTGCAGTTTTTCAAAATCGCGGATACCGCGCGCCGGGTCCTGGGCTTTCAGCCACACATCAAACCGTTCATTGCTTTCACTGGTGTACTGCCCGCCGTAATTCATCGGACCGTACAACACAAAGCACCCACCCTCTGGCAGCAGCCGCCCGATGCCGGCAAACAGGTTTTGCACCGAAGGCCAGGCCATGATGTGGGCCGTATTAGCGCTGAACACCGCGTCCACGCCGTTCAGTACCGGCCAGGTATCATCGACGTTCAACAACAGCGGGGGATGCAAGTTGGGCAAAGGGTATTCCGCCAACCATTGTCGTATACCCTCGTGATGCTCTTCCAGATCGCTGGTATGCCACTGCAAATGGGGCAGTGCTTTGGCGAAATGCACGGCGTGCTGGCCGGTACCACTGCCCACCTCCAACACCCGTTGGCTGTGGGCAAACAGGCGCGACAGGTGGTGCAATATGGGGTCGCGGTTGTTCTGGCAAGCCTGGGAAAAGGGCTTCAAATCTGCGGAATCCATGGTGCCTCGGTTTTTATTATCAGCACAGGCCTGTCGGTTTCACAGTCGCGCAATGTATTTGGATAGCTGCTCAAATTTAGCAGGATCATCATCCACAAAGCGAATGGTAATTTTAATCAGGCGGGTATCCACGTGCGGTTCGGCACCCTGCAGGCTGGCGACATAGCCATTGACGCGGGCTACCGGGTTACCTTCGGCATCGGCAATATCCAGTACGGCCGCCTCAAACAGCACCGGCAAGGATTCGGTGCGTTGAATGACACCATTCAACGCCTGCAGGCTCATTTCGCGAATCAGGCAATCGCAGCTCAGGCTTGCGGTGCGCAACTGCGCCACACCTTTCTGGGCTTTGCGGGGCGGGGCCTTTTTAACCGGCTTGGGTTTACCGGTCAGGGGGGACGCCACAGGGGCGGATTTGGCGGCAGGGGCGGTCGACCCGGTGAGGGCCTCAATCGAGCCAAATGCAACACCCTGACCACCTGCCGCAGCTGCTTTTTTCGGATTGATGCCAAGGCGTTTGAGTTGCTTACTCACCTTGGTCATCAACTCGTCTGCGGAAAAGGGCTTAACCAGATAATCGCTCACCCCGGACTGAACCGCCTTCACCACGAATTCGCGATCGCCACGGCTGGTGACCATAACAAACGGGGTTTTCTGATAGTTTTCCTGGCCCCGGACCCAGGTGAGCAGTTCTTCGCCCGACATGCCCGGCATTTCCCAATCCGACAAAATAATGTCCACCGTTTGCTTTTTCAGCAAGGCAACGGCGCGCTGCCCATCGACCGCTTCAAACAAGGTGACGCCGGGTAAAAGGGTACGCAGGTGCTTTTTCACCATATCGCGGATAAAGCTGGCGTCATCCACCACCAGGATTCGCGCAGGCATAGCGGTTTCCTTTCAACATCTCGTTGAACTAAGCCTAGCAGGCCAGGCGATGTTGGGCGGAAGGATTGCGGGCTAAACAGCCAACGGCACGTCGCGTACGGACTGCATCGCCGGCGGCATGCATTGGGCCAGCTTGTCCGGGTCGCACAGCCAGGCCAGGGGTACGGGGTAATAATGGCTGTCCAGATGCACGCCTTCGGGATTCAAGGGCCGGGTACCTGGCAACAGCAATGCGGCCCGCGCAGCCGATAAACCCACGTATAAGCTGCCGCGCAGGATCAGCGCCACCGGTACATCACCGGCATACAGGGTGGTTGCATTGAATTTCTTTTGCTCGCTGACAACATAACCGCGGGCCCTGAGCAGGCGATGCAAAAGATCGCTGACATAGGCGGTAAAATCCGCATGATGTGACATGGTTGCCTCTCAACAAGGGTGCCCATGCAAAGTCGTCGCCGAACCTGATACGGCGCCAACCCACTCCCACATTGCACAGGTCGTAATAGTTATTTGTTGCAGGCGAAAAAGTATCCCCAAGCGCTTGATCAATCAAGACGAATTTGGACTAAAAAGTAACCGGATCCATCAGAAACGCATCATTGTTCGTCGCGCTGAAATACCAGTGTTGAAGCATCCGAGGCGGACGCCACATACCGGTAGCCATCCACATCAAAATCCTTGAGCGCTTCCGGCCGGTCAATCCGGTTGCGGATCACCCAGGCCGCCATCGTGCCGCGGGCTTTTTTGGCGAAGAAGCTGATGATTTTGTACTGGCCGTTTTTCCGGTCCTTGAATACCGGGGTAATCACCGGCACCGTCAACTGGCGGGTCTGGACTGCACGGAAATACTCGTTTGACGCCAGATTGACCAGCGCGGTGCTATCCGCCAGATCCTGGTTGAGCAGATCGGTGATCTGGCTGCCCCAGAACTGGTACAGGTCTTTGCCACCACTGTTCGCGAATTTAGTGCCCATTTCAAGCCGGTAAGCCTGCATCAGATCTTTTGGTCTGAGCAAACCATACAAACCGGACAGGATTCTCAAATGATCCTGAGCGAAATCCATGTCCTCTTTGCCGAAGGTTTCTGCTTCGAGCCCAGTATAAACATCCCCTTTAAACGCCAACACGGCGGGCCGGGCATTCTTCACGGTAAAGGGGGTATCCCAGGCCTGAAACCGGTCAAAATTGAGCGCACCCAGCTTATCGCTGATTTTCATCAACGCAGAAATATCCTGCGGCGACAGGTCGCGCAATTGCTGGATCAATTGTGCAGATTGCTTCAGCAGGCGGGGTTTAGTGCTTCCCGGGAGAGACCATTCCGATTCGAAATCCAGCGTTTTCGCCGGAGATACCACCATTAACATGAAAATTTACACCTTACTCTTCTAGTTCCAGCCACCAATTCAGCGGCGTCTGGCCATCGGCGGGATCATAGACATTGCCGTAAAGCCATTGCGCGTCGGCAGGCACCTGCTGTTCCAGGATCGCTTCAATCGCCTTGAAACCCAGGCTCACGTGGACTTTGTACACCAGCATACGGGGGCTGTGCAGCTCCAGCTCACCGCCAAGTTTTTCCAACTCACTGGTGAGCGCCTCTTCAAAGCCGGCCGTGTCCTGCTGGCTGAACACGCGCACACACAGATTGCCACTGCGCCGGACAATGTCGAATTCGCCGCTGGCTTCATCGAGCCTGATCAGGTCGCCACTGGCCAGCCCCTTGATAAACGCGGGTGAACGCACCAGGCGATAGCCTTCGTCGGTTTTTACAGCCTGCAGCTTTTCAGCCACGGGTTGGCCGGCCGGGTTATAGCCAGCGAACATTTCTATTTCGGTAATGGAATCCATACAGTCTCCGCACACGGGCGCGGTATTATAGAGGAGAGGTGGGTTTTAACGCGAACGGCAGACAAATGAGCCTAATTCCTGCTTTCTCCGCTCACATTCACGTCGCAGGTTTTCGCAGGCCGTTGCCACACCCGGCGCCGTCGGTTTGTTATCCAGGCAATTGCTGTAGCGCTCACCCAACTCGTAATCAGACATCCGCTCGATGCGGGAAGGCTCGCACGCCACCATCAGGAGCGCGGATAAGCACAGTATTGGATTCAAAAAGCGCGGGGTGTTCACAGGTAATCTCAGGCAGTTACACGTCCATTATACGAATTTGCGCGCCAAAGGCGCGCAAATTCGGTATGAGTGGTACGAGTGAACCACCCAACGCTATTTTTGTTTTATTTTGGCTTCTGCTTCATCGAGGCTGATGTGGCGGATATCCAGGCCACGCACCAGATAGATCACGTGTTCACACACGTTGCGCACATGGTCGCCAATCCGCTCCAGGGCACGCAACGCCCACAACACATTCATCACCCGCGAAATCTCCCGTGGGTCTTCCATCATGTAGGTGACCAGCTCGCGGATTGCGGTTTTGTATTCACGATCCACCGACTCGTCCGCTTCCACCACCTTGAGCGCGGCTTCGGCATCAAACCGGGCAAATGCATCCAGCCCCTGGGTCATCATGGCCTGAACACTGGCGCCGATGTGCCGGAGCTCGCTGGCACCGCGCCGGTTGGCACCGCCGTCGGCCAGGGCGATGGCCATCTTGGCGACTTTCTGGGCCTCGTCACCGATGCGCTCCAGATCGCGGATGGCTTTGGTCACAGCCAATACCAACCGCAAATCAGACGCTGCCGGTTGACGGCGCGCCAATACCAGCGTGGCCTGCTCGTCCAACTCGATTTCGAAATCATCGACTTTTTCTTCGGTGTCGATCACTTTTTCCGCCAGCGCGATATCACCGGTTTCAATGGCGCTGACCGCGTCGGCGACCTGTTGCTCGACCAAACCGCCCATTTCCAGCAATTGAGTGCGTAACATCTCCAATTCGGCATTGAACTGACGTGAAATGTGACGATCCAGATGTAACTTATCCATTTCTGATTCCTTTGGTCAGTGTCTCAGCCGAACCGGCCGGTGATGTATGCTTCAGTCAGATCATGATCGGGATTAGTGAACACTTTTTCAGTGTCGTTCACTTCAATCAACTTACCCAAATGGAAGTAAGCGGTGCGATTGGACACGCGCGCGGCCTGCTGCATGGAGTGGGTCACAATCGCGATGGTGAAGTTTTCAGATAACTCCGCGATCAGCTCTTCAATCTTCGCCGTGGCGATGGGATCGAGCGCCGAGCAAGGTTCATCCATCAGAATCACTTCCGGACTCACCGCAATGGTGCGGGCAATGCACAGGCGTTGCTGCTGACCACCCGACAAACCGGTACCGGGCGAATGCAGCCGGTCTTTCACTTCTTCCCACAAGCCCGCGCGGCGCAAACTGGTCTCTACGATTTCATCCAGCTCGGTGCGGCGGCTGGCCAGACCGTGAATACGCGGACCATAGGCCACATTGTCGTAAATGCTTTTGGGGAAGGGGTTGGGTTTCTGAAACACCATGCCCACGCGTGCGCGCAGTGGCACCACATCGAGCGAGGGATCATAAATATCCTGACCTTCCAGCATCAATTGACCCTGGACTTTGCAAATATCGATGGTGTCATTCATGCGGTTAAGGCAGCGCAGGAACGTGGATTTGCCGCAGCCCGACGGACCAATCATCGCAATCACTTCGTTGCGACCGATATCCAGGTCCACACCAAAGATCGCTTGCTTGTCACCATAGAATACGTCCACGCCACGCATGCTCATCTTGGCGTTGTCTACCAGGGGGTGACCCACGGTTTTGTGGTCGGCACCCACGGGTTGCGGGCCGTCAGAAATAGAATTTGCAGTCACGGGCATCTCGGCAGCAGTTGCAGTCGTCATCAGAGTTTACCTTACCAACGTCGTTCCAGCTTGCGGCGCAGCCACACAGCCAGGGTATTCATTAAAAACAGGAAGCCCAACAGGACCATGATGGCGGCCGAGGTTTTTTCCACAAAGGCGCGCTCGGGGCTATCGGCCCACAGGAAAATCTGCACCGGCAGCGCGGTCGCCGCATCCGTAACACCACCGGGAATATCCACAACAAACGCCACCATGCCGATCATCAACAGCGGCGCGGTTTCGCCCAATGCCTGAGCCATACCGATAATGGCGCCGGTGAGCATGCCGGGCATGGCCAGCGGCAACACATGGTGCAACACCATCTGCATTTTTGACGCGCCCAGTCCCAAAGCCGCTTCGCGGATCGAAGGCGGTACGGCTTTAATGGCCGCGCGGCTGGAAATGATAATGGTGGGCAGCGTCATCAGTGTCAGCACCAGACCGCCCACCAGCGGGATGGAGCGGGGCATGCCGAAAAAGTTGATAAATATCGCCAGTCCCAGCAAACCAAAAATAATCGATGGCACCGCCGCCAGATTATTGATGTTCACTTCAATCAGATCGGTGATGCGGTTTTTAGGCGCGTATTCTTCCAGATAAACCGCTGCCGCCACACCAATGGGAAATGACAGAACCAAGGTAACCAATACGGTGAAAAACGAACCCAGGGCCGCCCCCAGAATACCGGCCATTTCCGGCTCGCGACTGTCGCCGCTGGTGAAGAACACCGTGTTGAAAACCGTTTTGAGTTTGCCGTCGGCGTAGAGCGTTTCAAGCCACGCCAGCTGTTGTTCGGTCAGGCGGCCGGTAAAGGCCTGGTCGGGGTTATCGCCGCGACTTTTCAGCCAGGTATCCACGTCGTCATCCGCCAGCAACCAGATCTTGATGGTGGTATTGAGTAACGCCGGATCGGCCATCACCCGGTCGCGCAACGCATAGCCAGCGCCACTGCTGACCATTGCGGCAGCGGCACGCTTTTCACGCCGGTCACTCACGCCCAACTCGGCATAGAGCGCGCGTTTGATCTGGCCCTCGAAATCACCGGTCATGAAGGTGGCGGGATCCTCGGGTTGGTAGATTCCCAGATCTTCCGCGTTTAAGTCGACCTCAAGAAAAATTTCTGTGGTGAGAAAACCTTTGTGGCCTTTGCCCACAATATCGGTAAACAGCACTACCAGGCAGGCGAGACCAAAGGCAATGGACAAAATGCCGTACCAACGGAAGCGCTTTTCCGCCCGATAGCGCCTGGCCAGATTTTTGTTGACCTTGTCGATGGTGCTTTCGCGGGGTTTTACAGAATCAGTCATATTGCTCACGGTATTTTTTCACCACATGCAGGGCCACAAAGTTGAGCGCCAGCGTTGTCACAAACAGCATCAGACCCAAGGCAAAGGCCGCCAGGGTTTTCGGGCTGTCGAATTCCTGATCGCCCACCAGAAGGGTCACGATCTGTACGGTCACCGTGGTGACAGATTCCAGCGGGTTGGCGGTGAGTTTGGCCGCAAGGCCGGCCGCCATCACCACAATCATGGTTTCACCAATAGCACGGGAAACCGCCAACAGAATACCGCCCACCACACCGGGTAATGCCGCCGGCAGTACCACCTGGCGGATGGTTTCAGATTGCGTGGCGCCCAGGCCCAACGAACCATCGCGCAGCGATTGCGGCACGGCGGTAATCACATCATCTGACAGGGATGACACGAAGGGGATAATCATCACGCCCATCACCAGTCCTGCAGCCAGGGCAGATTCACTGGATGTGGCGAAACCGAGTGACTGACCCAGATCACGCACCGCCGGCGCCACAGTGAGCGCCGCAAAAAAGCCGTACACCACGGTGGGAATACCGGCCAGAATTTCAAGCAGGGGTTTAACGAAAGCGCGTACTTTTTTATGCGCGTATTCCGCCAGGTAGATGGCTGCCATCAAACCCACTGGTACCGCGACAATCATGGCGATCAGTGAAATCAGCATGGTGCCGGCAAACAGGGGCACCGAACCAAATGCACCCGAGCTGCCCACCTGATCGGCGCGCATGGCCATTTGCGGGCTCCATTGGGTGCCGAACAAAAACTCGATGGGCGAGACCGAACGGAAAAACTGCAGGGATTCGAACAGTACGCTGAATACAATCCCGACGGTGGTCAGGATGGCCAGCAGCGAGCAACCCAGCAATACCCAGGTAAACGTGCGCTCTACGCCCTGGCGCGCGCGCAACTGAGGCGAAAGACGACTCCAACCCCACAGGGCACCCACAATGGCCAGACTCAATACCACGCCGGTCACGGCGAACCGGTTGGTTTGCTGCAGGCCGTTAAACGCATCGGCGGCAGCCAGAATGGCCTCGGGTTGCGTGTCGCGGGGTAAATGACCGGCCGCCACGTTGTTGACCGTATTGACCAACAAACCCAGATCGGCCTTGTCGAGACTCTGCATCTCGGCGGGCAATTGACCAATCACCAGCCACTGCATGATGCGCTGGTCAAACATTTCCCACAGGCCCAGGACAAACAAGCTGGGCAAGGCACACCAGAGCGCCGTGAGCATGCCATAGTAAAACGGCAATGACGCCAGATGCCGGCTGCCGCCCAGTGCCTGGGCCTGTAACAGCACGCGCCCGCGTCCCAGCACAAAAGCAAAAACCACTAGTGCAGCGAGCGTGGCGATCAGGGTTAAAGGTTGCATAAATACAGAGTCTCTATATAAAAACAATCGCCCTGTGGATTCACCGGGCGATTGTGCTGTGTAACGTCCCGCAGGCGTTTACAGGGTCTTCAGTGCCTTGATATCGGCGGCCATTTTAGCACGCTTGGGCTTGGCCATCGGGATCATGCCTTTTTCCGTCAGGTAGCCGTCGTCACCCCAGGCTTTTTCACTGGTGAACTCGGCCAGGTATTCGGCAATACCGGGCACCACACCCACGTGGGCTTTCTTCACGTAGAAGTAAAGCGGACGGGAGATGGGGTAAGAACCGTCGGCGATGGTGTCGAAAGTGGGTTCCTGACCATCAACGGTAGACGCCTGAACCTTATCGCTGTTCTGGTCCAGGAAACTGAAACCGAAGATACCCAGCGCGTTCGGGTTGGCATTCAGCTTCTGGACGATCAGGTTGTCGTTTTCACCGGCCTCAACGTATGCGCCATCTTCACGGATTTCGTGACAGGCCGCTTTGAACGCATTTTTGTCGGCTTTTTCCCAGGCGGCAATCAGCGGGAATTGGGTGCAACCACCTTCCATCGCCATTTCAACGAATGCATCGCGGGTACCGGATGTGGGGGGCGGGCCCAGCACTTCGATTTTGGCTGCTGGCAGGGTGGGGTTCACGTCCTTCCAGGTCTTGTAGGGGTTGGCGATCAACGCATCACCCTTGGCATTGGGCACTTCTTTAGCCAGTGCCAGGAACAGGTCTTTACGGGTGACCTGAAATTGCTTGGCGCTCTTGGCATTGGCGACCACGATGCCATCGTAGCCAATCAGCACTTCAACAATGTCCTTTACGCCGTTCTCGGCACACATGGCCTTTTCGGAATCTTTGATCGCGCGCGAGGCGTTGGTCATGTCGGGGTATTGAACGCCCACACCGCCACAGAACAGTTTCATGCCACCACCGGTACCCGTGGATTCCACTTTCGGGGCCTTGAAGTTGGTGGAACGGCCAAAACGCTCGGCCACGGTAGTAGAGAATGGATACACGGTCGATGAGCCAACGATGCTGATGTGATCGCGGGCGGCTGCATCAACTGTCATGGCCATGCCAAATGCGGTAGCGGCCAGGGCAGCAGAAGTAATAATCTTTTTCACGAAGTCCTCCAACGGGGTATTTTGTCGTTCGAGCGCTACTCTATGTCGACTTGGTGACAAGTTTATGAATGCAAGATGACACTAATATGACAAAGCTCGCCTTAGCATAGACGTTCAGACAATGGCTACCCAGTCACCCGGCTTCTGTATAATGCCTGGATCATAAAACCTATAAGAGCAGGCGTTGTTATGACGCAGTCCCGCCTTTTGGCGCTTCAATCAACCGTAATGGCAATTACCACCACCCTCGGGCGGGCAGTGGCCTGGCTGACCGTGGTCCTGGTGTTAGTGACATTTACCGTGGTGCTGCTGCGATACGGATTCCAGTGGAGTCATATGGCCCTGCAGGAGGCCATTGTCTATCTGCATTGCATTGTGTTCCTACTGGCACTGGCATGGACGGCCGATGCCGACCAGCATGTCCGGGTCGATATTTTCTACCGGCGCTTTACCGTGCGCCAGAAAGCCTGGATCAACTGCCTTGGCAGCCTGGTGTTCCTGTTGCCTTTTTCGCTGTTTCTGCTGTGGGTCACCTGGCCATTTTTCCAATCCGCCTGGGCCATTAAAGAAGCCTCTGGCGAAGCTGGGGGGCTGCCCTGGGTCTATTGGCTCAAAGGCTTGCTGCCCCTGGCTGCCGCCAGCCTGGTGATGCAGGCTATCGGTCAGGTTCTGGGTAATCTCGGGCGTCTGCTGGCGGAGGTCGAGGCATGATCGAACTCCTGCCACTGTTATTATTTCTCGCCATCTGCCTGCTGTTGATGCTGGGCTACCCGGTCGCCTTTACCCTGGCGGGCACGGCGCTGGCCTTTGCCGGCATCGGCATCCTCACCGGTGCCTTCGATCCCAATCTATTACACGCCATGCCGGATCGGCTGTATGGCACCATGACCAATGTCACCCTGATCGCGGTGCCGCTGTTTGTGTTCATGGGTGTGATGCTGGAAAGATCCCGGCTGGCGGAGGACCTGCTGACCAATATGGCACGCGCCTGTGGGCGACTGCCCGGCGGGCTGGGTATTTCCGTGGTCCTGGTGGGCGCCATGCTGGCCGCCAGTACCGGCATAGTGGGCGCCACCGTGGTCACCATGGGCTTGATGTCGCTGCCCACCTTACTCAAGCGCGGCTACAGCCCGGAGCTGGCCACCGGAACTATCTGCGCAACCGGCACCCTGGGCCAGATTATTCCCCCCTCAATTGCCCTGGTATTGCTGGGCGACATACTGGGCAGTGCCTGGCAGCAATCCCAGCTGGCCGCCGGCATTTACAATGCCGAAGCGGTGTCGGTGGGCGATTTGTTTGTGGGCGCACTCATTCCGGGATTGTTGCTGGTGGCCCTGTATGTGGTCTATTTGCTGTTCCGCGCTTGGGGGACTGAACGGCCCGCAGCGGTGGCTGAATCGGCCGATGCGCCTCCGGCCGGTCTGATGGCGAGCCTGCTGCCACCGATCGCCCTGATTGTGTTGGTGTTAGGTTCTATTCTGTCCGGGGCCGCTACGCCCACCGAAGCGGCCGGCGTGGGCGCACTGGGCGCTACCCTGCTGGCGGCATTCAAGAAACAACTGCACCCCGCCGTATTGCGCGACGTGGCCCATGCCACCGCCCGCATCACGGCCATGGTGTTTGGTATTCTGATCGGCGCATCGCTGTTTTCCCTGGTATTCCGCGGCCTGGGCGGCGAAACGCTGGTGCACGAACTGTTCCAGCAACTCCCCGGCGGGGTAATCACCGCCACGCTGGTGGTCATGCTGCTGATCTTTCTGCTGGGCTTTATTCTCGATTTTATCGAAATCACCTTTGTGGTGGTGCCCATCGTTGCGCCGGTTTTGTTTGCCATGGGCGTAGACCCGCTGTGGCTGGGCATCATGATCGCCATCAACCTGCAGACCAGTTTTCTGACGCCGCCGTTTGGGTTTGCACTTTTCTATTTGCGCGGGGTGGCCCCCGATACCGTGGCCACCGGCCAGATTTACCGTGGCGTAGTGCCCTTTATTGTGATCCAATTGCTGCTACTCCTCCTGCTGGCACTCTGGCCCGAGCTGGTAACCTGGTTACCCGCACAATGGCGCGCTGGTTGATGGAGAGCAGATGTAACGGCGAGTATTAAAACAATGCATAACGAAGACGAGAATCCCACACCCACCGGCCAGTTGATGCTGCAAGCGCTGACCATGCCGTCGGATACCAATCCCAGCGGCGATATTTATGGCGGCTGGTTAATGACCAAAATGGACCTGGCAGGCTCCATCAAGGCACAGGCCATCGCAGCGGGCAGGGTGACCACCGTGGCGGTAGGCTCCATGGTTTTTCTGCGCCCGATCCCCGTGGGTTCCAACGTGGGGTTTTTCGTGGAAGTAGAAGAAGTGGGCCGTTCGTCCATCCGCACCCTGGTGGAAGCGTGGGTAATCGACCCGGAAGGCGATGAGCCGCTGAAAGTTACCGAAGGTGAATTCGTGTTTGTGGCCATTGACGGCAATGGTCGCACCCGGCCGATTCAGAAACCCTGATCAGGTTGCGGCTGTGTAAACAGCCGCATCGTCTCGTCAGCGGGACTCCAGGTAGGCTTCTTCAGAGATCTTGTGATATTCCTTAGCCTGTGCCAGAAATTGCTTGTAGTCGGCATAGACTTTGGCAAAAAACGGATCTTTCGCCGCCTGTTCCGTGTAAACCTGCTCGGAAATTGCTTTCAGTTTTTTCAGCACATCCTCCGGTAACCGGCGCAACTGCACACCGTGTTTGTTCACCAGTTCATTCATCGCCTGATTGTTCCGCGCCGTGTATTCATCCAGCATATCCTGATTGGATGCGCGCGCGGCTAACAACACGATTTCCTGTAAATCCTTTGGCAGACTTTCAAACACAGATTTGTTGATGATGATTTCAAGCGTGGGGCCTGGCTCATGCCAACCGGGATAGTAGTAATACTTCGCCACCTGATGAAATCCGAACGCCATGTCGTTGTAAGGCCCAACCCATTCCGTGGCGTCGATCACCCCGGTTTGCAACGAGGTATACAATTCGTTGCCCGGAATATTCACGGCAACACCGCCGGCGCGGGTAAACACTTCGCCTCCAAAACCAGGTATACGCATTTTCAGGCCTTGAATATCGGCGAGCGAATGGATCTCCTTATTAAACCAACCCGCCATCTGCACACCGGTATTGCCGCCCGCTAACGGCAACAAATTAAACGGCGCATAGGCTTCGCGCCACAACTTGCCACCATTACCGTAATGCAGCCAGCCATTCATTTCCTGTGCATTCATGCCAAAGGGCACAGAGGTAAAAAAAGGCGCCGCCGGAATTTTGCCTTTCCAGTAATAGCCCGCCCCGTGACCCAGTTCGACACTGCCGGAGCTGACCGCATCGAATACGCCCAATGCGGGCACTAATTCATTGGCTCCGTACACGGTGATATTGATCCGGCCATTACTGGCCTCGCGCACCCAGCGTGCGAAATTTTCCGGTGCATTACCGAGGCCAGGAAAATTTTTCGGCCAGGTGGTGACCATACGCCAATGATACTGCGCTTGCTGCTCACCCGATTGAACCGCTTGAATTTTTGCAACGGGCTTACTGAATACCTGTGCGTAAAACAGCCCGACGCAAAGCGCCGTTAACAGCACGATGACGAGCGTAGTCCATTTTGAATGGGTTTTTTCCATAGTGGTTTCCGGTTTTTTATTATTCACAGGGGTTCGAGTTTGGCGAGCCGTAACACCAGAAGCTTGCTGCCGGCATCGGCAAAATTGACCCTGACTCTGGCATTGTGCCCCTGGCCTTCAAAGTCGGTAATCACACCTTCACCAAACATGGGGTGTGCCACCAATTGCCCCAACGATAAACCGGATTCCGACACTGCATCCGGCAATGGCGCGCGACCCGCGGGTGCCTCCCGATCAAAACTCACGGGCCGGCTGAAGCTGGCTTTTATGCGCACCTCTTCCAATAAGTCATTGGGTATTTCCCGCACAAAGCGCGATAGCGGGTTGTAATTTTCCTGGCCGTACATACGACGGGATTCGGCATAGGTCAGATAAAGCTTCTCCATGGCCCGCGTGATACCCACGTAGGCCAACCGGCGCTCCTCTTCCAACCTGCCTGGCTCCTCCGCCGACATTTTGTGGGGAAACAGGTTTTCCTCCATGCCGGCCAGAAAAACCAAGGGAAATTCCAGCCCCTTGGCTGAATGCAATGTCATCAATTGCACGGCGTCTTCGAACTCATCTGCCTGTTGTTCGCCTGCATCGAGTGCTGCCGACGCTAGGAATTCAGCCAGCTCGGTCAGATTTTCGTCTTCTCCCCGGAAGCTGCCACAGGCGTTAGTCAGTTCCTGCAAGTTTTCCACCCGGGCCTGACCTTTCTCGCCTTTTTCGTTGCGGTGAAAATCCAGCAATCCAGTGCCTTTGATGACCTTATCGACCATTTCCCCTAAGGGCAGCTCAACCGTGCTTTGCTGCAGCTCAGTGACCAGCAACTGGAAAGCCTCTACCGCTGAACGGGCTCGCGCCGCCAGTACTTTCTGTTCAACCATTTTGCTAGCGGCCTGCCACAGCGAACAGCCTTCGGCACGGGCGAACTGGCGAATGGCATCCACCGATTTCTCCCCGATGCCTCGCGTAGGTGTATTGATTACCCGCTCGAACGCTGTGTCATCTTCCGGATTATTGATCAATCGCAGATAACCCAATGCGTTTTTGATTTCTAACCGCTCGTAGAATCGTTGGCCGCCGTAGATGCGATAGGGAATGCGCTCGCGCAAAAGCGCCTCTTCCAGCACCCGGGACTGGGCGTTGGAGCGATACAGGATGGCCACCTGATCCAATCTGGCATTGGGCTGGCCATGCCATTGCTCGATACGCTCGGTAATAAACCGCGCTTCGTCCTGCTCGTTGTAGGCGGCATAGAGCGCGATTTTTTCGCCTTCGTCGCCAGCAGTCCACAACTCTTTTCCCAATCTGCCGTGGTTATTGCCAATGACCGCATTGGCGGCATTCAGGATATTGGCAGTAGAGCGGTAATTTTGTTCCAACCGGATCGTTTTGGTGTTGGCAAAATCCCGATCAAAATGCTGGATGTTTTCAATACGCGCACCGCGCCAGCCATAGATAGACTGGTCATCATCACCCACCGCAGTGACACAGGCGCTTTTTCCGGCAAGTACCCGCAACCAGGCATATTGCACCGCGTTGGTATCCTGAAACTCGTCGACCAGAATAAAGGGAAAACGTTGTTGGTAATGGCGCAACAGGGCCGGGGTATCGCGCAGCAATTCCAACGCGCGCAACAGCAATTCGCCAAAATCCACCAGCCCGGCAGACTGGCAGGCGGCCTCGTAGCGATGATAGATCGCCAGATGGGTTTTCATGTACAGATCGCCACCATCGTCGATGTGAGCGGCGCGACGGCCTTCATCTTTCTGGCCATTAATCCACCAGGCGGCCTGTTTCGCGGGCCACTGTTTTTCATCCAGATTCAATTCGTTGATGATGCGCTTGATCAACCTGACCTGATCATCGGAGTCCAGAATCTGGAAATTTTGGGGCAATCTGGCCTCTTGGTTGTGCATGGACAACAACCGGTGGCAAAGGCCATGAAAGGTGCCTACCCACATGGCACGTGGGTTCAGGCCCAGCAGTTGTTCCAACCGGGCGCGCATTTCCCGCGCAGCCTTATTGGTAAAGGTAACTGCCATCACCGAGGCCGGCGATATCTGCTCCACTTCTATCAGCCAGGCAATCCGGTGCACCAGCACCCGGGTCTTGCCCGAGCCGGCGCCCGCCAGAATGAGTTGATTGCAGGGGTCAGCCGATACGGCTTCGCGCTGCGCGTCATTGAGATCATCGAGTAGACGGGAAACGTCCATGTACACCAAATCAATAAAGATGTAGCAAAACTACAGAAAACTGATGTTTTTACTACATAACCAGATACAATAAAGCCGGTACGCAAGTCACCGACACGCGAAAAAACAGAATACTTAGGCGATGATCGCGCCAGATCGAATAATTTTACAGGGAATTCACTATGAAGCCCGCGTTGATGACGCAAAAAATCAGTGATGCTATCTTAACGATGCGAAAATCGGAACGCAAAGTGGCCGAGTTTGTTCTGAGCCGACCTGCCGATATTATTCACATGCGCATCGTGGATCTGGCCAAGCAGGCAGAAGTCAGCGAACCCACGGTGGTACGCTTTTGTCGCGCCATTGGCTGCGAAGGGTTCCAGGACTTCAAACTCAACCTGGCCCAACAGTTGGCCGCCAGTCCTAGTTTTGGCCAGATCGCAGTGACCGATGACGATTCGGTCGCCGACTATTCCCACAAGGTTTTCGACTCTACCGTAGATACCTTATTGAAAGTGCGCGACTCATTGAACGCCGAAGTACTCGACCGCGCCGTAAACGCCCTGTGCAAAGCTAACCGGGTGGAATTTTTCGGCTTTGGCGCCAGTGGCGCAGTGGCAGCCGACGCCCAGCATAATTTTCCGCCTGCAACTCGCCACCGCCGCCTACGCCGACCACCACATTCAATGCATGAGTGCCATGAGCATGCAACCGGGCGATGTAGTGGTGGCTATTTCTCAGTCAGGCCGCACTAAGGCGCTGCTGGATGCTATGGACGTAGTAAAAAGCGTGGGCGGGATCGTCATCGGTATTGCCCCCTCCGGCTCACCCGTGATTCAGAAGGCCAGCATTCCTATCGAAGTGGATGTGGAAGAAGATATTGAGATATACACGCCGCTATCCTCGCGCATCGCTCATCTGGTTGTTATTGATGTGCTCGCCATTGGTGTTGCGAAACACAAAGGACCTAAACTACATGACCATTTATTCAGATTAAAACAGGGTTTGAGGAAACTGCGAGTTTAGATTTTTTTCTAATTACACGCCGTCCTGTTACCACCTATTCTAAAATGGATCTATGAATATGTGCAGAACAGTTTTTATACTTATTCAAATTTTTATTTTTTCAATTCAAGCGCATGCAAATTCTGACTATTGGGAAGTACGCGCTAAAGATGTCTTTCTGCACGATAAATCAGCCTTAAACATAAAATCAGACATCGAGAAAGCTTATACGTTGATTGAGACATTCCGCTCAAGAGCATCAGAGTCACTTCCCTTTGCGTGGCAGACTACAGAATTTTCACCAATAATGTGCCTTGATGCGAACGCAGTCAGGCAACAAATCAGTGAATTGGAATTAATAAGCCGTTCAGACTCCTACGAACAGTATATTATAAACAGGCATATCGCTAAGACAGTTCTGTCAAATCTTGATAGCTATCTGCGCGATTACCGTAAAGAAGTTATACATGAACTAGGTACTTTTTCGCACGCAGAAGAGTTGGCTGATATCGTTGCCGGAGATCAAGGCACCATTCTCTATTTCTATGTAGAACATTCAAAGGAATTCACCAGTTCGTCTGCCGTCAGACAATACCTTGAGTATCATCTGACACAACGGCGATGTGAGGCTGTTTTAGCAGCGACGCCTTTTTTTGAGCAATATCTTGCAGAACGAGGATGGCCGGTATGGTCAAAGTATGAAAAGTCAATCGGAGAATATTTTTTTACCGTCTTGCAGCATTTCTCAAACCGACCCGATCTGATGAAAAAAGTGCAAGCCGCGCTCGAACAGTGGTCAAAAAATGGTGAGGCAGAGGATTGGTACTACCCTGATATTACTGACAAAATTCTCATCCAGGAAGGCAAACCACAGAAGTACGGCACCTTTATACGCTGTATTGACGGAGCTTACAAAGCAGTAAGCGGGGTTTCTTCGCGCGCAAATCTCGACCAAATAAGAGCAGAATACGGACTCAGACCCTTTGAAGAGGAGCTTGCACTACGGGAACAAAAACTGGGAAGCTGTGCGCGTTAATTCAATGGCAATTACGCCAACTAATTTTTATTTCCAGGCAAAAACAAAAAATTCCCGGTTACCATCGCCACCTGCAATCGGTGAAACAAAGTAATCTTTCACAGACATAGCGTGTTCGCAAAGGCAACTTCGGAGTTTTTCTTCTACCAGATGGTAGTGAGCCACATTCCGGACTATGCCGCCCTTGCCAATCTGATTGGGTTGCAACTCAAATTGCGGTTTAACCAAGGACAGTAGAAAACCACCTGGGCGGATCAACGGTATGAGCGATGGCAACAGAAGCGTTTGGGAAATGAATGACACGTCCATAACAGCGCCGTCAAAACCGTCAGGTGCATAGGCCATGAGATCATCCGCAGGCAGCTCACGGCCGTTAATGCCCTCGAAGGAAACCACGCGGGTATCGCTCCGTAGGGAATTGTCCAATTGATCGCACCCTACATCTACACCGACCACTTTTTTAGCGCCTGCCTGCAGTAAGCAATCGGTAAAGCCACCAGTGGATTGACCCATATCCAATAATGTAAGACCAGTCACATCAATGCCTGCTTTTTTGATAGCGCCCTCCAGCTTTACCCCCGCGTGACACATAGCGGGTGAGCTCGCTGTCTTCAATGATCGGAAGCGCGTCGGAGGGGCAGGGGTGTGACGGTTTGGTGATTGCGTTGCCGCCCAATGTGACTTTACCGGCTTTGATCAGCGCTTGAGCCTGGGCACGGGAGCGCGCCAGGCCCAGTTGAACCAGCCGTTGGTCAAGCCGTTCTGTCATTACTCAACAGTGACCGATTTCGCCAGGTTGCGTGGCTGGTCAACATCGGTCCCTTTTACGATGGCGACGTGGTAGCTGAGTAATTGTAAAGGGATGGTGTACACCATAGGGGCGATAGTATCGGGTACCGACTGAACATCTATAACAGTAACTTCCTCCGACGAGGGGAAGGCATCGGCCTGATCGGAAAAAACAAACAGTTTACCGCCCCGAGCCTGTACCTCTTCCAGATTGGATTTAAGTTTTTCCATCAGGTCGTTATTGGGTGCAACGGCCACAATGGGCATATTTGCATCTACCAAGGCCAAAGGACCATGCTTAAGCTCACCTGCCGGGTAACTTTCTGCATGAATGTATGAAATCTCTTTTAGCTTGAGCGCGCCTTCCATCGCCACCGGGTATTCAACCCCGCGGCCAAGGAACAATGCATGGTGTTTGTCGGCGAACTTTTCACTCACATGCTTGATGGTATCATCCAATCCCAAAGCAGTTTCGATCTGATCTGGCAGGCTTGCCAGCGAACCGACCATGTCAGCTTCTGTTTGTTCCGCTAATCCGTGTCGCCGACCCAATGCAATAGTGAGTAGCTGCAGTGCAACCAATTGGGTGGTGAACGCTTTGGTGGATGCGACCCCTATCTCGGGACCCGCTTGGGTCATAAATACCAGGTCCGATTCTCGTACCAACGACGAATTGGGTGCGTTACAGATAACCAAGCTGGCTAAGTAGTGAGATTTTTTGGCTTCTCGTAAAGCGGCAAGCGTATCCGCGGTTTCACCCGACTGGGAAATGGTTATAAACAAGGTGTCTTTTGATACAAAAACCCTGCGATAACGGTATTCACTCGCTACTTCTACATTACAGGGCAATCCAGCAATGGATTCCAGCCAGTACTTGGCAACCAAACCGGCATGATAACTGGTACCACAGGCAACGATTTGTACGCCTTTAACCTGATCGAATATTTTTTCTGCATCGGCGCCAAAAGCCTGCTCCATCACCCGTGTTTTGCTGATACGCCCCTGCAGGGTACGACTCAATACGGCGGGCTGCTCAAAAATTTCCTTCAGCATGAAATGGCGATACCCGCCTTTGTCGGCCACCACATGTTCATCGGTGAGTTGTTTAACCGGGCGCTCTACCGGTTCTCCTTGCTCGTTGAACAGGCTGTATCCTTCAAGCGTGAGGTAAACAAAATCGCCTTCCTCCAGAAATACAAAGCGGTCCGTAACCTGGCGCAACGCCATTTGGTCAGATGCCACAAAGTTTTCTTCAATACCCAAGCCAAGAACCAACGGGCTACCAGAGCGGCAGGCGGCCAATTCATTGGGGCGGCGGGTGTCTATGACTGCAATCGCGTATGCTCCTTCGAACATTGCCACAGCCTTCTGGGTCGCAACCTTCAGATTGTTCCCTTGCTTAATCAGGTCCTCAATTTGGTGAGCAATGACTTCGGTGTCGGTTTCTGAAACAAATGCATAACCTTTAGATTTCAGAGCTTCACGCAAAGCTCCATGATTTTCGATAATGCCATTGTGAACCACAGCGATGTGTGTGGAGGTGTGTGGGTGCGCATTGAGTTCGGAAGGCTTGCCATGGGTTGCCCAGCGGGTATGGGCAATACCGGTGGTACCTGACACCGGGGCTGCATCAACCTTATCGGTCATGGCTTTCACTTTACCCACAGCTTTTCGTACGGCCAAGTCGCCATTTTGTTCAATCAATGCAACACCGGCAGAGTCATAACCGCGGTATTCCAGTCGCTTCAATCCTTCGATTAAAATGCCAGTCACATTGCGTTGAGCGACGGCACCTACAATTCCACACATAGTTTTTTCCTGTCTTTTAAAGTCACCAGTCCCTAATACTCTGGAACTGGGAATTAGAAACTCGCTATTTTTTAGTTGGCTTTTGCCAGCCTTTGATATTTCGCTGCTTACCACGGGCAATGGCCAGTTCATCTGGCTCTACATTTTTAGTGACAGTCGATCCTGCTCCGACGGTAGCGCCGGCACCGACGGACACCGGTGCAACCAGAGATGAATTGGAGCCGATGAAAGCGCCGTCACCTATTTCTGTTTTGAATTTGTTCACGCCATCGTAATTGCAGGTAATGGTGCCTGCACCGACGTTGACCTTTTCACCCAGAGTCGAATCCCCCACATAACTCAGGTGATTGATTTTACTGCCGCGACCCACATAGGTTTTTTTTGTTTCAACAAAGTTGCCAATTTTAGCGCCCTCGGCCAATTCAGTGCCGGGTCTTAATCGGGCATAAGGCCCTATGTCGCAATTGTCTGCAACGATCGCGTCTTCAAGGTGACTATTGGCTTTAATAACCGTGTTATTGCCCACGACGACATTTTTCAGTACGCAATTAGGTTCGATGATGACACCATTGCCCAGCTGAACCCTGCCTTCGAATACACAGTTGACATCAACAACCACGTCAGTGCCGCAATGCAATTCACCGCGCACATCAAAGCGATAGGGGTCGAGAAGGGTAACACCCGCATCCATCAGCTTGTCGGCGTTGGTTTTCTGGTAGAAGCGTTCAAGCTCAGCCTGCTGACGTCGGTTGTTTACACCCAAGACTTCCAGTTCAGACAGGGGATGTACACCGGTGACATTGATGCCGTCCCGGTTGGCCAGCGCAATCACATCGGTCAGGTAATATTCGCCCTGCGCGTTGTCGTTGGTGAGCTCCGGTAACCAACGCTTCAGGTGTGAGCCTTGTACAGCCATCACGCCGGTGTTCACTTCCTGAATTTTAAGTTGTTCCGGCACGCAGTCTTTTTGTTCAACAATCGCAACAATGTTGCCCTGGTGATCGCGCAATATGCGGCCATACCCCATCGGATCGGACAATTTCACGGTCAGCAGGGCCATATCAAAATGGTTCACCTTGGTGAGCATATTAGCCAGGGTTTCCCGTGCGATCAGTGGAACATCCCCGTAGAGAATGAGCACAATGGCATCATCGCGAAGCTGATCCAAGGTTTGCTGAACTGCATGGCCAGTTCCCAACTGCTGCAGTTGTTCGACAAAATGCAGATGAGGGGCGGCGACGCGCTGTTTGACTTTTTCAGCGCCATGGCCCACCACCACGATGTTCTGGGTGTCTTCATCACCCAGGGTCTGGGCGGTATCCAGTACATGCTGAAGCAGGGGTTTGCCCGCCACCGGGTGCAGTACCTTGGGCAGGTCGGATTTCATGCGCGTGCCTTTTCCGGCCGCGAGGACAACGATGTCTAACATAAGCTCTCTTGTGTCGGTTCCCGGCCGTCCCTGGACGCCCCGACGGAACATCGTAATTTTTGCGTTACAAATAAAAAAGGGCAGCTAATGCTACCCTTTTTCTACGGCAATTTCGCCTGAACCTTTGAACGGTTTACTTGTTCAGGTTCTTGCGGATTTGCTGCAATGTACGAAGCTTGGCGGAAGCCTCAGCCAACTCCACCGCCGCGCGGGAGAAGTCGATCTCGCCGCTTTGGTTGTGCAATTGCTGTTCGGCAGCCTTTTGCGCTTCCAGCGCAGCGGCTTCGTCCAGGTCGTCAGCGCGCAGAGCCGCATCGGCCAGAATCGTCACATGGTGGGGCTGAACCTCTAGGTAACCGCCCGACACATAGTAGATTTCTTCTTCGCCGTCTTGCTTTTTGATCCGCACCGGACCGGGTTTAAGACCGGACAGCAGGGGCGCGTGACCGTAAGTGATACCCAGATCACCTTCGGTACCCGCCGCTACCACCAGCTCAACCAGGCCGGAGTAGATGGCTTCTTCTGCACTGACAATATCGCAATGGACTGTCATAGCCATACTTTTCGCCTCGTTTAAGGGCTGTTACTTCTTCATTTTGCCGGCTTTTTCGACGGCTTCGTCGATTGAGCCAACCATGTAGAACGCCTGCTCTGGCAGGTGATCGAACTCACCGGACAGAAGGCCCTTAAAGCCAGCGATAGTGTCCTTCAGTGGCACGTACTTGCCGGGAGCACCGGTAAATACTTCGGCAACGTGGAATGGCTGCGACAGGAAACGCTCGATTTTACGCGCGCGGTATACGGTCTGTTTGTCTTCTTCAGACAGTTCGTCCATACCCAGAATCGCGATGATGTCTTTCAATTCCTTGTAACGCTGCAGCACGGTCTGCACGCCACGGGCCACTTCATAGTGTTCGGTGCCGATGATCAGCGGGTCCAGCTGACGTGAACTGGAATCCAGCGGGTCGATCGCCGGGTAAATACCCTTGGCGGCGATGTCACGGCTCAGTACTACAGTGGAGTCCAAATGCGCGAAGGTGGTGGCTGGCGACGGGTCAGTCAGGTCATCCGCGGGTACGTAAACAGCCTGTACGGAGGTGATTGAGCCGGTCTTGGTGGAGGTAATACGCTCCTGCAACACGCCCATCTCTTCCGCCAGAGTCGGCTGGTAACCTACCGCCGATGGCATACGACCCAACAGTGCAGATACTTCAGTACCGGCCAGGGTGTAACGGTAAATGTTGTCTACGAACAGCAGAACGTCTTTACCTTCGTCACGGAATTTTTCCGCCATGGTCAGACCGGTCAGGGCCACGCGCAAACGGTTGCCGGGCGGCTCGTTCATCTGGCCGTACACCATCGCCACTTTGTCCAGTACGTTGGACTCTTTCATCTCGTGGTAGAAGTCGTTCCCTTCACGGGTACGCTCACCCACGCCGGCGAATACGGACAGACCCGAGTGCGCCTTGGCGATGTTGTTGATCAGTTCCATCATGTTTACGGTCTTGCCTACACCGGCACCACCGAACAGGCCAACCTTACCGCCCTTGGCGAAAGGACACACCAGGTCAATAACCTTGATGCCTGTTTCCAGCAGGTCAGCAGAGGCTGACAGCTCGTCGTAAGCCGGGGCTTTACGGTGGATAGGCATACGTGCCTTTTCACCGATCTCGCCCGCTTCATCGATGGGGTTACCCAATACGTCCATAATACGACCCAGGGTTTCTACACCCACGGGTACGGATACTGGTGCCTTGGTGTTATCAACGCTCAGTCCGCGGGACAAGCCTTCCGACGAGCCCATGGCAATTGCGCGTACTACACCGTCACCCAGCTGCTGCTGCACTTCAAGGGTCAGACCCTTGCCAGATACAACCAGTGCGTCATAAACCTGGGGTACGGAATCACGCGGAAACTCCACGTCAATAACGGCACCGATGATTTGTACAATGCGTCCGCTACTCATTTCCGGTTCCTCTTAAAACCTAAATTCAATTCTTAAAGCGCCGGCCTTAAACGGCCGCTGCACCACCCACAATCTCGGACAGTTCCTGCGTAATCGCAGCCTGACGGGCCTTGTTGTATGCCAGCTGCAGATCCTTGATGAGGTCGCCGGCGTTGTCGGTGGCGTTTTTCATCGCCAGCATACGCGCGGCCTGCTCACAGGCTCCGTTCTCAACCACGGCCTGATAGACCTGTGATTCGAGGTAGCGGGTTAACAGACCATCGAGCAGTGCCTTGGCATCCGGCTCGTACAGGTAGTCCCAGGTGTGGGTCAGCTTTTCATCCTGCTCTGCCTTCAACGGCAACAGCTGGTTCACGTAAGGTGTTTGGGTCATGGTGTTAACGAAATCGTTACCCACCAGGAACAAACGGTCGATCTTTGCATCCGCATAGGCATCGAGCATGGTTTTCACGCTGCCGATCAAGGTAGCGAGCGATGGCTCTTCACCCAGATCGCGTACGCCGGCAACCACGTTGCCGCCATAGCTCTTGAAAAACGCCTGGGCTTTGGCGCCCACGGTGCAGATGTCGATGCCAACACCCTTTGCGTTCCATTCCTTCATGGATTTGAGCGCGGCTTTGAACAGGTTAATGTTCAAACCACCACACAAACCCCGGTCGGTTGAAATCAGGATGAAGCCAACGCGCTTAACCTCACGCTCCTGCATGTACAGGTGCTGGTATTCGGGCGCAGCATTGGCAATATGACCTACCACAGCACGAATACGCTGTGCGTAGGGCTTGCCAAGTTGCATGCGATCCTGCGCTTTACGCATCTTGCTCGCCGCCACCATTTCCATGGCGGAAGTGATCTTCTGCGTATTTTTAATACTCGTTATCTGAGTACGTATCTCTTTTCCGGCTGCCATGTCGGGCCTCAAACAGATTCGTTGCTTTGATCAAAGGGGCACAGGGCCCCAATGATTACCAGGTTTGGGTTGCCTTGAATTTCTCCAGAGCGCCCTTGAACGTCGCCGCGATTTCATCGTTGTAATCGCCGGTTTCGTTAATTTTCTTCATGAGGTCAGCGTGTTCGCTGTTCATGTAAGAGAGCAGGGCGGCCTCGAAGGCACCAATCTTGGCTACTTCAACGTCTTTGAGGAAGCCTTCGTTAGCGGCGTAAACCACTACAGCCAGTTCCGCTACTTTCAGCGGCTGGTACTGCTTCTGCTTCATCAGCTCGGTTACGCGCTCACCGTGGTTCAGCTGGGCCTTGGTGGCCTCGTCCAGGTCAGATGCGAACTGGGAGAAAGCCGCCAGTTCACGGTACTGAGCCAGCGCGGTACGGATACCACCTGACAGCTTTTTAACAGCCTTAGTCTGCGCCGCACCACCTACACGCGATACGGAGATACCGGCGTTCATGGCAGGGCGGATACCGGCGTTGAACAAGCTGGTTTCCAGGAAGATCTGACCATCGGTAATAGAGATCACGTTGGTCGGTACGAATGCCGATACGTCACCCGCCTGAGTTTCAATGATCGGCAGCGCGGTCAGAGAACCGGTCTTACCTTTCACTTTGCCGTCGGTGAATTTTTCTACGTACTCAGCGTTTACACGCGCAGCGCGCTCCAGCAGACGGGAGTGCAGGTAGAAAACGTCACCGGGGTAGGCTTCACGGCCTGGTGGACGACGGAGCAACAAGGAGATCTGACGGTAGGCCCAGGCCTGCTTGGTCAGGTCATCGTAAATGATCAGTGCGTCTTCACCGCGATCGCGGAAGTATTCGCCCATGGTGCAACCGGCAAATGGCGCCAGGAACTGCATGGCGGCTGGGTCTGACGCGGTTGCAGCGATCACGATGGTGTGATCCATGGCACCGTGTTCTTCCAGCTTACGTACCACCGCGGCAACAGAAGAGGCCTTCTGGCCGATGGCCACGTACACACACTTAATACCGGTGCCTTTCTGGTTGATGATGGCATCAACGGCGATGGCGGTTTTACCGGTCTGGCGGTCACCAATGATCAGCTCGCGCTGGCCACGGCCGATGGGTACCATCGCGTCAACGGCTTTCAGACCGATCTGCACTGGCTGATCCACTGACTGACGGGCAATAACACCGGGGGCAATTTTTTCAATGGCATCGGTTTCGGTGGTGGAAAGTGCGCCTTTGCCGTCGATGGGGTTACCCAGCGCGTCAACCACGCGCCCCAGCAGGCCTTCGCCCACGGGTACTTCGAGAATGCGGCCGGTGCAACGGGCTTTCTGGCCTTCGGCCAGTCCGCTGGTGTCACCCAGAACTACCGCACCCACAGAGTCCTGCTCCAGGTTCAACGCCATGCCATAGAGGCCGCCGTCGAACTCGATCATTTCACCGTACATCACATCGGCCAGGCCGTGGATGCGGATAATGCCGTCGGAGACGGACACAATGGTGCCTTCATTTTTGGCTTCGGTCGCAACGTCCAGTTTGTCGATGCGGCCTTTGATGATTTCACTGATTTCCGAAGGATTCAGTTGCTGCATGCTAATTTCCTCAATCCTAAGAGTTAGGCGTTCATCGCTTCGGCGAGCTTGGCCAGGCGACCGCGGACAGAACCATCAATTACGGTATCGCCGGCGCGAATAATCGCACCACCGATCAGGTTCTGATCAACGCTGGCCTGTACACGCACGTCACAGCTCAGCTTCTTGCTGAGTGCGGTAGCCAATTTCTCTTGAAGGTCGGCGGAAAGGGTAAATGCGGATACCACTTCCACGTCGATGGATTTTTCCTGCTCGGCTTTAAGCTGACCGTAGATTGCTGCGATGTGCGGCAACAGGGTCAGGCGCTTATTCGCCGCCAGGTTCTTAATAAAGTTTTGGCCGGGGCCTGTCAGCTGATCGCCGCACACGTCGACAAAAATCTGCGCTTTCTGGTCTGCTGTGTAAGACGGCAGGCTGATCACCTGCTGAATCACGTCCTGCTGGGCAACGGCAGCCGCCGTAGCCAGCATGGCAGACCAACCTGCGAGGTCCTTGTTCGCCTGCGCGTACTCGAAAGCCGCTTTGGCGTAAGGTCGGGCCAGGGTGGTCAATTCAGCCATGGTTCCTCGCTTACAGCTCAGCTGCCAGTTGGTTCAGCAGATCCGCGTGCTTGGCTTCGTCAACCGATGCACCCAGTACTTTGGTGGCGCCCGCCAATGCCAGGCCAGCAACCTGCGCGCGCAGGGCTTCTTTGGCACGGTTGGCTTCCTGCTCAATTTCAGACTGGGCAGCGGCCTTCAGGCGATCGCCTTCGGCACGGGCCTGCTCTTTCGCTTCTTCTACGATCTGGCTGGCGCGCTTGTTGGCCTGCTCAATGATTGAAGCCGCTTGCGCCTTGGCTTCTTTCAGTTGATCGGTGGCTTTCTTCTGCGCCAGTTCCAGGTCTTTGTCAGCGCGTTCAGCCGCCTGCAGACCATCAGCAATTTTCTTTTCACGCTCGGCCATCACGCCAATCAGCGCGGGCCACACGTATTTCCAACAGAACCAGACGAATACCAGAAAGGTAATCGATTGGCCTATCAGGGTCAGGTTAATGTTCACACCAACACCTCTTGCTCTTTATGTGAGTGGTTAAAAGGCAAAAAAGTGGGGGATTAACCTGCCAGGCCAGGAGCCACTACGAAGATCAGGTACATGCCGATACCAACACCGATCATTGGAACGGCGTCGAGCAGACCTGCCATCAGGAACATTTTGCCCTGCAGAGCCGGCGCTTGTTCAGGCTGACGCGCAGCACCTTCCAGCAGCTTGCCACCCAGTGTACCGAAACCAATTGCAGTACCCAGAGCGCCCAGACCGATCAGCAGTGCAGATGCTACGTATACCAAACCAAGTGCTTCCATTGTTTTCTCCTAGCGTAGAGTAAAGTTAAAAGTTAAAACAAAGTTAAAAATCAGTGGTCTTCCTCTGTGTTATGGGCCATTGCCATATACACAGTGGTGAGAACCATGAATACAAACGCCTGCAGGGTAATAACCAGGATGTGGAATACCGCCCAGCCCCATTGCAGTACACCCGCACCCAAGCCCAGCAGCAAGCCGCCACCAAACATCAGGGCAATCAGGATGAAGATCATTTCACCGGCATACAGGTTGCCGAACAGTCGCAAGCCCAGGGAAATCGGCTTGGCGATCAGGGATACAGTTTCCAGGATCAGGTTGATCGGAATCAGAATGATGTCGATGTACCACTTGCCCGCGTGGAACGGGTGCAAGGTCAGCTCTTTCACAAAGCCCATGAAACCCTTCTCTTTGATGCTGAAGAAAATCATCAGCATGAACACGGCAAAGGCCATACCCAGGGTAATGTTCGGGTCGGTGGTGGGCACCACTTTGAAGAACAGGTGATCATCGCCGGCAATTTTCGCCGCCGCCATGGGCAGCCAGTCTACTGGTATCAGGTCCATCAGGTTCATCAGGAACACCCACATGAAAATTGTGAGTGCCATAGGCGCGATCATGGTGTTGCGGTGATGGAAAGTGTCCTTCACGGTGTTGTCCACGAAATCCACTACCAGCTCAACAAAGCTTTGCACGCCAGTGGGAACACCGGTGGTGGCTTTGACGGCTACGCGACGGAACAGAAACGCGAACAACAGACCCAGAGCGATAGACCAGCCCAAGGAGTCCAGATGAACAGCCCAGAAGCCCATATCGATCGCTTCTTGCGATGTGTGGGCCAGGGTCCAGGTATCCTGCTCCAGCACGGTAACTGTGCCGTCAGCGCCAACGCGCTCATAGCCAGCAGGCAATTTGCCATAGGCCATGTTCTGCAGGTGGTGTTGGATATAACCGGTTGCGGTGATTCCTTCGCTTGCCATAGTGACTCAAGCACCTCAATGATTTTAAAAAAATCGCACCAAAGCGTTTTCCCATTTGGCCTATCGGGCGAACCGTGCTGCGAGCCCTATCTGCAGGGCGAGCATCAGTCCGTAGGACACAAATAACGCTAACGGGTTAACTGGCAGCGGGGACACAAAGATCAACCCAAAGCCCACCAGTGTTAACACAAACTTGCCACTCTCACCGCGGTAGAAGCTGTTTACAACAGCACGGGCCGCGCGTGCGCCGGCGAAACGCCAGGCCAGCCCGGCAAAGTAGGTGTGGGGAATGATGGCGACCAGCCCGCCGAAAAGACAAGACATCCACAGCCTGGGCGGCTCAACGCTATCGGGTTCAATCACCCAAACGGAGCCCACAACCAGTGCTAAACACACCAGTTCTATTCCCAGCCACGTAAAAATCGGAGGCTTGCTACGGCTGGCCACGGGTACTCTCGGGTACGTCTGAGGCATTGTTTTGTGGGGCCAGCGGTTCGACCATTTTGCACCTGCTTTGCCGGTGCAAGCCTTTCGGCCTGCACTGGGGCGTCGCGCATTATAGGTTTATCGGTGTGGGCATTCAACCGCAACCAACGGTCGTTTGAGCGCAATAGTGGCTATTCAGGCCACCCATGTGAAGTAAAGATTAGGTAAGTACTAACTATCAGCCGAATAACGCAGGTGGGCGAGAATTCCATCCAGCTCATCCAAGCTGTTGTAGGACAGAATGAGCTTACCCTTGCCTTTGGCGGATTGCTGCACCTGAACCGGAACCCCCACGTGCGACGACAAACCTTCTTCCAGATGGCGTACATCCGGACTCTGGGTCTCTGCCGGTACCGCTTTGGTTTGCTCCTGCTGAAGTTTTCGCACCAACGCTTCGGTCTGGCGCACCGACAGACCTTTGGCTGCCACCTGGCGGGCTACTTCGCGCTGGTCAGCATCGTCCAAGGTGAGCAGGCAACGGGCATGGCCCATTTCCAGGTCCCCGTGCTCGAGCATTTTCTTCACTTCGGGCGTGAGGGCAATCAGTCGCAGCAGGTTGGTGACGGTGGTACGGGACTTGCCCACCGCATCGGCCACTTCCTGATGGGTCAGGTCGAATTCGTCCTGCAGGCGTTTGAGCGCCACCGCTTCTTCAACCGGGTTCAGGTCTTCGCGCTGGATATTCTCAATCAGCGCCATGGCAATGGCGGCTTCATCCGGTACATCGCGCACAACCGCGGGAATTTTCTCCAGCCCCGCCAATTGCGTGGCGCGCCAACGGCGCTCACCGGCGATGATTTCGTAGCGACCCTCGCCAATGCCGCGCACCACGATGGGCTGCATGACGCCCTGGGCCTTGATGGATGCTGCCAGTTCCTCCAGCGCTTCCGGGTGCATGTCGCGGCGGGGCTGGTATTTGCCGCGCTGAATCAGCTCCACTGGCAACTCAGCCAGTTTACCGTCTGAGGAAACCGGGTTCGCATCGGCGGGTACAGCGCCATCGGTAGCGGGCTTACTGGCGCCCAGCAGCGCGTCCAATCCACGTCCCAACCCTTTGCGTTTTGCGGCCATCTTGTGTTTCCTTGCTGTGCGCCCGGTGCTTTACACGGCGCTGTGTTCAGTGGCTTTCAGGCTGGCCTCATTGCGGCGCAGCATTTCTCCCGCCAGCGCCAGGTAGGCAATGGCACCCTTGGATTGGGCATCATAGCTCAAAGCCGGCTGACCAAACGACGGCGCTTCGGCCAGGCGCACATTGCGCGGAATGCAGGTGCGGTAGAGTTTGTCGCCGAAATACTCGGTCAACTGGGCCGACACATCCACCGTCAGGCTGTTGCGTGGGTCGTGCATGGTACGCAGAATTCCCTCGATAACAAGCCCCGGATTCAGCACCGCCGTAATCTGGTTGATGGTTTCCACCAATGCCGACAAACCTTCCAATGCATAGTATTCGCACTGCATGGGGATGATAACCCCGCGTGCGGCTGTGAGCGCGTTGACCGTCAGCATGTTGAGTGACGGTGGGCAATCGATCAGCACGTAATCCCACTTGTCTGCCACATCCTTCAGTGCCAGCTTGAGCCTTTGTTCTTTGCGGTCCATGTCGAGCAGCTGCACTTCGGCGGCAGTCAGGTCGCCATTGGCCGGCAGCACATCATAGCCACCGGATTCCGAACGCTGAATCACATCCAGCAAGGCAGCCTCACCCAGCAAGACATCGTACACGGATTCTTTCAGGCTGTTTTTGTCGATGCCGGAGCCCATAGTGGCATTGCCCTGAGGGTCCAGATCCACCAACAAGACGCGTTTTTTGGTGGCAACCAAAGATGCCGCCAGGTTAACGCAGGTGGTGGTTTTGCCCACGCCGCCTTTCTGATTGGTAATTGCGTAAATCTTGCTCACAGAGACTTCCCTCGGGATGCAGGGCTTCGGGGCCGGAAAGGCCGTCAGTAATTATTGTGGTCCGGCCGACAATTCGAGCAAGTGGCGCTCGCCGTCACAACCGGGAACGTCGAGCCGGTGACAGGCCTCGACATTATAGTGTTTTTCCAATGCACTCAACTCGTCAGTGGGGTAGACGCCTTTCAGCGCCCAGAAGCGGCCCTCGGGTAACAAAAGCTGATGACAGCCCTGCACCATATCGGAGAGGCTGGCGAAGGCGCGGGATATCACCCCGTCAAATTTTTGCACTGGCACGAACTCTTCCACACGACGATTTTCAATCGTGACATTGGTCAGTTTACTCCGTTTTTACCTGAAATAAAAAGCGGGTTTTTTTGCCGTTCGCATCGAGCAGAGTGAATTTTTTTTCGGGCCATAAAATGCTGAGCGGTATACCGGGTAAACCACCGCCGGTGCCCACATCAATAAAATTTTCACCGCGCAAATGGGGCGCGACAACCAAACTGTCTAACAAATGACGCGAGACCATATGTTCGCGTTCACGGATAGCTGAAAGGTTGTAAGCCTTGTTCCACTTCTCAAACAGGCACAAATAATTGACCAGTAGTTGTTGTTGTTCAGGTGCAACCGTCATGCCCATCAACTTCAGACCGCGCGACAGCTGATCTGAAAATAACGTGTTCGAATCCATAAACGTTTAAACGGCCCTGGTGTTTTCTGTTGCAGGTCTTTTCAAAAGCCCGCGCTTTTTCAGATAGATCATTAACAGCGACACCGCCGCCGGCGTAACGCCGGGAATGCGTGACGCTTTAGCCAGTGTTTCCGGTTTTAACTGCGACAGCTTCTGTTTGACTTCATTTGATAAGCCATCCACAGCGCTGTAGTCGAGGTCGGCAGGTAACAGCATGGCTTCATTGGCACGCAGGCGATCGATGTCTTCCTGCTGACGATCAATGTAACCAGCATATTTGATGCCGATTTCCACTTGTTCTGCTACCGCTTCGTCCACCGCCACCGGATCAAAGGCGGTGACATGCGCATACGTCAGTTCTGGACGTTTCAGCAGATCGTGCAAACTGTATTCGCGCGTCAGTTCACTGCCGGTGATGTTTGCCAATGTTTTTGCCGCATCACTTTTGGCCTGAATCCAGGTATCTTTCAATCGCTGGTTTTCTCGCGCAATTGCTTCACGTTTTTGATTGAATGCCGCCCAGCGCACATCATCCACCAGGCCCAGCTCACGGCCTTTTTCGGTCAATCGAAGATCGGCATTGTCTTCGCGCAACAGCAAGCGGTATTCCGCGCGACTGGTAAACATGCGATAGGGCTCTTGCGTGCCGAGCGTAATCAGGTCATCCACCAGCACACCGAGGTAAGCTTCGTCGCGGCCCGGACACCAGGGCGCTTTGCCCTGCACCTGCAAGGCGGCATTGGTACCGGCCAACAAACCCTGAATACCGGCCTCTTCATAGCCGGTAGTGCCGTTGATCTGACCGGCAAAAAACAAACCGCCAATGGCCTTGGTTTCCAGACTGTAACTCAACGCTTGTGGATTGAAGTAATCGTACTCAATGGCGTAGCCCGGACGCACAATGTGGGCGTTTTCAAAACCTTTGATGGAGCGCACCAGATTCAATTGCACATCAAACGGCAGGCTGGTGGAAATGCCGTTCGGATACAGTTCATGCGTGGTCAGGCCCTCGGGCTCAATGAATACCTGGTGCTTGTCCTTGTCGGCAAAGCGATGGATTTTATCTTCGATGGACGGGCAATAACGCGGTCCAACGCCCTCGATTACGCCCGAATACATGGGCGAACGATCGAGTCCGCCGCGAATGATGTCGTGGGTCTGGCTGTTGGTGTAGGTAATCCAGCAGCAGCGTTGTTCCGGATGCTGACTGCGGCTGCCCAGATACGACATCACCGGTCTGGGGTCGTCGCCCCATTGTTGTTCGAGCCCCTCAAAGTTGACCGAGCGCGCATCGATGCGCGGCGGCGTCCCGGTTTTCAGCCGGTCTACCGGCAAGTCCAGCGCGCGCAAGCGGTCTGCGAGCGCGATGCTGGGCGGATCGCCCGCGCGGCCGCCCGCGTAATTCTGTAATCCGATATGGATTTTGCCGCCCAGGAAAGTCCCGGTAGTCAACACCACCGCCGGGGCGCGGAACCGCAAGCCCATTTGGGTCAGGACGCCGGTCACGCGGTGGTTTTCCACGATCAGGTCTTCCGCCGCCTGCTGGAAAATCCATAAATTGGGTTGGTTTTCGAGTATTTCACGCACGGCCGCCTTGTAGAGCACCCGGTCCGCTTGTGCACGGGTCGCTCGCACCGCAGGGCCTTTTCGGGCATTGAGCACACGGAACTGGATGCCGCCGAGATCAGTGGCGGTGGCCATGGCCCCTCCCAGCGCGTCAATCTCCTTGACCAGATGGCTTTTGCCGATACCGCCGATAGCGGGATTACAGGACATCTGCCCGAGCGTTTCTACGTTGTGGGTCAGCAGCAGGGTTTTCATACCCATGCGGGCAGAAGCCAGGCAGGCCTCTGTGCCCGCATGGCCACCACCAATCACAATCACATCAAACTGGCTCGGGTAGTCCATGGAATCGCTTCGGTTAAGAAAAAGGGCGGCGATTATATGCCTATGTTCAGCTTTGTTCAAAAAAACATCGATTGAACAATTTGAATTAATCAGTAAACAAATAAGTTATTAAATATATGTATGTATATAAAAAGAGTTTTTTAATGATGTTGTTATATATAGGCGGGCGGATTTCTGTGGATAAGTAATTAAACGTCATATAAATCAATAGGTTGGTGAGAGGGTAAGAACGGGGAAATGCCTTGGGCAAGGCGGTTATTTGGCGGGGGCAAGCTGTCTGTAAAAGTGGCGCTTTTCCACAGAAGGGCCGACGGTCAAAAAACAGACAGTTTTTACACTAAGGGTTTTTACGGTTTGTCCAACCGGTTATCCACAGCCACAGGTGGCTTGGCGACAAATTTGTATATAAAACAGACGGTTAGTGGATAAACCTGTGAATCATTGTTAATAACTTGAGTGCAAGCGGTTGAAATTCGTGTATTTGTATCCTTTTTATACAGGTGTGAGAGCGTGCAGCGATGAGATAGAGGCTATTAAAGAAGGGCGCGGGAAGTGGGCCAGACAACCTGTCGTCTCAGATCATCTGGCAGCAGGATTATTTACCGATACAAAATGACGAGAAAATCTTACCCAGCAATTCATCCGCGCTCATACTACCGGTGATTTCGCCAAGTGCCCGCTGGGCTGCACGCAAGTCCTCCGCCAGTAGCTCGCCGGCGGCCAGGTGCTTCAGTTGAGCCTGGCCTGTGAGCAGGTGTTGTTCGCAGCGCGAGAGGGCATCCAGGTGACGACGACGTGCGGTGAAGCTGCCTTCTGTCCCCATCTGGTAACCCATTACCTGTTTGAGGTGTTGCCGCAGGCAGTCGAGGCCAGCGCCGGTTTTTGCGCTGATGGCAATGGTCGGCGGCTGTTCGTTGACCCAGCCCGGTAGGTGTTCCGTTTGGTCGCATTTGTTGGTCAGCCACGTGATCTTGTCGGGATTTACGTGGGCTGCTAAGTCGCCCATGAGTGCGTCCAGCGTCTGGGCGTCTTTTCGCAATGGGTCCTGCACCAACAGGATGCGGTCCGCGGTGCGGATAGCCGCCAGTGCCCGCTCGATACCGATGGCCTCGACCTGGTCTGGATTGTCCCTGAGGCCTGCGGTATCAATGATGTGCAGTGGCAGGCCGTCTATTTGTATGTGTTCGCGCAATATATCGCGAGTGGTGCCTTCTATATCGGTCACAATGGCCGTGTCCCTGCCCGCGAGGGCATTCAGTAGGCTGGATTTGCCGGCGTTGGGTCGCCCGGCAATCACAACGGTCATGCCTTCGCGGGTCAGCACGCCCTGCCTGGCTTCAGCGTAAACCTGTGACAGGTGACTGAGTATGGCTTGCAGGTCCGTCTCAACCCGGCCGTCACTCAGAAAATCGATTTCTTCTTCCGGGAAATCGATGGCCGCTTCCACGTAAATGCGCAGTTGTGTCAGGGCGTGTTGAAGCGCTTCAACGCGTTGGGAAAAAGCGCCCTGCAGGCTATTCAGGGCATTGCGCGCGGCCTGATCGGTATCGGCATCAATCAGGTCCGCAATGGCTTCCGCTTGGGTCAGGTCCAGTTTGTCATTCAGGAACGCACGTTCGGAAAATTCTCCGGGCCGTGCCAGGCGTGCGCCCAGATTGAGGCAGCGGCGCAATAGCCAATCCATCACGATCGGCCCACCGTGGCCTTGCAGTTCCAGTATGTCTTCGCCAGTAAAGGAGTTAGGCGATTTGAAAAAGAGAGCAATCCCCTGGTCCAGCGTCCGCCCCTCGTCATCGATAAACGGAAGGTAGTGTGCCTGGCGGGGTGTGGGCGTGCGCCCGGTGATGGCCTCGGCAATGGCTAGGCTCGCGGGACCAGAGACACGGATGATGCCGACGCCACCGCGTCCGGTTGGTGTGGCAATGGCGGCGATGGTGTCTTTGCTGTAGCTCATAAAAAAGGCCCTCAATGGAGGGCCTCATTATACGGGGTGCGGTTATTTGGCGGTGTCCGCGTTTTCGATTTGTTTGGTGATCACATATTGTTGAACGATCGAAATGGCGTTGTTGGCCACCCAATAAAGCACCAGACCGGCCGGGAACCACATGAACATAAAAGTCATGACAATGGGCATCATCTGCATCACCTTGGCCTGGGTAGGGTCCGGCGGTGTCGGGTTCAGTCTGAACTGAACAAACATGGTGGCACCCATAAGGATGGGCAGAATGAAATAGGGATCTTTGACCGACAGGTCGTCAATCCATCCGAGGAACGGCGTGTGGCGCAATTCCACCGATTCCATCAATACCCAGTACAGTGCAATGAACACCGGCATCTGGATCAGGATAGGTAAACAGCCACCCATTGGGTTTACCTTTTCCTTTTTATACATTTTCATCAGCTCGGCCGACATTTTCTGACGGTCGTCGCCATAGCGCTCTTTCAGGTCCTGCATCAGGGGGCCGAGCTTGCGCATTTTTGCCATGGACTTGTAGCTGGCGGCCGATAGCGGGAAGAATATTGCTTTAATAATTATTGTTAAAACAATAATTGACCATCCCCAATTACCGATAAATCCGTAAATCCACTGCAAGAAGGCGAACAGCGGCTTGGCGATCCACCAAAGCCAGCCGTAGTCGACGGTCAGGTCCAGATAGGGTGCCAAGCCTTCCAGCGTATCCACGTCTTTAGGGCCGGCATAGAACTGTGCAGCAATCTCACCCTGGCTTCCGGGCGCAACCGTCAGTGCCGGTGTGGTAAATCCGGCAAAGTACATATCGTTGGTATTGGCTTTACGCAGATTGAAACTGTTGCGGGTGTCCGAGGCGGGAATCCAGGCACTGATAAAATAGTGCTGCACTAATGCAACCCAGCCGCCGTCCACATCGACTTTTACGCCACCGCGGGTTTCGGCCATTTCTTCGAAATCGACTTTACGGTATTTCTCGTCGGCAGTGGTCAGCGCCGCGCCCAGGTAGGGGTTCAGACCGATACCCACATCGGTGATCACTGGCTGGCTATCGCGCTTGAGTTGGGCATACAGGTTTGCATGCCAGTTGGCGTCGCTCCGGTTGTCGATGAGATAGCGGAGGTCAACCACGTAAGAACCGCGGGTAAAGGTAAAGCGTTTGGTGATGCCCACCGATCCCTGTTGGTAGACCAGGTCCACAATCAGTGTGTCGTCACCTTGGGATAACGCATAGTGCGTCGCTGCGGTGGCGAAAATGGGACGTTGCCCGGATTTGTCTGTGCCATGGGTACCCACAAGACCACTTTGGGCCACGTAGGTATGATTGGCGGTCTGGTTCAGCAGAACGAAAGGATTATCCGGTTCGTTCAGCACCGCATAGTGTAGCGGCAGCGCTGCGTAAACGATGTCTCCACCCTGGGTATCGATCTTCAATGACAGGGTGTCTGTTTCCACGCTGATCAATTGCTGGGTCTGCGATTGCACCGTTGGGGCAGCGGCTTCCACGGTGGGGATGTCATCGTCAGAGGGTGCGACCTCTGTCGTCGCGACCAACTCCTGCATGGGGGCTGAAAGTGTGGTCTCTTCTTTTATTACAGGGGCTTTTCTCCGATCCTGAAAGTCGGACCATTGGCCCACCAACAGGGCGGCCGTTACTACCATGCCAATGATCAGCAGGTACTTAATCGGATCTTTTTTCATTGTCAGCCGTTTTGGATGTCTTGTGGGGTACCGGGCACGGGATCAAAACCGCCCGGATGCCAGGGGTGGCATTTTATAAGGCGCGCGCACATTAAATAACCCCCTTTTATGGCCCCGTACTTTTTTATTGCTTCTTCAGCATACACGGAGCAGGTGGGGTGAAAGCGGCATTGGTTGCCAATCCAGGGACTCAATAGCCATCGGTAGACTTTGATAAACCCGAGCATCAACCATTTCATGGTTGGTTACGGGTTGTCTCGCAGTGCTTTTTTACTCAGACGTTTGAACTGGGCCTGTAACTGTTTGACCAGTGTGGGGGAATCCACCTGATCCAAACCGCGGCGCGCCAGAAAAATACAATCTATGGCGGGCAGTTCTTGTTGATGCAGCCGAAAGTATTCGCGCACCTGGCGTTTTATGCGATTACGGTTGACCGCGTGACGGACATTTTTTTTAGAAATGACTAAGCCGAGCCTTGGGTGTTCTAACCCATTGCTGCATGCGAGAAGCATAAAATGCTGGTGTGGTGCGCGGAATGTGGCCTTGTCAAAGACCTGCTTGAAGTCTCCGGGGCTCAGCAAACGCAGCGTTTTGCCGTACGTTTGGGCTGACACCCCAGAACCTCAGGAGGGATTAAGCAACGGAAAGCTGCTTACGACCCTTGGCGCGACGAGCGGCCAGAACTTTGCGACCATTCTTGGTAGCCATGCGAGCACGGAAACCATGTACGCGGGCGCGCTTCAGATTGCTGGGCTGAAATGTTCTTTTCATGGAACTAAAACCTGCCAAATAAATATGGGGTGGATCAATCGCGCAACCAGTACGCGAAAAGAGGGCGGATTCTAATGAATCGGGAGGGGTAAATCAACGTAAAAGTTGCATAATTTTTGGGCGCTGACGGCATGCTACCAGATGTTGTGGTTGTTTGTTTTTACGACAACTAATGCGCCGGTTTTACCCCACTTATCACCTACTTATTCAGATATTTATCCACAGTTTATAAACCATGATTGAGTATGCGCTAAGGTTACGGATCCAGCGATTCACTCAGAAATTGATAGTTAACTTATTGAAAAATAAACAAATTAAAATAATATGCGAACAAACCTGAGATTGTCTGTGGATAACTCAAACCGACACAGGTAGAATAATCCACCTTCGCTAAGGACTCGTTTTCCGGTGTTCAGTTTGGGGGCGGAGCTGGTGAGAAATGACGCCGTTTGAGTGTTTTTTTCGCAGCGTTCCAGAATGACCGGAGCAGGTTGCACTACCTGATGTTCGGGTGCCTATTAACCGTAATCGACTATTTCAGTTAATAGGAGCTTGTAAGGGGAGCTTGTAATCGGTGCTTGTATCCGAGAGCCGGGGAAGTGGAAAGGGAATAAGCAAACGCTGAAACGATTCGCTTCCCCAATCTTGCCGGTGTTGCGCGCGAGATAGTGATCAAAAGATACGGTGTGACCTGATAATAAAGAACCCCTGACCGGTTATTCGGTGGGGCTTACAGGCTGCCACCCAGAGTCTTTGTCAGCGATTTTTTCTGAATTATTTTGAAAGCCAATTGATGTTGGGGGATATCCCTTTGCCAGAAACAATCTGGAACCAGTGCGTGACCAGCCTGCAAAATGAACTCTCGCCCGAGCAGTTCAACACCTGGATTCGCCCGCTTCAACTGGATGTGAGCGCTGGGCATGCCCAACTCACGCTGCTGGCGCCCAACCAGTTTATTAAGTCCTGGGTGTCCGATAAGTTTCTGCCGCGCATTGCCGAGCTGGTGAGCTCCCAGGCCGGTGACAGTATAGAAGTGGTGTTGGGCGTGGCTAACCGCCAACAGCCAGCTGTGCGATCACGGGCCACGTCGCCCGTGAGCCAGGATGCCGTGCAGGTGAGGGAGGTTGTTGCTCCTGAGCCAGCGCGGGCCACTGCGCCACAAGAACGCGCTGCCAATGTGGATGGTGGTCTGAAGCACCAACATCGCCTGAATACCCAGTTTACCTTTCCGCGCTTTGTTGAGGGTAAGTCCAACCAGTTGGGCCTGGCAGCAGCACGGCAGGTGGCCGAAAATCCCGGCGGGGCCTATAACCCCCTGTTTATTTATGGTGGCGTTGGATTGGGTAAGACCCACTTGATGCACGCCGTGGGTAACGCCATGTTAGAGCGAAACCCGAACGCAAAAATTCTTTACCTGCATTCCGAACGTTTTGTTGCGGATATGGTGAAGGCATTGCAGCTCAATGCCATCAACGATTTTAAGCGTTACTACCGGTCGCTCGACGCACTGCTCATTGACGATATTCAATTTTTTGCCGGCAAGGAGCGTTCGCAGGAAGAGTTTTTCCACACCTTTAATGCGTTATTAGAGGGTGGGCAGCAAATCATTCTGACCTGTGACCGTTATCCCAGGGAGATTGAAGGGCTAGAAGAGCGATTAAAATCGCGCTTCGGTTGGGGATTAACGGTGGCTGTAGAGCCGCCGGAGCTCGAAACCCGGGTGGCCATCCTGATGAAAAAGGCGACTCAGCAAAATCTGACATTACCTCATGATGCCGCGTTTTTTATTGCCCAACGGATACGTTCCAATGTGCGAGAGCTCGAAGGCGCGTTAAAACGGGTTGTCGCCAATGCCAGTTTTACCGGCAGACCGATAGACGTGGAGTTGGTGAGGGAGTCACTCAAAGATCTGTTGGCGCTGCAGGATAAACAGGTATCGATCGATAATATCCAGCGGGTAGTGGCGGAATATTACAAAATAAAAGTCAGCGATTTGCATTCCAAGCGGCGCAGTCGGTCTGTTGCACGTCCTCGCCAGGTAGCGATGAGCCTGGCCAAAGAGCTGACCAACCACAGTCTGCCGGAAATCGGTGAAGCCTTTGGCGGTCGCGACCATACCACGGTGTTGCACGCGTGCCGTAAGATCAAAGAGCTGCAAGAGGAAAGCGCTGATATCCGCGAGGATACAAAAAATTTGCAACGGCTGCTCACCAGCTAAAAAGCCCGGAACGCCTGCAACAACCGCAGAGTAATCTGGATATAATAAGCCCAAACTGACCTATTAGATTTCCTATAAGAGAGTGGTTATGAAATTTACAGTATCGCGGGATGCGTTGTTAAAACCGTTGCAATTGGTCGCCGGTGTGGTCGAGCGGCGTCAGACGTTGCCGGTCTTGTCTAACGTATTGATCGTGTTGGATGGCGAAAAACTGTCACTCACCGGTACTGATCTCGAAGTGGAAATTGTGGGGCGGATTCAGCTGGAACACCCGGGTGATTCTGGTGAGATTACCGTGCCTGCGCGTAAGTTACTCGACATCTGTCGCTCATTGCCCGATGGCGCTGATATTGAATTCAAAGAAGACAACCAAAAGCTGATGGTTAAGAGCGGCCGTAGCCGTTTTACGCTGTCTACCTTGCCGGCCAATGATTTCCCCAATGTAGAAGATGGGCCCAGTGATCTGTCGTTCACCTGCCCGCAAAAAGATATCAAACGTTTAATTGATAGCACGTCCTTTGCGATGGCGCAGCAAGACGTTCGCTATTATCTGAACGGTATGCTTTGGGAGGTTACGTCCGGTCAATTGCGTGTGGTTGCGACGGATGGCCATCGTTTGGCCATGTGCACGCGCACCATGGAGATTCAAAGTGCGGAAAAAGTTCAGGCGATTCTCCCCAGAAAGGGCGTGATTGAGCTTGCACGTCTGTTGAGTGATGGTGACCAAACAGCAGAGGTGGTGCTAGGTGCTAATCATGTGCGAGCCGTAACCACGGATTTCACCTTTACCAGCAAGCTGGTGGACGGCAAGTTCCCCGACTATGAACGCGTCCTTCCCAAGGGTGGTTCACGGGTGATCATCGGCGTTCGGGAAGAGTTGAAGCAGGCGTTTGGGCGCACGGCCATCTTATCCAATGAAAAATACCGTGGTGTTCGATTGCAGTTAGAAGCTGGCCAGTTAACCATCGTAGCCAACAATCCAGAGCAGGAAGAGGCAGAAGAAACTGTAACCGTTGATTATACCGGTGAGTCCATGGAAATCGGATTCAATGTCAGTTACCTGTTGGATGTCACTAATGTGTTGAATACAGAAAACGTCAAAATAACGCTTGCCGATTCCAACAGCAGCGCCTTGCTAGAGGCGCCGGAAAATGGTGATTCGGCCTACGTTGTAATGCCAATGCGCCTGTAATCAACAGCGATAGGGCGACCGTTCAGGTCGCCTTTTTTATGTCTATCGATACTCTTCATATCCAGCATTTCCGCAATATCACCGCGGCTAAACTGCAGTTTCACCCTCGGATTAACCTCTTTTTTGGTGAGAACGGCGCGGGTAAAACCAGTGTTCTCGAAGCCATATCCTTGTTGGGGCGTGGTCGATCCTTTCGTTCTCATAAACTGAAGCCACTCATTCAGACCGATCAGCCGTCTGTGGTCGTTTTCGGGGTGATCAAAGCCCAGGGGAGGGCAGATAAGCTCGGTGTAGAACGTAATCGACGGTCACAGGACCAGTTCAGGCTCAATGGTGAAGCTGTCGGGTCGGCGGCAGAGTTGGCGAAAGTATTGCCCGTGCAAAGTATTTATGCAGACACCTTTGAGTTAATCACCGGCGGGCCGGGCGAGCGGCGTCAGTTCTTGGATTGGTTGGTGTTCCACGTGGAACAACAGTTCTTCCCGGCCTGGCAGCAGGTCCGCAGGGCGCTGAAACAGCGCAATAGTCTGCTGCGTTCTGGTAGAATAGAGGCTTCTGCATTGGCTGTCTGGGACTCGCTGCTGGCAAAGGAAGCCGGGCTGTTGGATCAGTGTCGGCAGCAGGCTTTCACGCGATTTAAAGATGCTTTTAACGCGCTTAAGGGCACGGTCCCGGCATTGGCTGATCTGACCCTTGAATACCACCGTGGTTGGCCTGCCGACCAGAATCTGGTTGATGTGCTGCAAGAAGGGTTAGACAGGGATCGAGCATCCGGCTACACCCTTCTTGGACCACACCGGGCGGATTTGAGAATACGCTTGAACAGGGCGCCTGCAGAAGAGTTTCTTTCTCGTGGTCAGCAAAAAATACTGGCCTGTGCACTAAAAATCAGCGCTGGCCAGGTATTTCAGCAGACGACACACAGAACCTGTGTATACCTGTTGGATGATCTGCCAGCGGAACTAGATGAAGAACATAGGCAACTGCTTGCGCAGTGGCTGTTAGCGTTGGATGCCCAGATATTTGTGACCGGCATAGACCCTGGGCAATTGACGGGCGCCTGGCAGGCCTTGGGCGTTTCCTTCGACTTGTTCCACGTGGAACAAGGTGTGATAAGCAAATTAGAACAAAATAATGGTTGATTTGGAGTGACCTGAATGTCCGAACAGAAGAACTATGATTCGTCCAGTATTAAGGTCCTGAAAGGCCTGGATGCCGTTCGTAAGCGTCCTGGCATGTATATCGGCGACACGGACGATGGCACCGGCTTGCACCATATGGTGTTCGAGGTGGTGGATAACTCCATTGATGAAGCGCTGGCAGGCTACTGCTCCGAAATCCGCGTCGTCATTCACCCTAACGAATCCATTTCTGTATCCGATAATGGCCGTGGTATCCCTACTGAAATGCACGAGGAAGGCGTTTCAGCAGCGGAAGTGATCATGACCGTGTTGCATGCTGGCGGCAAGTTCGATGACAACACCTATAAGGTGTCTGGCGGACTTCACGGTGTGGGTGTTTCGGTAGTAAATGCCTTGTCCGAAGAGCTGAAACTGACCATTCGCCGTGGTGGAAAGATCCATGAGCAGATCTACCATCATGGCGTGCCACAGGGCCCATTGACGGTGGTTGGCGACGCGGCGACTACCGGTACGCAGGTTTACTTCAAGCCATCGGCGAACACCTTCACCAACATAGAATTCCATTACGATTACCTGGCCAAACGTCTGCGTGAACTGTCTTTCCTGAATTCAGGCGTGCGTATCGTACTGAAAGACGAGCGCACCGGTAAGGAAGAGGTCTACGAGTATGCGGGCGGTCTGCATGCTTTTGTGGAATACCTGAACGTCAATAAGACGTCTATTAATAAAACCATGCATTTCAATACCCAGCGCGAAGATGGTATAGGCGTTGAGGTGGCACTCCAGTGGAACGACAGCTTCCAGGAGAATATTTATTGCTATACCAATAATATCCCTCAGCGGGATGGCGGTACTCACCTGGCAGGCTTCCGCGCTGCACTGACGCGCGGCCTGAATACCTATATCGAGAAGGAAGGTCTGGGCAAAAATGCCAAGGTTGCCACCACCGGTGACGACGCCCGCGAAGGTTTAACCGCGATCATTTCAGTCAAGGTACCGGATCCGAAGTTCTCCTCACAAACCAAAGACAAATTGGTTTCCTCTGAGGTGAAAACCGCCGTGGAGCAGGAGATGGGCCAGGCATTTACGGACTACTTGTTAGAAAACCCCGGTGATGCCAAAGCCGTGGTGACCAAGATGATCGAAGCGGCCCGTGCCCGTGAGGCGGCCCGTAAAGCCCGTGAAATGACCCGCCGTAAAGGTGCGCTGGATATTGCCGGTTTGCCCGGTAAGCTGGCAGATTGTCAGGAAAAAGACCCGGCATTATCTGAAATCTACCTGGTGGAGGGTGATTCCGCCGGTGGATCCGCCAAGCAGGGCAGGGACCGCCGCACGCAGGCTATTTTGCCTTTGAAAGGTAAAATCCTGAACGTTGAAAAGGCCCGGTTCGACAAAATGCTCTCGTCTGCAGAGGTGGGCACCCTGATCACGGCGCTTGGCTGTGGCATTGGCAAGGAAGAATTTAACCCGGAAAAGCTGCGTTACCATTCCATTATTATCATGACGGATGCGGACGTGGATGGTTCCCATATCCGGACCCTGTTATTGACCTTTTTCTTCCGTCAAATGCGTGAGCTGGTGGAACGTGGGCACATTTTCATTGCCCAACCGCCGCTGTATAAGATCAGCAAGGGCAAGCAGGAACAGTACCTGAAGGACGATGAAGCACTTACCGCCTATCTCACGCAAGCGGCCCTTGAAAATGCCTCTTTGCATGTAAATGCCGAAGCGCCTGGTATTTCAGGCGAAGCGCTGGGTGCTCTGGTGGAAGAATACCGTCGCGTCATGCGCATGATTGATCGCCTGTCGCGGGTATACCCGGCAGAAGTACTCGAATCGCTGGTATACCTGCAAGGCATTGATACGGCGACATTAACGGATGAAGGCTCGGTAGCCGCCTGGTGTGACCAGCTCAATGCCCGACTCGCGAATGTGGCTACCGGCACGCACCGTTTCCAGGTCAAAGCACTGGAAAACGGCGAACGCCATATTTATGAACCCTGTATCGAAGTGATCGCCCATGGTGTGCCAACTGACTACACCCTTGGTCAGGATTTTCTGGGTGGGCGCGAGTACGCTGCTATGGTTGCTCTGGGTGACAAGCTCAATGGATTGCTGGAGCCTACCGGTTTCATCAAGCGTGGCGAACGTACCTTTGCCACCCAAAGCTTCAAGGCAGCCCTGGAATGGCTGATGGGCGAATCCCGTCGTGGATACAACATTCAGCGCTACAAAGGCCTGGGTGAAATGAACCCTGGTCAATTGTGGGAAACCACCATGGATCCGGAAAGCCGTCGCATGCTGCGGGTTACCATCGAAGATGCGGTGGCTGCTGACCAGATCTTTACCTGTTTGATGGGGGATCAGGTAGAACCCCGGCGTGATTTCATTGAGACCAACGCCCTGAGCGTGGAAAATCTGGATGTGTAAAAACATCCGGTAATAAAAAAGGCGGTCTAAAGACCGCCTTTTTTATTACCTACAATGCTTAACCGGCAATGCGATGCAGTTCTTGTTCGATCCACTGACGGGCTTGTTCTGTGACCTGTTTGCTGTTGTTTCCCTCGGTCTGAAGGCTTGGACCAATACTCAATACCACATGCCCTGGGCGCTTTTTCCACTGACGGGTGGGCCAAACGGTGCCGGCGTTGTGTGCAACCGGTACGATGGGCACGCCGGCCGCGCAGGCAATATCGGCGCCGGAGCGGGCAAAGCTGCCCAACTCACCGGGTGCTTTGCGTGTGCCCTCAGGGAAGATCAACACATGATTACCGCTGGCGAGGCGGGCCTGCCCTTGCTCCTTCACCGCTTTTAAGGCTTCTCTGGGGTTGCTGCGATCAATCGCGATGGGTTCCATGGCCCTCAATCCCCAACCGAATACCGGGATGTTTAACAACTCCCGTTTCAGTACCGTTGAAGCCGGGCTGAACAAGTACTGCAATGCCAGGGTTTCCCAGGCTGACTGGTGGTTGGACAACACCACGCTCGGACCGCTGGGAAGGTTTTCCCGACCGCGGATTTCATAGGTCGCTCCGCAGGTGATTTTCAACCACCACACAACGAGTCGATTCCACAAGGTCACAAAGCCGGACCGCCAGCGGTAGCTGGTAACCGGCCATAGCAACAAGCCGGTAAAACTGAATACCGGCAGAGACAGCCAGTAGACCGTGTAAAACAACAAATTCCTTAGTGTGAGTAACAAGGTGCTTATCCGTAAACTGTTTGTATGTGGTGCGCTGCAGCGGCGAGATCTTCGCAGACAACCAGCTTGTTCGCCCAATCAGGTGCCTGCTGTTCGATACTGGCCTGGGTTTTACGGCCTTTGCCCGTGAGCACCAGAATGGGGTCACAGCCTTTACTGATGCCTGCTTCAAGATCCCGCAAGCTATCGCCAACCAGCGGTACACCCGAAGCACTGGTATCAAACTCCGCTTCGATGGCGTCGATCAGCCCGGGCTTGGGTTTGCGGCAGTTGCAGCCGTCGTCCGGCCCGTGGGGACAATAAAACACCGCTGATAATGCCCCACCCTGGCTTTCCACCAATTGGGCCATTTTGGCGTGCATGGCTTCGAGATCATCGAGATCGAACAAACCACGCGCCAATCCCGATTGGTTGGTGGCAACCACCAGCGTAAAGCCGGCCTTGGACAAGCTCGCCATGGCATCAATGGCGCCGGGCAGGGGAACCCACTCTGATTCGGATTTGATGAATGCATCCGAGTCTTCGTTGATCACGCCGTCCCGGTCGAGTATCACCAGTTTGAGGTTGTCGTCCATGCATCAGGCCTTGGCTGGAACCAGCTGGGAAATGTCGGCAACTTCCAGAAAAAGAGCGCGAAGTTGCTGTAATAACGCCAGGCGATTGTTCCGCAGGGCGTCGTCGTCAGCCATCACCATCACCTGGTCAAAGAAGGCGTCTACAGGAGCCTGGAGGTCTGCCAGGTTGGTGAGTGCCAACTTATACTCACTCTGATCAAACAGGGGCTGGGTGCTGGCGCGTTTTGCAGCTATTGCCTCAGCCAGGGCTTTCTCCGCCGGCTCTGCCAATAAGTCAGTATCGATAGCGTCGGCCGGCAGTGAATCAAGCTTGGCCAGGATGTTACCGACCCGCTTGTTGGCGGCAGCCAGCGCCTGGGCTTCCGGCAATTGACTGAAGGCATGCACGGCCTGGACGCGATTGTCGATATCCAGCGGTTGGGTCAATGATTTTGCTGCGACAGACAGGAACACTTCGGTGGCGATACTGGCTTCTTCATACCAGGCGCGGAAGCGTTCAAGCATGTAACCCACCACCTGGTCCACCAGGCCGTTGGCCTCCGGCAATGGCTGATGCTGTTCAATCGCGGCCTGCACCAGTGCCTTCAGGTCCAATGGCAGCTGCTTCTCTACCAGCAGGCGCAACACGCCGAGACTGGCGCGACGCAAGGCAAACGGATCCTTGGAACCCGTGGGTAACTGGCCAATGCCGAAAATGCCCACCAGTGTGTCGAGCCGGTCGGCCAATGCCAATACGGTGCCGGTGGTGGTTTCTGGCAGCGCGTCGCCGGCAAAACGTGGCAGGTATTGCTCATTCAATGCTTTGGCCACTTCTTCGGACTCACCATCGTTGAGCGCGTAGTAGTAACCGGCAATACCTTGCATGGTATCGAACTCGCCCACCATATTCGTGACCAGGTCGCTTTTACAAAGCTCTGCCGCCCGCCGGGCGGCAGCGGCGTCGGCGCCCAGTCGCTCAGCGATGACGTGTGCTAAACCGGCGATGCGCTCGGTTTTGTCGTACAACGTGCCGAGTTGCGCCTGAAACACGATCGTCTTCAATCGCTCTCGCTGGGTATCCAGGCGGGTTTTTTTATCGGTTTCAAAAAAGAAAGCAGCGTCAGACAGGCGGGGTCGGATGACGCGTTCGTTGCCGTCGATGACCTGCGCGGGATCTTTACTCTCGAGGTTGGCCACAGTGATAAAGTACGGCATGAGCTTGCCGTCTTTATCCAGCACGTGGAAGTATTTCTGGTGCTCGCCCATGGACGAAATCAGGGCTTCGGCAGGTACCGCCAGAAAACGCTCTTCGAACTTGCCGGCAAGCGCCACCGGCCACTCCACCAATGCGGTCACTTCATCCAACAATGCCGGGTCCATCTGCGCAACGCCACCCAACCGTTTGGCCTGGTCATTGACTTGTTGCACGATGGTTTTTTGCCGGGCATCGAAATCCGCCATCACGTAACCCGGCGACTGCAATTGCGCGGCGTAATCGGTGGCCTTTTCCAACACCAGGGTGCGGTTGCAATGGAACCGGTGGCCACGGGTTTCACGTCCGGCGGTCAGACCCATCACGGAGCCTTCAATCACCTCGTCGCCCATTAACATCACCAACCAATGCACCGGCCGGACAAACTCCTCCCGCTTGGCGCCCCAGCGCATGCGTTTGGGAATCGGCAGTGCGTTCAAGGCGTCGTTAACCATCGCGGGAATCAATTGAGCGATAGCATCGCCGCCTTTGTTGATCTGTGCGAACAGTTTGTCTGCTTTGCCGTCATTTTTGGTGATCAGTTGATCAGCCTTGAGGCCATTTTTATCGGCAAAGGCCAAACCGGCTTTGGTGAGTTCACCCTTGTCGTCGAATGCAATGCGCGCGGGCGGGCCCCAGACTTCAACGCTGACCACAGGCGTTTGAGTGGGCACATCCTTGATCAGCACTGCTAACCGGCGCGGTGCGGCATAGGGCGTTACCGTGCCATGCTGACAGCCGGCGGCGCTCAGGCTTTGGCAAAGGCTGTCGCAAAAAGCCGCCGACAGTTGCTTCAGGGCTTTGGGTGGCAACTCTTCAGTGCCTATTTCAATCAATAAATCGCGGCGGTTCATTTTGCCTCTCCCTGCTGTGCCAATACTTCTTGCTTCAGTCGCTCATCGGCGAGAGGGAAACCCAGTTTCAACCGGGCATCGAAATAGGCCTGCGCCACGGCGCGGGCCAGGGTGCGCACGCGCAGGATAAAACGTTGGCGCTCGGTGACCGAAATGGCGTGGCGAGCGTCCAGCAGGTTGAATGCGTGCGACGCTTTCATCACCATTTCATAGGCGGGCAGGGGCAGGCCGCGTTCAATCAGGCGCTGGCTTTCGCGTTCATACACATCGAAGCTGTTGAACAGGAAAGGCACGTCTGCCTGCTCAAAGTTATAGTGCGACATCTCCACCTCGTTCTGATGGAATACATCGCCGTAGGTCACTTTTTCTCCGTTCGGGCCAATGGTCCACACCAGATCAAAAATGGAATCGACGCCCTGCAGGTACATGGCAATGCGTTCGAGGCCGTAGGTGATTTCGCCGGTAACCGGGTAGCACTCGAGACCACCCACTTGCTGGAAATAGGTGAACTGGGTGACTTCCATGCCGTTGAGCCACACTTCCCATCCCAGTCCCCAGGCACCCAAAGTGGGCGACTCCCAGTTGTCTTCCACAAACCGGATATCGTGTACCTGGGTGTCGATACCCAGCTGCTGCAAGGAACCCAGATAGAGCTCCTGGATATTATCGGGTGAAGGCTTCATTACCACCTGGAATTGGTAATAGTGCTGCAGGCGATTGGGGTTCTCTCCGTAGCGGCCGTCGGTGGGGCGACGGCAAGGCTGTACGTAGGCACTGTTCCAGGTTTCAGGTCCGACGGCGCGCAAAAAAGTGGCCGGGTGAAAGGTACCTGCGCCTACTTCCATATCCAGTGGTTGAAGGATGACGCAGCCATGCTCGGCCCAGTATTGTTGCAGGGCCAGAATGAGCCCTTGAAACGTGCTCACATCGGGAGCGGTGAGATTAGACACTTTGCCTCCAGGCAATGGGTGTGATCAATTCGAAGGCCGGAATTATAGCGGCAGGGCTTGTCAGGTGTAAGGGCAAAAGGTGCGTGGGCGCAGGTTTTGCGGTAATCTGCGGGCCTTTCTGCTAGCACACCGGCTCCATGTCACAATCACAGCTGACCTATAAAGGCAAAAGCCTGCGTTTCGGCCTGAAGTGCCTGTCGTTTCTGCCCCGATCCTTGGGTTGGTGGGTGGCAGGCGTCAGTGCCCGTTGGATGCAGTTGTCCGGCAGCCGTTCCGCCCGTGTGACGGATGAGAATCTGGCGCTGTGCATGCCGGCCTTGTCCGCCGATGAGCGTCATAAACTGACCCGCGACAGTCTGCAACATACCGCCTACATGGCGTTTGAACTGGCCAAGGTCTGGACCTGGGACTGGCCCCGGCTACAGACGCTGCTGCAACACGAGATACAGGGCGAACCTGTGCTGAAACAAGCGTTGGCTGATGATCGGGGCTTGGTGATTCTCGCGCCCCATATTGGCAATTGGGAGCTGCTGGGTATTTATCTCCAGTCACTGGCACCCATAACTATTCTGTACCAGCCGGTGTTAGCCCAGTCGGTCAATGAGTTGGTGTTGGATTGCCGGCAGCGACATGGTTCGACCCTGTTGCCCACCGACAAGCGCGGTGTCATGGGGCTGTTTAAATCTCTTAAAGCCGGCGGTTTCACAGGCATATTGCCCGATCAGGTTCCGGATCAGGGCGGTGCTTTCGCGCCATTTTATGATATTCCGGCTTACACCATGACGCTGGTTCACAATCTGATACAGCGTACCGGCTGCCAGGTGCTGATGGGCGCCTGCCTGCGCGATGGCGACAAACTCAGGTTAACGTTTTCTGAGCCGGATGCTGCAATCTACAGCGACCAGGAAGCAGAGTCGCTCGCGGCGTTGAACCACAGTGTGGAATCCGTGGTGGCAATGGCGCCCGCGCAATACCAGTGGGAATACAAACGCTTCCGCCGGCGCCAGCATCCGGACGAGCCGCGGCGTTATCAGTTCAAACGGCGCTGATTAACGGCGCCAGAACATGGGGCTGAACAATACCAGCAAGGTAAACACTTCCAGTCGTCCCAACAGCATGGCAAAGCACAGGATCCACTTCGAGAAATCGTTGATATTGCCGTAGTGCGCGGCTACGTCGCCCATGCCTGGGCCCAGGTTGGTGATACAAGCGGCCACTGCCGAAAACGAGGTGGTGAAATCCAGCCCGCTGGCCAGTAGCAATAAAAACATCACCATGAAACTGATGATGAACACAGCGAAAAATCCCCATACCGCTTCTACCACCCGATCGGGTACCGATTTTTTTCCGACTTTAATGGGGAAGATAGCGCTGGGATGAATCAGGCGTTTGATCTCGCGGTAACCCTGTTTGCAAATCAGCATGACCCGCATCACTTTCATACCGCCCGCGGTCGAGCCGCCACAGCCGCCCATGAACGCAAATAAAATCAGCATAAAAGGTAAAAACGTGGGCCAGGCACTGAAGTCGGCGGTACCGAAGCCCGTAGTAGTCAGCACCGAGACAAACTCAAAACTGCCGTGCATGACACTGTCAAAAAAGCCATAAGTACCGGTGTAGTAGAGATACAAAATGGTGATGGCCATTCCCACCAGTACCCAGCTGCCGTAAAAACGGAATTCGGGATCTTTGAAATAATGGCTGACGCTGTGCTCGCGCCAGCCAAAATAATGCAGCGCAAAATTCACCCCGGAGAAAAACATAAAGAAAGTGCAGATCCCCATAATCAACGGGCTGTTGAAATAACCAATGCTGGCGTCATGGGTAGAGAACCCGCCGATGGCGACGGTGGAGAACGCGTGCCCGATGGCATCAAACTCGGACATGCCCGCCAGATAATAGGCCAGCGCGCAAATGAAGGTGATGCCAAGGTACATGATAAACAGTGCTTTGGCGGTTTCGGTAATGCGCGGTGTCAGCTTGTTGTCTTTGACAGGTCCAGGCGTCTCGGCGCGATACAACTGCATGCCGCCGATTCCCAGCATGGGCAATACCGCCACGGCAATCACGATAATTCCGATACCGCCAAGCCATTGCAATTGCTGGCGGTAATACAAAATGGATTTGGGTAAAAAATCCAGGCCGGTAAACACCGTTGCACCGGTAGTGGTGAGTCCGGACATGGATTCAAACATGGCGTCGGTAAAACTGGCGTCCAGCTCGGCGCTGATTACAAACGGCAGAGAACCGAACAAGCCCAGCACCACCCAGAACAGCGCGGTAATCAGAAACCCGTCGCGGGTTTGCAGGTCGTGTTTGGCGCGATAAACCGGCAGCCACATGCCAAGGCCTGTGGCAAAGGTGATACCGAAGGCGGCGAGGAATGCGTAGTGGTGGCTGTCGGCGTACCAGAGTGAAATGCCAATGGGCGGTAGCAGTGTCAGGCTGAAGATCATCAGCAGCACACCCAGGACACGGAAAATCACTGAAAAGTGCATAGGGAAATGCCCGACCGTCAGAAAAAGGAGAAGCCGACCTGAAACAAACGCTCCACGTCCTGGGTGTATTTTTTATTGACCAGAAACACGATGACGTGGTCACCGGATTTAATGACCACGTCGTCGTGGGCAATAATGACCTCACTGCCGGTGTCGTGTTCGCGCACGATGGCGCCGATGCTGGCGCCCTCCGGCAGGTCCACATCTTCGATGGCACGGCCCACTACGCGCGAGGTTTTTTCATCACCGTGCGCAATCACTTCAATGGCTTCGGCGGCACCCCGGCGCAGCGAGTGCACGTTCACCATGTCACCCCGGCGCACGTGGGTCAGCAAGCTGCCAATGGTGGTGGTTTGTGGGCTGATGGCGATATCGATTTCGCCGCCCTGGACAAGGTCGACGTAGGCCGGATTGTTGATCAGACACATCACTTTGCGCGCGCCCAGCCGTTTGGCCAGCATGGACGACATGATGTTGGCTTCGTCATCGTTGGTGAGCGCGAGAAACACATCGGTATCTTCAATATTCTCTTCCAGCAACAGATCCTGATCGGATGCACTGCCGAACAACACGATGGTGTCGTCCAGTTCTTCCGACAACTGCTGACAACGCTGTTCTGAATATTCGATGATCTTGACGGAATAGTGTTTTTCCAATTGCGCCGCCAGACGCGCGCCAATGTTGCCACCGCCGGCAATGATCATGCGCTTATAAGAACTTTCGAGCCGGCGCAACTCACTCATGACTGCGCGGATATCGTTTTTGGCGGCAATGAAAAATACTTCATCGTCCGCTTCGATTACGGTGGATCCTTCCGGCATGATGGCTTTACCGCGCCGATAAATAGCCGCCACACGGGTATCGATATTGGGCATATGCTGGCGCAGGTAACGCAACTCCTGGCCCACCAACGGGCCGCCGTAATAGGCGCGCACCGCCACCAATTGCACCCGGCCTTCGGCAAAATCGAGTACCTGTAATGCGCCGGGATGCTCAATCAATCGATAGATGTAATCCGACACCAACCGCTCGGGGCTGATCAGCACGTCGATGGGAATGACTTCATTACAAAACAGATTGCCGTGCGCCAGATAACTCTGAGAGCGCACCCGCGCGATTTTTGTGGGCGTGTGAAACAGACTGTGGGCGATCTGGCAGGCGATCATGTTGATCTCGTCATCGCTCGTTACCGCCACCAGCATGTCGGCGTCTTCAATACCGGCGTTGATCAATACGTCCGGGTGTGAGGCACAGCCGGTGACCACACCGATATCGATGCGATCGCGCAGATCCTCGAGCAGGGCTGCATTGGTATCGACAATGGTGATATCGATGGACTCACTGGCGAGGTTGATGGCGAGTGTGCCGCCCACCTGCCCCGCACCCAGAATAATAATTTTCACAGCCTACACTTCCTTCAGGCCCGCTTGGTGAGCAGACAATAGTAGAAACCATCGGTGTTTTCGGGCCCGGGCAGCAATTGCCGACCAGTGGCCTGTGCCAGTCCCCAACCGGCGTTGATCGGCACTTCACGCGCGTCGGGCGTGCGCGCCAGAAACGCCTGGGTCAAATCGGTGTTTTCCGCCGGCATGATAGAACAGGTGGCGTACAGCAGGTAGCCTCCGGGCGCCAGTAGCGGCCAGACCGCATCGATAATCTGTGCCTGCAGTGCGGCCAGGCGGGCAATATCCTCGGGCTTGCGCAGTAGTTTGATATCCGGATGACGACGGATGACGCCGGTAGCTGAACAGGGCGCGTCGAGCAGTATCTGGTTAAACGGTTTACCGTCCCACCATTGATCCGGCCGGGCGGCATCGGCACAGAGGACCTTGGCTTTGACCCCCGCGCGGTTCAGATTTTCATGCACCCGTTGCAGCCGCTTGCGTTCGATATCAATCGCCGTCACCTGCGGTTTGGCAGGTAATTGCGCCAGGTGCAGGGTTTTTCCACCGGGTGCGGCACAGCAATCCAGTACTCGGTCACCGGGTTTGACCGGCAACAGGCTGGCGGCCAGCTGGGTGGCCTGGTCCTGCACACTGACCTGACCGCTGGCGAAACCGGGCAGCAGTTGCACATCGACTGCCTGCAAAAGCTCCACGGCGGTCTCGGCCACCGCACCGGGTACAGCCTGAACATTCTGCCGGGCCAGGGTGTCGATGTAGTCGGCCCGGTCGCCCGATGCTAATCGCAGGGTCATGGGCGGTTGCTGGTTGTTGGCGTCAAGAATTGCTTCGGCCTGCTCGGGCCAGGCCTGGCTGATAGCGTTGATCAGCCATTTGGGGTGTGCATGGCGGGCGCTGGGCTGTGCATCCAATGCGCTTAACAGCGTGTCCTGCTCGCGTTGATAGCGCCGCAATACGCCATTGACCAGTTTGATGGCCCAGTTCTTTTTCAGTTGCCGGCAGGCATCCACGGTGGCATCGATGGCGGCGTGATCCGGCACGCGCAATTGATCCAGCTGGTAAAACCCGAGCAACAGCAAGGCCTGGACATCGGCGTCTTTGGGTTTTAAAGGCTCACTCAAGAGCTGATTGAGCAGGGGGTTGTAGCGGTGAAACCAGCGCAGGGTGCCATAACACAAGGCTTGCACCAGCCCCTGATCGCGCTCGGGGGTGTGTTCCAGAATCCGGGGTAAACTGGCGGACAGTGATTCACCTTTCGCCAGTACCGCAGCGATGGCCCGGGCGGCCAGTGCGCGACTATTCACTCACCGTCCCGAATTGCATCCCGGCCTGGAACTTTTGCCGGTAGCCCAGCATCAGGTCATTGGCGCTCATGGCTTTTTTGCCGGCCAGCTGCACCAGGGTCAAGGCCAGTGCGCCGTCCGCGCAGGCCACCAGTAATGGATGCTCAGGATGATTCAGTAACGTACCGGGCACGGCCTGGTGCTTCATAGCAATTGCCTGCGCCTGCCAGACCCGCAGGCGTTCGCCATTGAGTTCGGAGAAGCACACGGGAAACGGATTGAAGGCGCGCACCTGAAGGGCCAGGGCCTGCGCGCTGCGGGTCCAATCGAGTTGGGCTTCTTGCTTGCTGAGTTTATGGGCGTAGGTCGCCAGATTATCGTCCTGAGACTCGGGCGTCTGCTTTCCCTCGGACATCTGGTCGAGGGTGGCGACTAAGGCCGGGCAACCGGCTTGCCAGAGTTTGTCGTGCAGGCTGCCACCGGTTTCATCGGCGGTTATGGGTAAGTGGGTTTTGTGCAGCATGTCGCCGGTATCCAGGCCCACATCCATTTGCATGATGGTGACGCCGGTTTCACTGTCACCGGCTTCGATGGCGCGCTGGATCGGCGCCGCACCGCGCCAGCGCGGTAATAAAGACGCATGCACGTTGATACACCCCAGCCGCGGCAGATCGAGCACGGCTTTGGGCAGTAGCAGGCCATAGGCCACTACCACTAGCACATCGGCCTGGTACTGGGCCAACAGCGCCTGATCGTCGGCGGCTTTCAGTTTCTCTGGCTGGTGCACGGGCAGTCCGTGCTGTTCGGCCAACTGTTTAACCGGGCTGGCCTGCAACTGCTTGCCCCGGCCGGCCGGCCGGTCGGGTTGGGTGAACACCGCCACAACCTGGTGATGGCTGTCGAGCAGGGCTTGCAGGTGGTGGGCCGCAAATTCGGGCGTACCCGCAAAAACCAGGCGCAGAGCGCTCATAGGGAGTTTCCTCAGGCGCGCTGCCGGTGTTGCTTTTCGAGTTTCTTGCGGATGCGGTCGCGTTTGAGTGTGGAGATGTGGTCCACAAACAACTTGCCATTCAGGTGGTCTATCTCGTGCTGGATACAGGTGGCGAGCAGGCCATCGGGCTGTATTTCGAACGCCTTGCCGTCGCGGTCTAGTGCGCGCACACGGATATGGATGGGGCGTTCGACCGTCTCCGAGAAACCGGGCACACTCAGGCAACCCTCATCGTAGGTGCCGGTTTCCTGATCCAGTACCTCGATCTCCGGGTTAATGAACACCATCGGCTGGTTCTGTTCTTCGCTGATGTCGATCACGATGATCTGTTCGTGTACGTTGATCTGGGTCGCAGCCAGGCCGATGCCGGGGCAGTCGTACATGGTTTCGAACATGTCATCGATCAGTTCACGCACGGCGTCGGTTACTTCAGCCACGGGTTTGGCCTTGGTGCGCAAGCGCGGATCGGGAAATTCCAATATTTCTCGTTTCATATAAGGGTGTGACAAACTTCTAGTAAAAAGGCAACTTTGGCTGCTAACATTATGATCAGACAGCAATTACCCGTATTATAACCGCCTGGCGGGCGCCTGATAGCCGGGACGCAGTTCGCAAACCGTTGCCGAAGTATGACAAGGGCTGGCATTGCTCCCAAGGCTTTTAGTGCAGACGCACGCAGCCATCGGTGAACGGTGCGCTATTATAACCCCTAAATAGTCCCGGAGGCCTGCATTGGTGCTCAGGGCAGGAAACAGGATTGGTTTCTATGAAAAAGCTCGTGTTGGGTTTAGCGGCTTCCCTGCTGATTTCGGCCGGTGTCTGGGCAGAAGATGTCCAGGTCCGCTCCGATCGCCCGGATAGCTACCGCGTCACCGAGGGCGATACCCTCTGGGATATCTCCGGTAAATTCTTAGAAAATCCCTGGATGTGGCCGGAAATCTGGCAGGTTAACCCCCAGATCGACAACCCGCACCTGATTTACCCGGGCGACATCGTGTCCCTGGTATACATGGACGGCAAGCCCCGCCTGAACGTAGAGCGTGGCCAGCAAACCGTGAAGCTGGCGCCGGGTACCGAAAAGCTGTCGCCGAAAATCCGCTATGAGCCGGTTGCCGCGGCAATTCCCGCGATTCCATTGGATGTGATCAACAGCTTCCTGACCGGCAGCCGCATCGTCATGCCCAATGAGTACAACAACGCACCCTATGTGTTGGCTGGCGAAGACGGTCGCCTGGTGACCGGCGCCGGCGATTTCCTCTATGCCCGTGGCCAGATCGATTCCAACGTACCGGTGTACGGTATCTACCGCAAAGGCAAGAGCTTCCGCGACCCGGTCACCGGCGAATTCCTGGGCTATCAGGCGTTGGATATCGGATCGGTTAAAGTGGCCGCCATCAACGATGATATCGCCACCATGGATATTACCCGCACCTCGCAGGAAATCCGTATCGAAGACCGCCTGTTGCCCAACGCCGACCGCGCCGTTGAATCCACCTTTTACCCGAAGGCACCCGAGCAGGACATCAACGGTGTGATCATGACCGTTGAAGGTGGTGTGACTCAGGTGGGCCGGATGAACGTGGTAGCGATCAACAAAGGTGGTCGCGACAGCCTGCAGGCGGGGGATGTACTGGCCATTCATAAAGATGGCAAGGTGGTGAAGGACCGCGTTACCGGCCGTCCAGTGAAGCTGCCGGACGAGCGTGCGGGGCTGCTGATGGTGTTCCGCGTGTTTGAAAAAATGAGTTTTGCCATTGTGTTGGATGCCACCCGTCCGTTGGCAATCAACGACAAGGTACTGAATCCCTGATTGCAGGGAACCTCCTATAAAAGCCGGCGAATCGCCGGCTTTTTTGTTTTTGCCGCGCCTTGATGTACTCTTGCCTGAACAACCAGCGTTCAGGGAAGAACCATGCCTATCACCGACAGGGAGCTGTTGATTGCGCTCCATCACCTGCCCGGCATCGGGCCCCGCAAGTGGTATCAATTGGCCGAAACCGGCGAACCGCCGCTCGCCATGCTGCATTGGCCGGACAGCCTGTTGCGCCAATGGCTGGGCGAAAACGGATTTCAGTTATGGCGCGACTGGCGCAACCAGCGACCGGGCAACTGGCTGCAAACCCGGCTCGACCGGTTGGCGCGCTGGTTGGCCGACCATCCGCGCAATCACCTGTTGACCCGACTCGATCCCGAATACCCATCACTGCTGCGTGAAGCGAATGGCCCCTTGTTACTGCATGGCATGGGTGATCCCGGCGTGCTCAACCACAAACAGCTGGCGATCGTGGGCAGTCGCAAGCCCAGCGCGTCCGGCGCCAGGCTGGCGCAATGGTTCGCGGGCGATCTGGCCCGCGCCGGCTGGGTCATTACCAGCGGTCTGGCGCTCGGCATCGATGGCCTGGCGCATGCCGCCTGCCTGGATGCGGGGGGCAAAACCATCGCGGTGCTGGCTGGCGGGCTCGACAACATTTACCCGAGCCGGCACCTCGCGTTGGCTGAGAGAGTCGCTGAGCAAGGGGTGTTGGTATCGGAGTTCTGTCTGGGCGTGCAGGCGCAAACCGGACACTTCCCGCGCCGGAACCGGATCATTTCGGGGTTGGCAGAGGCCACGCTGGTGGTGGAAGCGGCGCAAAAAAGCGGTTCTCTCATTACCGCGCGGCTGGCGGCAGAACAGGGCAGGGATGTCTATGCGATTCCCGGCTCGCCCCTGAACCCGCTGGCCGAAGGCTGCAACAGCCTGATCCGGGACGGCGCGCAGCTGGTAAGTGAGCCTTCACATCTAATTGCCCACTTAGCCGGCCCCTGTGTCGCATCCAGTCGGCGGCCGGCGCCGAAGGACCCCGCCGGGCTCGATGGCAGCGCACGGCAATTGTTGCAGTTGATCGGGCTGGAGCGGGTCGGTCTCGAACAGTTGTTGTCCCAATCCGGCCTGCCCTTGGGCGAACTGCAACGTCAGCTGCTGCAGCTTGAATTGCAGGGGATGGTGCGGAGTTCGGACGCAGGCTACGAACGCACTCTGTGATAGCGCATTGAAGCGGGCTGGCCGAGGTGTGACAATGGCCGCCGTTTTGAGCGACCGGAATAGATCCCATGTCCAATCCCTGGTTACAGGACCCCCAATTGATCGCAGCCGCCGAGGCCATAAAAGCCGGCGGCGTTGTGGCTTACCCCACCGAAGGCGTCTGGGGCCTGGGCTGCCTGCCCGAGGATACCCAAGCGGTCAATCGCATTCTGGACATGAAGGGCCGCTCGCCCGAGAAGGGCCTGATTCTGGTGGCGGCAAACCTCAATCAGGTGAGTCCCTGGTTGGATACCCTGAGCAGCCGCGAAATGGCGCAGTTGCGGGAGAGTTGGCCGGGCCCCAATACCTGGTTGGTGCCCCACCAGGGCAAGGTGCCGGTATTGGTGACCGGGATCCACGACAAGGTGGCGATCCGGGTCAGTGCGCACCCGGTTGTGCAGGCGTTGTGTGAGCTGTGCGGCTCGGCCCTGGTGTCTACCTCGGCCAACCCCCAGGGGGCACCGGCGGCAGTAAACGAGCAGGAAGTGAGAGCTTACTTCGGTGCCAGCCTCGATGCGCTGGCGCCCGGCGAGGTGCAGACACCGGGTAAGGCCAGCCGCATCCGGGACCTGGAAACCGGCGCAGAAATCCGACCCTGAGGAGCAGACAGCGATGCAAAACGTAGACAAAACGGCTGTTAAAGCCTACCTGCTCGAGCTGCAGGACAAGATTTGCAAAGGCTTGTCTGATCTGGATGGCACCGAATTCCAGGAAGACAGCTGGACCCGCGAAGAGGGCGGTGGCGGTCGTTCTCGTGTCCTGGCCGAGGGCCGCTTGTTTGAAAAGGCCGGCGTGAACTTCTCCCACGTATTTGGCGATAAATTGCCCCCGTCGGCGACCGCGGCAAGGCCCGAGCTGGCCGGCCGTTCGTTCGAAGCCATGGGTGTGTCGCTGGTGATCCATCCGCACAATCCTTATGTCCCCACCAGCCACGCCAATGTGCGCTTCTTTATTGCCGAAGCGGAAGGCCAGACGCCGGTGTGGTGGTTTGGTGGCGGTTATGATCTGACGCCCTATTACGCCAACGAAGAAGACTGTGTGCATTGGCACCAGACCGCCAAGGCCGCCTGTGAACCTTTCGGCGACGACGTCTATCCACGCTTCAAACAATGGTGTGATGACTACTTTTATCTGAAACACCGGGATGAACACCGGGGTGTGGGTGGCTTGTTCTTTGACGATTACAACGCGCCCGGCTTCGAGCAAAGCTTCGCCCTGATGCGCTCGGTAGGTGACAGCTACCTGCCGGCCTACCTGCCGATCGTGGAGCGTTGGAAAAACCGCAGCTACAGCGAACGCCAGCGGCAGTTCCAACTGTATCGCCGGGGCCGCTACGTGGAATTCAATCTGGTGTTCGATCGCGGCACCCTGTTCGGTCTGCAATCGGGCGGGCGCACCGAGTCCATTCTGATGTCTTTACCGCCGCTGGTGCGCTGGGAATACAACTATCAACCCGAGCCGGGAACGCCGGAGGCCGAGTTGACCGAGCATTTCCTGAAGCCGAGGGACTGGGTGTGACCGACCGCTATCAAGTGGTGGGTAACCCCATCGCCCAATCCAAATCACCCTGGATTCACGCGGCCTTCGCAGCCCAGACCGGTGAGGCGATTCACTATGACCGGCATCGGCCGGAACCCGAAGGCTTTGCCGCCCATGCGGCGGTGTTCTTTGAGCAGGGCCGGGGCATGAATGTAACCGCGCCTTACAAGCTGGACGCTTACGCCTTTGCCCACCAGTTGACCGAACGCGCCCGCTTGGCCGGTGCGGTGAATACCTTGAAAAAGCTGCCAGATGGCAGCCTGTTAGGCGACAATACCGACGGATATGGCCTTGTCAGTGATATTACCGACAATCTGGGCTGGCCGGTGGCGGGCCAGAGTTTGCTGATTCTGGGTGCCGGTGGTGCTGTGCGCGGCGTACTCGGGCCACTGCTGGAGGCTGCGCCTGCAAGTCTGACCATCGCCAATCGCACGCTCAGCAAAGCCGAAGACCTGGCCCAGCTGTTCGCTCACAAGGGCCGGATTGACTGCCTGCCATTTGAGGCCTTGAATTGCCCTTACGATCTGGTGATCAATGCCACGTCGGCAGGCTTGAACGGCGAAATGCCCGCGCTGCCGGACGGTTTCATTGGTGAACAGACCCGGGTTTACGACATGACCTATGGCGCCGAACCCACGCCCTTCCTGCGTTGGGCCGAAGGCCAGGGGGCCCGGATACGGGCCGATGGTCTGGGCATGCTGGTGGGGCAGGCGGCGGAAGCCTTCTTCGTCTGGCGCGGTGTACGGCCGGATGTCAGGCCCGTGCTGAGCGCACTGCGGGCGGAATTAAAGGCTGTTTAGCAGCCAGTTAGTCCTGCCCCAGTTCGGCTCTGTGCTGGTCTTTCAGTTTCACGTAATTGGACGCGCTGTAACTGAAGAATTGCCGTTCTTTTTCAGATAGAGGACGCGCTTGTCGGGCGGGTGACCCCATATACATAAAGCCGGATTCCAGTCGCTTGCCCGGCGGCACCAGCGTGCCGGCGCCTATCACCACCTCATCTTCCACCACCGCACCGTCGAGAATGGTGGCGCCAATGCCCACCAGGATGCGATTGCCCAGGGTACAGCCATGCAGCATGGCGCCATGACCGATGGTCACTTCATCGCCAATGATCAATGGCCAGCCGTCGGCGTTGAAAGGCCCTGCGTGGGTGATGTGCAGTACCGCGCCATCCTGCACGCTGGTGCGGGCGCCGATGCGGATGCGATGCATATCGCCGCGGATTACCGCCATGGGCCACACCGAGCTGTCGTCGCCCAGGTGAACATCGCCGGTGACCACGGCGGTGGGATCAACGAAAACCTTTGCGCCCAAAGTGGGCGTGTGACTGTTAAAGCGCCGGACAGACTGCATGTGCGTACCTTGGTTGGGTTAAAATCCCATTTTAACTGACCCGAACTACCAGCGGTAACCTATGACTCAAGCCAGTAACCCTTTGATGCGGGATGATTTCTTTCCCCCATTCGGCGAATTTACCCCGGCCCAAGCGGCCGATGCGGTGAGCCACCAGATCGCAGAAAACCGTGCCGCCGTTGACGCACTGGTGGCGTCGCCGCCGGCCGAGCCCATGGCCTGCTTACGCGCGCTGGAAGCCATCGGGGACAAACTCAATCGTCTGTGGTCACCGGTCAGCCATCTCAACAGCGTGTGCAATTCCGATGAGCTCCGCGCTGTGTATGAAAATTGTCTGCAACAACTGACTGATTACAGCACCGATATGGGCCAACACGAAGGTTTGTTTGCCTTGTACCAGTCGATTCAGGCATCACCCGCATTCGGGCAGCTGCCTTTGGCCGCGCGCTCAGGTGTGGAATTGGCGCTGCGCAATTTCCGCCTGGCGGGTATCGACTTGCCCACTGAGCAACGTGCGCGTTTCAAGGCGATTAAAGAACGTTTGAGCAGTTTGGCGAACACTTTTTCCAACCACGTATTGGATGCAACCCAGAACTGGCATTACCACACCGACAAGGTCGAGGACCTGGCCGGATTGCCTGAGTCGGCGCTGGCACAAGCGGCACAAGCCGCTGAGCAAAAGCAGCTGAGTGGCTGGGTAGTGACGTTGGATTTTCCGTCCTATCTGGCGGTGATGACCTATGCCGACCAGCGCGACTTGCGCGAACAGGTGTATACCGCGTATGGCACGCGCGCGTCAGAGTTTGGCGATGCATCGCTCGATAATGGCCCGTTGATTGTCGAGATTCTGACCTTGCGTCAGGAGCTCGCAGGCCTGTTGGGTTTTGAGCATTATGCGGCCTTGAGCCTGGCAAAAAAAATGGCCGACACGCCTGCTCAGGTGTTGGATTTTTTGCACGATCTGGCGCGCGAATCCAAGCCCGTGGCCGAACAGGAGTTTGCCGCACTGTCAGAATTTGCCCGCACCGAATTGGGTTTGACGTCACTGGAGCCTTGGGACGTCAGTTATGTGTCGGAAAAACTCAAGCAACGCGATTACGCTGTCTCGCAGGAAATGTTGCGACCCTACTTCCCGGCCCAGCGGGTGGTGGACGGTATGTTCGCGGTGGTGAAAAAATTATTTGGCATTGATGTGGCGCCGGTAGCCCAGGTACAGGTCTGGCACCCGGATGTTCAGGTGTACAGCATCAGTATCGATAACGAAGTCCGCGCCTATTTTTATCTGGACCTGTATGCCCGCAGCAAAAAGCGCGGCGGCGCCTGGATGGATGAATGCCGCGTGCGCCGTCAAACCGGTCAGGGCATCCAACTACCGGTGGCTTACCTCACGTGTAATTTCACCCCGCCCCTGAAAGACAGGCCGTCATTACTCACCTTTGATGAAGTCACCACCTTATTTCACGAATTTGGCCATGGCCTGCATCATATGCTGACGAAAATGGATGTAGCGGCGGTGTCGGGAATCAATGGCGTGGCCTGGGATGCGGTGGAATTACCCAGCCAGTTTCTGGAAAACTGGTGTTGGGAAAAGTCGGTCATTCCATTGATCTCCGGGCATTACCAAACCGGTGAAATCCTGCCCGATGAATTACTGGAAAAAATGCTGGCGGCCAAACATTTCAATGCCGGTATGTTCATGGTGCGGCAGCTGGAATTTGCCCTTTTTGATTTTGAGTTGCACCGCCAACCGGCGCCCGGCAGCACCGCACAGGTTCAGCAGTTATTGGATCAGGTGCGCCAATCTGTCGCGGTGGTGTTGCCGCCGGCCAATAATCGGTTCCAGAACAGTTTCAGTCATATTTTTGCGGGTGGCTATGCCGCCGGCTACTACAGCTACAAGTGGGCTGAAGTGTTGTCTGCCGATGCGTTTTCATTGTTTGAAGAAGACGGTGTGTTTGATCCGGAAACGGGTGCCCGGTTCCGCGACACGATTCTTGCCTACGGTGGTGCTTTGCCCGCGGCTGACTTATTTGCCCAATTCCGCGGTCGGGCGCCTTCGGTAGAGCCATTGTTGCGTCACAGCGGTATCCGGAGGGCTGCATGAGTGTAAAAAAACGTTTTATTGCCGGTGCGATTTGCCCCAAGTGCTCGGCGATGGATCGCATTCAGATGTACCGCATCGACGATGTGGATTACCGGGAATGTGTGGACTGCGGTTTTAAGGATGAAATGCGCTTTAAGCCGGTGGTGCGTGAATTGGATACGCGGGTCAATCAGGCAGAGGAGGATGTTTCGGCACCGACTCAGGTGTTGAAGTTCCCACCGGAATAATCGACGGTCAGTGCAGGTGTTTTGACATGCCTTGGGCGCGGGTAAAAAATAATTCCGCGCTCAGATCACCGGCCAGACACGGAAATTCCATCAGCTCGTTCTCCCAGCCATTTTGTTGATGCATACCGACAAACCGTTGGAACGCATCTGACACCAGGTATTTATCGAGCAGTGAACCGCGCATCATCAACATCTCTACGCTGTATTGCACGGCATGGTCGAGATCATTGGCAAAGGGTTCGCCAATCAGACTGTGCACGATCAAATTGGCTTTGGTCATATCCATAGGTGCCAGCGGAATGCCGAAGCGCGCCAGGATGTGATCGTTTACCTCTTCGATCATGCGGTGGGCCAGATAAGCCTCATCCAATAACGCGGCAACGCCTGAATGACCGTCCACCAGTTCAGGCGGGCTCAGGAAAAAGTCCTGTGCAATGCGCAGGAAGGGTGTGGTCACTGCCTGTATATTGTGTGCAGCACCTATCTTGTTTACGGCATCAATAAAATCGGGCACGTGGCGGATGTAACTCACCACGAACTTCAACAAAGAATCCGGGCTGGTATTGGGCTCGCCGTTGGGATCCATCAATGCCACAGCGCTGTGCAGCCGGTCGAAATTATCGCGCAGCACTTTCAGGTACAGACCTTCTGACAGCTCGTGTCGAAGCGCCTGATCGATCAGCTGCCGGATACGATCAATTTCTTCATCCCTCGGCGTTTGGCTGGCCAACGCGTCGAGGTTGGTTTTTTGTCTGTGGAATAACACCCTAACCCCTTGCCGACATCACAAAAAGCTTTTTGCCACTCGTTAACCCGCGCCGCATTGGGCACACAGCCTCACGAGCAATCCTGCATTTTTCTTTAATAATCCGGTTGTTTGCTAAGTGTTCTGCAGACAACCAGTCAATAGTAGACCGAAATCACAAAATTGATACCGGTTTGTGCGGGGTAAGTTGAAATGTTTCAACGCCCAAGTGCCTTACGTCAGGTTCAAAACCTGTGGTACCGGCACCGCAGCGGTTACAACCCTGTCATATGAATGTAGCAGATATCTTCTCAGACCTAAGATCAAGATCATCTAATTCTGGCGCAATTGATGCCTGAGCGCAGGTAGGGTGAGGGCGCCCAGAGAACAACCGCGTGCCACGTTAAAGAGCGTCAGCGCCAGCCACAAACCGTGATTGGCGTAATCCAGCGTCAGCCACCAGGTGGGCAAAAACACCAGGAAACAAGACACCAACATACTGTTGCGCATGGCTCGGCTGGCGCCCGTACCGATGGCAAACCCATCCAGCACATAAGCGGCCACAGACAACGGGGGCAGAATCAGCACCCAAACCACATAGTCATGGACCGCCGCCTGTACCGGCGCAATGCCGGTAAAAAGCGCAATGATGGTGTCTTTACCAAGCCACAGCAGTGCAGAAAAAACGCCAGCTACCCACAGGCTGTCGATACTCGCCCAATGCAGAATCTGGCGCTGTCGGTGTGGTTTGTTTTCACCATGGGCTTCGCCGGTGAGTGCCTCGGTGGCGTGCGCCAGGCCGTCAAGGCCATAAGACACCAGATGGACCCATTGAATCAGAATCGCGTTGGCTGCCAGCACGACGTCGCCCTGCTGGGCACCCTGACTGGTAAAGAAAAGAAAGCTTGCCAGCAGACAACAGGTACGCACCATCAGATCACGGTTAATTTGAAATAACTCCCCGTATCCGCTGCGATTTTCGCGAATAAACAGTGAAAATCCGGGGTTCTTCCTGATGAAAAACCAGGCGAATAAAAACAGGCCCAGATACTCGCTGATTGCACTGGCAAGGGCCGCGCCGTCGCTTTTCAGATCCAATACGAGAATAAACAGGATATCCAACAAGAGATTGAGCAATTGTGTGGTCAACGCGACCACTAGAGGCCGTCGACTGTCCTGCCGGGCGATAAACCAACCGAGCAGCACGTAATTGCACAGGGTTGCCGGTGCGGCTGCAAGCCTGATCAGGCTGTAGCTGCGCGCTGATTCGGCGACCTCGGCGCTGCTGCCCATCAGACCAATGGCGGGCCCAAGGCTCCAGGGCGCCACCAGCCAGAGTGCCAGCGCAATCATTGCCGCCAGGTGCAGGCTGAGGCGCGTGTAATGATCGGCAAGCCGGATTTCGCCAGCGCCATAGGCACGCGCCACCAGGCTGGTGGTGCCCATGCGCAAAAACCCAAAGCCCCAGAACACCAGTGCTAAAAGCGACCCGCCCAGTGCGGTGGCACCGATATAGCGGGCATCGGGCAGATGGCCCAGCAGGGCTGTATCGACAATGCCTAAAAGCGGTTGGGTCAGGTTGGTGAGAATCAGGGGCCAGGCAATGGTCCAGAGTCTCAGGCGATAGGAATTTTCAGTCACAGGCTATATGCCCAAACTGATTAAAAAGTAACCGTAACATAATAAATTTGTTGATTTTTTTCTCGGCTTATGGCTTCTTAGAGAGGCTATTCATGCGACGATTTGCCGCAGTTTGTTGGATGTACCCCTCGGTTGATGAAAAAGCACCTGGTATCCGCTGACTTTTGAGCGCAGATCGCACTAGCTTGTATCAGTGTGACGGCTTTGCTGTAACTGTGTCCGGGGCCACAAGCGCCGGCACGCAAACGATACACAGGCAATGGGCGAAAGCCGATTGTAATGTCTTTTTTATCCTCCGTTGAAACCGGCTGGGATTTGTGAGCGCTGTCTGCGTTCCGCCGGGTCCATCCTTGTGAAGTAGAAATAATAAGCATAACTGGGTGCCATCACTGCCGTTGGGTGCGTGTGGTGTACCTGCTACACGGAGACAATGGGCATGCTGAAACAAGCAAAGAGCAGTTTTGCTTGCTTGCTGGGCCTCACACTGTCAGCCCCTTTATGGGCGTCTGACGAGGTGCAGCGTTGGGGGGTCAACATGACCGAGGGAGTGACCGATGTCAGCCAGGAAATATACGGGCTGCACATGGACATCTTCTGGTGGTGCGTTGGCATAGGTGTGGTGGTGTTTGGTGTCATGTTCTACACCATGATCGCACACCGTAAATCCAATGGCGCCAAAGCCGCCAACTTCCACGAGAGCCTTTCGCTCGAACTGGCCTGGACCTTTATCCCCATCGTGATTCTGGTGGTAATGGCCTGGCCGGCCACCAAAGTCCTGATCAAAATCTATGACACCAGCGAACCCGATATCGATATTGTGGTGACCGGTTATCAGTGGAAGTGGAAGTACGAATACCTGAATCAGGATGTGAGTTTTTTCTCCAACCTGTCCACGCCCGCTGACGAAATCAACAATCTTGCGCCCAAGAATCCAAATTATTTGTTGGAAGTGGATAACGAACTGGTCATCCCGGTGGGCAAAAAAGTGCGTTTCCTCATTACTGCCAATGACGTGATTCACGCCTGGTGGGTACCGGATCTGGCGGTGAAAAAAGACGCCATTCCCGGTTTTATCAATGAATCCTGGACGCGCGTGAACGAGCCCGGTATTTACCGTGGTCAGTGCGCTGAACTGTGCGGTAAAGACCACGGCTTTATGCCCATTGTGGTGCGCGCGGTAGAACAGGCGGAATTTGAAACCTGGATGGATAAAAAACGTGAGGCGGCCGCGGCGATTGCCGAGGCGGCCAAACAAACGCTGACCTTTGACGAGTTATATGCGCAAGGCGAAGCGGTGTATGTGAAGCACTGTGCGGCGTGTCACCAGGCCGACGGTAAAGGCATTCCGCCAACCTTCCCGGCCATTGCCGGCAGCCCCATCGCCAACGGTGATGTGCGCGAGCATCTGAATCGCGTGATCAACGGTGGTCAGGGCATGCCTCCCTTTGGTGAGCAGTTAACGCCGGTGGAATCCGCCGCCGTTATCACCTTCCAGCGCAACGCCTTTGGCAACAACACCGGTTCTGAGGTGCAGCCAATCGACGTTGTGAACTACCAACAAGGCAATTAAGGGGAGCTCGCACATGGCACACGGTCCTGCAAAAGGTATTGGCCGCTGGCTCTATACCACCAACCACAAAGACATCGGTACTATGTACCTGTGGTTCAGTTTTGCGATGTTTTTACTCGGCGGTGTTTTCGCACTGGTGATTCGCGCCGAATTGTTTGAGCCCGGTTTACAAATCGTTGAACCGGAATTCTTTAACCAGATGACCACCATGCACGGTTTGGTGATGGTGTTCGGCGCGGTCATGCCGGCCTTTGTGGGGCTGGCCAACTGGATGGTGCCGATGATGATCGGCGCACCCGATATGGCGCTGCCGCGTATGAATAACTGGTCTTTCTGGATTCTGCCGTTCGCGTTTGCAATGTTGTCCTCCACATTGCTGATGGAAGGCGGTGCGCCCAACTTCGGTTGGACTTTCTATGCACCCTTGTCGACCGAATACGCACCCCCGAGCGTGACCTTCTTTATCTTTGCCGTGCACATCATGGGCGCGAGTTCAATCATGGGCGCGATTAACATCATCGCCACCATCCTGAACATGCGCGCACCGGGCATGACGCTGATGAAAATGCCGTTGTTCGTCTGGACCTGGTTGATCACCGCCTATCTGCTGATTGCGGTAATGCCGGTACTGGCGGGCGTGGTGACCATGATGTTGATGGATATCCACTTTGGCACCAGCTTCTTCAGCGCCGCCGGCGGTGGTGATCCGGTCCTGTTCCAGCACGTGTTCTGGTTCTTCGGTCATCCCGAGGTGTACATCATGATCCTGCCGGCCTTCGGTATCGTGAGCGCAATCATCCCGACCTTCGCGCGCAAGCCGTTGTTCGGCTATGCGTCCATGGTGTATGCCACAGCATCGATTGCATTCCTGAGTTTCATTGTGTGGGCACACCATATGTTTACAGTAGGTATGCCCATTGCCGGTGAACTCTTCTTCATGTATGCCACCATGCTGATTGCCGTGCCGACCGGTGTGAAGGTGTTTAACTGGGTGACCACCATGTTCAAAGGCTCCATGACCTTTGAAACACCCATGCTGTTCTCAGTGGCGTTCGTGATCCTGTTTACCATCGGGGGCTTCTCCGGCCTGATGCTGGCGATTGCCCCGGCGGACTTCCAGTATCACGACACTTACTTTGTGGTGGCACACTTCCACTATGTACTGGTACCGGGCGCGATTTTCTCGATCACCGCCGCGGTTTACTACTGGCTGCCCAAATGGACCGGCCATATGTACAACGAGCTGATGGGTAAAACCCACTTCTGGATGGCCTTCATCGGTTTGAATCTGACCTTCTTCCCGATGCACTTCGCGGGCCTCGCGGGCATGCCGCGCCGGATTCCGGACTACAACATGATGTTTGCAGACTGGAATATGATCTCTTCAGTCGGTGCCTTCCTGTTTGGTGCGGCCCAGATTATGTTCCTGTTCAATGTGATTGCGACCATCCGCAACGGCAAAAAAGCCACCGCGGAAGTGTGGGAAGGTTCCCATGGTCTGGAGTGGACGGTTCCCTCGCCCGCGCCATACCACACCTTCAGCACGCCGCCTGAAGTGAAGTAATCGGCCGTGGCAAACGAACAGCAGAAAAATATCGCCCTGCTCAGCGCCAAATTGGTGGCGCTGGGTGTGGGGATGTTTTTCTTTGCGATTTTCGTTATGCCGCCTCTGTACGATGCGTTTTGTGAAATCACTGGACTCAATGGCAAAACCGGCGAGCAATATCAGGCACGGGACATCGCCGTGGATACCAGTCGTGAAATCGTGGTCCAGTTTGTCGCCACCAATAACGACTCCATGCCGTGGCAATTCCGGCCCGGTGTGCAATCGATCCGTGTTCATCCGGGGCAGCCCGTGGATGTGATCTACCATGCCTTTAATCCGACCAACAAGGATATGGTGGCGCAGGCGATTCCCAGTGTGGTGCCCTTTAAAGCCGCACAGTACTTTCACAAAACCGAATGTTTTTGCTTTAACAATCAACCCTTAAAAGCCGGCGAAAAAGCGGAGCTGGGATTGCAGTTTATTGTCGATCTCGATGTGCCACCGCATGTGAATACCATCACTCTGTCCTACACGTTGTTCGATATCACCGACAGCGTGGCACCAGAGCAGGTGGCAGCACTTGACGCAGCCGGACAACTGAACAAATAAAATAACGCGGGGTAGCGATATGGCAACTGAAGGAACCTATTACGTTCCCGAGCAAAGTAAATTACCTATCTTTGCCAGTCTCGGTTTATTTCTGACGGTTTTCGGTGCCGCCCACTGGATCAACGGCAATGACAACGGCCCGATGATTTTCATGGCGGGTGGTTTCATTATGGCAGTGGTGTTGTGGAACTGGTTTGCCACGGTCATCGATGAAAACATGAATGGTCTGAATTCTGCACAGCTGAAACGATCCTATGTCTGGGGTATGGGCTGGTTTATTTTTTCTGAAGTCATGTTTTTTGCCGCCTTTTTCGGCGCGCTCTACTACATTCGCACCTTCGCGTTACCTTGGCTGGCGGGCGAAGGCGATCACGACAGCATGACCAATCAACTGCTGTGGAACGGGTTTGAAAACCAGTGGCCGTTAATGACCACCCCGGATGCCGCGGTAAACGGCGCTAATGCCACGGTGGTCGGCCCGGAGCAAAGTCTCAGTGGCAGCGTGGTGGAAAACGTGTGGACGTGGTTACCGCTGTGGAACACCATCGTGCTGTTGACGTCATCGGTGACCGTCCATTTCGCCCACACCGCCATTAAAAATGACAACCGCAAAGGCTTTAACCTTTGGTTGGGTATCACCGTGGCGCTGGGTCTTGGCTTCCTGGTACTGCAGGCGCTGGAATATGGGCATGCCTACAATGACCTGGGCCTGACGCTCGAGTCCGGCATCTACGGCACCACCTTCTTCATGCTCACAGGTTTCCACGGCGCGCACGTCACGCTGGGCACCATCATGCTGCTGGTTATGTGGCTGCGCAGCGTGCTGAAAGGGCATTTCAAATCCGATGACAATTTCGGGTTTGAAGCGGCCAGTTGGTACTGGCACTTTGTGGATGTGGTCTGGGTCGGCCTGTTTATTTTTGTCTATGTGTTTGGTTAACAGTAAAAGCGCGCTGCGTTAACGCAGCGCGCGATCCCATGGTGCAGTACTGGCCAGCTCGCCGGAATAGAAGCCCCAGGCAATTGCCGCCAACAGACAGGCGGCAAGACTGACCCGGATACCAAGTGCATATAACGTCCGACGCGAATCGGTTTGACCGATATCCTTTAATAAAAAAACCAGGCCGCTACTCAACGAGGCGAGTACAGCCAAAAACAGCAAAACAATGATCGCTTTAAGCCACATAGTCGTTTCCTGATGCATTCAGATGGCCGGGGTCACACCATAACCCCCGACACGACCCACTGGCAATGAGGTACAGATGCCAGCAGCAGACCCGGTTGCATTTCGTTTTACCCCCAATATCAGGTTACTGGTACTTGGACTGAGCTTTTTACCACTGCTCGTGAGTCTGGGTTTCTGGCAATTGTCCCGCGCGGGGGAGAAGCAACAGATGCTTTTCGAAGCCCGGCAGCTGTCTCTCAGTGCGCCATTGGATATTTCCCGCCATGCCGGTGAGCAACTGACAGCGTTGGCGCCCCATACGCCGGTTGTTCTGACCGGCACATTTCATCCCTCCCGGTTTTGGTTGTTGGACAATCAGGTTTATCACGGTCAGGTGGGTTATCGCCTGTTGCAGCCGGTGCAAACTGACAAGACCTGGTTGTTGATTGACCGGGGTTGGATAGCCGGATACCCCGACCGCCGCCTGCCGGTGATTGATCTTGCTGAAGATCGCCATTTGCTGACCGGCAAAATCCTCCAGCCCGGTTTGAATCTGATGACTCAGGCCGCGACGCTTACGCCGGACGATCCTCGCATTCTGGATATCAACCTCGCGGATTTGCGGGTGGCCAGTGGGCTGGACCTGCAGGCAGTGGTACAGCTGGATGCGGTGTCCGCTACCGCATTGGTGGTTGTGCAATCCGTGGTGAATGTACGCCCGGAAAAACATCGGGCCTATGCGGTGCAATGGTTTTGCATGGCTGCGGCGCTCTTGATATTGTTGGTGTGCACCAACACAACGCTCCTGCCATGGCTGGGCCTGCAGCAGAGCAATAATAATGATGAAGTGTAGGGATGAAGTAACCGTGTCCAATGATCACGTGAGCAGTCCGGCGCCGTCCGATCAGACGCTGCAACAAAAAAGTAACCGCAATGGCTACCTCATGCTGGCGGTCATTCTCGGTCCGATGATAGCGGCCTACCTGGTGTTCAAAACCGGGCTCGGCATGCCCACCGGCACCATCAACAAAGGCGAACTGCTGACACCTGCCAAGCTGTTGTTTGAATTGAATGCGACCGATGTTGATGGTAACGCAGTGAACTGGGATCAGTTCGAGGCCCATTGGCGTTTTCTGGTGCCGATCATGTCGCCCTGTGAAGCCGATTGCGAGCAAGCGTTGTACCTGACCCGTCAGGTGCACAAGCGCCTGAACGAAAAATACCCCAAAGTGGCGCGTTGGGTGTTGGTGGATCGCGCGCTATGGAATCCCGCTTTGGCACAAACCCTGGCCAATGAATATCAGGACAGCGAAACGCTGTTGGTCGATGCCGCCGAATGGCATCAATGGTTGGCCCAGACCAACAGCCGTGACGCGATTTATTACATGGTGGATAACCAGGGGTTTGCCATGATGTTTTATCAGCGGCAACATTCTGGCAATGATTTGCTGGCCGATATCAAACGCATGTTGAAATTAACGCGCGAACATTGAAATGAAAACAATAACAGGGCAACGCTCGGGAGACCGCAATGAGTAACGCAACTTCACTGGAGCAATCGCTGGGCTGGCGGGATTACTACGAACTGACCAAGCCACGCGTGGTCATGCTCATGATCCTGACCTCGGTCATCGGCATGATGCTGGCGGTGCCGGGCATGGTGCCCCTGGATATTCTCGTGCTCGGTAATCTGGGCATTGCCCTGTGTGCCGGCTCTGCGGCGACGGTCAATCATTTGGTGGACCGGCATATCGACCAGCGCATGGCGCGCACGTTTAATCGGCCGGTAGCAAAGGGGCGTTTGGCGCCGTTGCAGGCGTTGACCTTTGCCTTGTTGTTAGGTCTTGCTGGCATGATCATCCTGCTGGTTTTTGTCAATGCATTGACCGCCTGGCTGACCCTCGCGTCGCTGCTCGGCTATGCGGTGATTTACACCCTGTTTCTCAAGCGCGCCACACCACAGAACATTGTGATTGGCGGTCTGGCGGGAGCTGCGCCGCCCTTGTTGGGCTGGACGGCTGTCACTGGCAGCATGGATGCCAATGGCATTTTGCTGGCGTTGATTATCTTCGCCTGGACGCCGCCGCATTTCTGGGCGCTTGCGGTGCATCGCAAAGAAGAATATGCCAACGCGGATATTC